>DATFRA010000142.1:0-26462 GCA_035263705.1 Allostellaceae bacterium
AATAGAGCGTGCGCTTGGTCACGCCGGCCGCCTCGGCGACGGCGTCGACCCCAACGGCCCGAATGCCCTGGCGGTAGAAAAGGCCGTCGGCTGCCGCAATCAGGCGTCTGCGAGTTTCCGATGAGTCTTTGGTCATGATCAGGGTATACCGACTAGTGAGTATATTTCCAAGACTCCTTCATGGAGACTGGCGGCATTCTGGAACCGCGAGAGGCGGGAATGGATCGCATCGGGTTTCTGGTGGCGCTGCTCACGAGTGCCGGCATCGGCTTTGGGACCGGGGTCTGGGTCGCACGCGCGGGCGTCGCGCGGCGATATGGCGAGGTCGGCGCATGGCCGGACATGCCTGCGGAGATCGGAGCCTGGTGGCCGCACCCGCCCTTCCTCCGCTGGATCCGGCGCGAACGCGCCTACGCGCACGACCGGCGCTTTCTTGCCAGCCTCGACGATCGCCAGCTCCACGACATCGGCCTCGACCGCGCTGCGGTCGAGACCGAGAGCGCGGCATTCTGGCGCTGGCAGTAGCGGCACACCCCACCCTCCCCACAGCCGGAGAATTTCCAAGCGATGGTCGGGTACCGGATTCCGCTTATGGCACTTTTCGGAAATGCCTCCTTCGACGAGCGAGGCCGCTTACGGTTCCGAAGCGGACTCAGGGCATGTTTATGAGTTCACGCCCTAGTACCGCACCACCTCGCAGAGCGCGCCGTCGGGCGCGGAGGCGAGGCGGGCCATGGTGTCGGGCAGGGCCTCGAAGCGGCTCTCGCCGGTGAGCAGGCGATCGAAGACATTGTCGGCGAGGAGATCGAGCGCCAGGGCGAGACGCTCGCGCTGGCTGCGGCGCGCGCGGCGCGCTGTTGCGACCGAGCCGACCTGCGAGGAGACCAGGCACAGGCGCCGCGCGTGAAAGGCCTCGCCGAGCGGCATGGCAACGGGCTTGTCGCCATACCAGCTGACCTCGACCACCCACGCCTCGAAGCCCGCGAGGCCGAGGGCGGTGACGAGACCGGCCTCGGTGCCGCTGGCGTGGAACACCACATCGGCCTCGCCGTGGGCCTTGTCCGGCAAGGCGAACCGGCAGCCGAGCGCCTCGGCGAGGGCCGCGCGGCGCGGATCGATATCGACGATCTCCACGGTCGTGCCGGGGATGCGCGCCGCCAGCGCCGCGACCAGCGCGCCCACGACGCCCGCCCCCACCACCGAGACGCGATCGCCGATGCGCAAGCCCGCGTCCCAATGCGCGTTCACCGCGGTCTCCATGTTGGCCGCGAGCACCGCGCGCCGGTCCGGCACTGCCGCCGGCACCGGCAGCACGGCGCTCGTCGGCACCACGTAGCGGTCCTGGTGCGGGTAGAGGCAGAATACGCGCCGGCCGAGCAGCTCCGCCGGCGCTTCCGCGCCGAGCGCGTCCACCACGCCGACCGAGGCGTAGCCGTATTTCACCGGCGCGGGGAAATCGCCCTCCTGGAAGGGACACCGCATGCGCTGGCGCTCGCTCGCGGGCACGCGGCCCTGGAACACCAGGCTCTCGGTGCCCCGGCTGATGCCGCTCGCGGCCGTGGCGATGCGCACGTCGCCGCGGCCGGGGTCCGGAAGCTCCGCCGAGCGGATCTCGCCCCGGCCAGGCTCCGCCACCCAGAATGCCCGGGCGGTCTCAGTCATGAAAAATGCAGTCGACGAGCAGGTCGCCGCCGAGCGAAAGGTGCCGGACGCGCGGCCGCAGCGCGCCGGCGAGCGCCTGAATCTCCGGAAGCTGCAGGCTCGGTCGGCCGGAGCCGAGGATCACCGGCGCGAGCGCGATCTGCAGACGGTCGAGCGCGCCCGCGGCGAGGAAACGCGAGACCGTGACGCCGCCGCCCTCGACATAGAGCCAGTGGAGTCCGCGGCGCGCCAGCGCGGCGCGGATCGCCGAAGGCGCCAGCCGCTTGCCGTCGCTGGGCAGCGGCACGATTTCGGCATTGCCGACTTTTGTGGCGGTGCCCACGCGGTCCGCCGCCGCCAGCACCAGCGTCTCCGCCGCGCCGTCGCGGAACACGTCGCGATCCGCCGGCAAAGCAAGGTGCGGATCGAGCACCACCCGCACGGGCTGGTCACCTGTGCAATGCCGGACCGTGAGGCGCGGATTGTCCTGCCGAACCGTGCCGGCGCCGACGATCACGGCGTCGGCGAGCGCACGGAGGCGGTGCGTATGACACTGGTCCGCGGCGCCAGTCAGCCACTGAGACTCGCCGCCGACGGTCGCGATGCGGCCGTCGAGGCTCTGCGCCAGATGCGCCAGCACGAAGCCGCGGCCGTGGGACACGACCGCGAGGGGCAGGTAGAGCGCGAGCAACTCCGCAATATCGGGCGCGGGCTCCGGCTCGAGACGCCAGCCGCCGCCGCGCGCGACGGTCAGCAGCGCGTCGCCCACGGAGAACTCCATTGGGAAGCCCAGCGCATGCCGCCGTCCGCGCCGCCGCAGCGCGACAATAGAGTCCCAGGCTGCCGCCACCGTAGGCGCCGCTCGCTTGTGATCGCGCAGATTTGACGGCATTGTCGGCGCAATAAATCCGTTCGATCCGTGGTCCCCGATACACTGCCGGGCGCACCCTGTCGACGGGATAACGAGCCCAGCGAGCGCCCGAGCTCGGGCTCACGGGGACGTGATTGTTGCGACCAGAAGCATCGTCACTGCGATTGGCCCGGACCGAGGCAGGTCGAGCGGTGGGGCTGATCGGCCTCGTCGGCGCCTTGGCGCTGCTGGGGATCGCTGGCGCGGGCCGCGCCGGGACAACCGCCGCGGTTGTGGCCGCCAGCGTCTATGCCGCCGTGGCCTTTTTGGTCCTCCGCGCGATCGCCGGGCCCGATGGGCCGCGCCGCTTTGGATCCGCCAATCTCGTGACGCTGTTGCGGGCGGGCCTTGCGGCCTTGGTCACCGGGCTGGCGCTCGAGGCGCTCGCGACCGGGAGCGGGCTGCTGGCGAGCCCCGGCGAGGTCGGCGATCCCTGGGCCTGGGCCGTGCCGGTCGGCGCGTTGTTGGCCCTGATCCTCGATGGCATCGATGGATGGCTTGCGCGGCGCGGACGGCTCGCCAGCGCTTTCGGTGCGCGGTTCGATATGGAGGCGGATGCGCTGCTGATGCTGGGGCTGTCGCTCGCGGTCCTGGCAGGCGGACGGACCGGGCCTTGGGTCCTATTGGCGGGTGTCCTGCGCTATGGTTTTGTCGCGGCGGGCGCGATTTGGCCGGTGCTCGCCGCACCGTTGCCACCAAGCTTCCGGCGCAAGGCGTTGTGCGTCGCGACCGGGGTTGCGCTGGCCGTGGGGCTGGTCCCGGCGGTGCCCCCCACCGTGGCTGGTGTTTTGGCCGGGGCGGGTGTATTGGCCCTGGTTTATTCCTTCGCCGTGGACACTGTTTGGCTGCTCCGGCGGCAGGCGGCCACGGCCTTAACGAACACGTGACGTGCGGGGAACGCGGGGCTGTGGTCGATCGTTTGAGGATAGGATCGCCGTGAGGATCGAGCCGGTGCTGACGCAACCAAAAGGCGCGGGAGCCGACACCCAGCCCTTGATCGAGATCGACCGCGCGGTGACGGACCTGCGCCGCGGCGGCGTCGTGGTGCTGCGCACACCCGACACGGCCTTGCTGGTTGCCGCCGCGGAATCCGTGACCGACGGTGTGCTCGAGCGTTTGAAAGCGCTCGCCGGCACCCCCGTGTCGCTCGCGATCACCCGGCGGCGCGCGGCGGTGCTGGGTTTGGCCCAGGCGCCGAGCGCGCCCGGCGGCAGCGTGCTGCTGGCGGTGCCCACGGGCACCCCGGCGGCGCTCCTCAGCGACCTCGCGGATCCCGCAACACCCGAGACGCAGCGCCTGCCGGTCGCGGTGGTCGAGGCGACCACCCGGACGGCGGCCGACGCCGCGGTGGAGCTTGCGAAACTCGCGCGGCTCTTGCCGGCGGCGGTGATCGCGGTCGTCGACCGCTTCGCCGTCCAGCGCCTCACCAAGAGCGAGGCGATCCTGGTCGTCGACGGCGCCCATGTGCTGGATTACCAGGCCTCGGGCGCGCGCTCCCTCGCGGCCGTGAGCGAGGCGCGGGTGCCGCTCCGCGAGGCCGAGAACACCCGCATCATCGCGTTCCGCCCGAGCGACGGCGGGCTCGAGCACCTGGCGCTGCTGATCGGCGATCCCGATCCCAGCGAGCCCGTGCTGACGCGGCTCCACTCCGAATGCTTCACCGGCGACCTGCTCGGCAGCCTGCGCTGCGACTGCGGCGACCAGCTGCGCGGCGCCATCGCCGAGATCGCCCGCGCCGGCAGCGGCGTGCTGCTCTATCTGGCGCAAGAGGGTCGCGGCATCGGCCTCGTCAACAAGCTCCGCGCCTACCAGCTGCAGGACGCCGGCTTCGACACGGTCGACGCCAACGAGCAGCTGGGCTTCGACGCGGACGAGCGGGTCTATCTGCCGGCGGCGGAGATGCTGCGCCAGCTCGGCATCTCCCGCGTACGGCTCCTCACCAACAACCCCGAGAAGGTGGCGGCGCTCACCCGGTGCGGCATCGCCGTGATCGAGCGCGTGCCGCACATCTTCCCCGCGAACGACCACAACGAGCGCTACCTGCGCACCAAGGCCACGCGCAGCGGACACTTGTTGTAGCCTCCATTGCACCGAAACCGTGCGTCCTTCGACACACTCGCTGCGCGAGTGCGCTCAGGATGAGGAGGTTTCGGAACTGCACAAAGGAAAGCGCCTCACCCTGAGCGCGCGCCCGTAGGGCGCGTGTCGAAGGGCGCAGGGCGCTAGCCGCGTGACCTCTTCCGCTGGGTCAGCTCGTCGCGCACGACGGCGAGCACCTCGTCGGCGAGCGCGTCGTCGGCACCGGCGCACGCGCGCGAGAGGGTGAGGGCGCCGATTAGCGTCGAGAGCGTGGCGACGCCTTCTCGGCGCCGCCTCGCGCCTGTCGACGGCATGAGTTCGGCGAAGAGGTCGAGATAACGGCGCACGCCCGCCGCGAACTCTGCCTTGACCGCCGCGCCGTGGCGCACCGCGTCCGTCCCGAGCGTTGCCATCGGGCAGGAGAGGGCCGGCCGGTCGCGGGTCTCGCGCGCGAGGTACCGCTCGACATAGTGCGCGAGCGCCTTTCGCCGGCCGCGCGGTCCGGCTTTCGCGAGCCTGCTCTGGAGTCCCTCGATCGCCGCGGCGAAGGCGGCGCCGAAGGCCGCCGCCGCAAGCTCCTCCTTCGACTGGAAGTGGTTGTAGAAGCCGCCGTGGGTGAGGCCGGCCTCCCGCATGAGATCCGCGACGCCGATGCCGTCGACGCCCTTCTCGCGGAACAGGCGCGCGGCGGCGGCGAGTACCCGGCCCCGGTTCGCCTCCGCCTCCTCCTTGCTGATGCGCATGGCAGCCCTTCCGTCGGCGCAGCCTCGATCTAATGATGATCTATATCATCATTCAATGATGATGGCTATCATCATACTGCTCGGTCTCGGATTCATCAAGGGGTCGTCATGCTCGCCAACCTAGTCGCCAAGCGTCTCGCCCAGCGGAACATCCATTACGGCTGGGTCGTCGCGGCGGTCGCCTTCCTCACCATGCTCGCGACCTCGGGTGCCGTCGGCCTGCCCGGCGCCTTGATCCTGCCCCTCGCCAAGGAATTCGGCTGGGACGTCGGCGGCATCTCGAGCGCGCTCGCGGTGCGGCTCGTCTTGTTCGGACTCATGGGGCCGTTCGCCGCCGCGCTCATCGAGCGCTATGGCGTGCGCAACATCGTGCTGACCGCGGTGGCGCTCATCGCGGCGGGCCTGCTCGGCGCCACGCTCATGACCCAGCTCTGGCAGCTGTTCATGCTCTGGGGCGTGGTCGTCGGCATCGGCACCGGGCTGACGGCGCTGGTGCTGGGCGCCATCGTCTCGAGCCGGTGGTTCACCCGGCATCGCGGCCTGGTACTGGGCTTGATGACCGCGAGCGCCTCCACGGGCCAGCTGGCGTTCCTGCCGCTCGCGGCCTGGCTCGTCGAGCACGTGAGCTGGCGCACCGCGCTGGTGCCGTCGATCGCGGGGCTCGCCATCGCAGCACTGCTCGTCCTTCTATTCATGCGCGACCGGCCCTCGGACGTCGGGCTGCTGCCCTACGGCGAGACAGGGCCAATGACCGCCGCGGCGCCGGCCAAGCCCGCGATCGCGGTTGCGCTTGGCGCCTTTCGCGAGGGCTCGCGCTCCTCGACCTTCTGGATCCTGGCCGCGACCTTCTTCATCTGCGGCCTCAGCACCAACGGGCTCGTCCAGACGCATTTCATCGCGCTCTGCGCGGATTTCGGCATGCCGCAGGTCGCGGCCGCCTCGGCGCTCGCGATGATGGGCGCCTTCGACATCGTGGGCACGATCCTCTCGGGCTGGCTCTCCGACCGGTTCGACAACCGCTGGCTCCTGTTCTGGTATTACGGGCTCCGCGGCCTCTCGCTGATCTATCTGCCGTCCTCGAGCTTCACGATCTATGGCCTCAGCCTGTTCGCGCTGTTCTACGGCCTCGACTGGATCGCGACCGTGCCGCCGACGGTCAAGCTCGCCGGCGCCACCTTCGGGCGGGAGAAGGCGGGCCTGATCTTCGGCTGGGTGTTCGCGGCGCATCAGGTGGGCGCGGCGGTCGCCGCGTTCGGCGCGGGGTTCACCCGCTCGGAGCTCTCGACCTACCTCCCGGCCTTCTACACCGCCGGCATTGCGTGCCTGGTGGCGGCGGTCCTCGCGATCGCGATCCGGAAGGCCCGGCGCACCGACACCTCGGGCGCTCAGCCGGTGGCGGCCTGACCGGGCCGCCGCGCGCGGCGCCCGGGTCGACCTGAGCGTCAGCCCATAGCGTCCGGGTGGCGCTCCGCGCTATACCGGCGGCGATGGACTTGGTGGTGGACGGCGACGGCTGCGCGGCATGGGGCGCGCACGTGTTCCGGGCGGCGCTGGGGCGCGCGGGGATCTCGCGCCGCAAGCGCGAGGGCGACCACGCCACACCTTCCGGCGAGTTCCTGCTGCGCGAGGTGCTCTACCGGCCCGACCGGATCGCAATTCCGCGCACGCGGCTGCCGTTCCGCGCGCTCGAGCCCGAGGACGGCTGGTGCGACGCGGCAGATGATCCCCGCTACAACCGCCGTGTGCGGCTGCCCTATGCCGCGAGCGCCGAGCGGCTCTGGCGCGAGGACCACGTCTACGACCTGGTGGCGCCGCTGGGTTACAACGACGATCCCGTGGTGCCCGGCCTCGGCAGCGCGATCTTCCTGCACGTGGCGCGGCCGAACTACCCCGGCACCGAGGGCTGCATCGCGCTGGCGCTCGAGGACCTGCTCACGGTCCTCGAGGAGGCCGACGCCAGATCGCGGGTGGTGGTGCGGGATTAAGAGGGCGCGGCCATCATGGTGCGTCCTTCGACGCGGGCCTGTCGGCCCTTGCTCAGGATGCGGGGGATTTGGATATGCAGGAAAGAAAAGACCTCATCCTGAGCAAGCGATGCGCCCTCATGGTGAGCGCTCGTCGAACCACGAAGGACGCACGATTGCTCACGCGGGCGGCGCTACTCGGACTCAGTCTTCTTGCCGCGCTCGCCGCGACGACCCCGGCGCGCGCCGAGGGCGAGTACGGACCCGCCCACGCCGCGCAAGCCGTCAAGGACATGCGGTTCGGCTGCATGATCTATATCCGCTGCCCGATCGATAACGGCGCGTTCCTGGTCCTGCGGCGCGCGGTCGATGGCGACCGGGCGGCGCAAGTCGAGATGGCGAAGCGGCTCGACCACGGCGACGGCCTGCCGCGCGATATCCAGGCGGCGACGGGCTGGTATGGGCGCGCCGCCGAGCAGGGGGACGTTCCCTCGGCGCTCGAGCTCAACCACCGGCGCCACGAGGGCCAGGCGATCGAGGCCGACGAGGGAAAGATCGCGGCGGCGATGCGAGCTGCATCCGAGGCCGGCGACACCGACGCGATGCGCGCGCTCGCGGACATGACGATCTACGGCCGCGGCGGTCCGCGCAATCCGCGGGAGGCGCTGGCCCTGTTGCAGCGCGCCGCGGACAAGGGCTCAGCGCTCGCCGAGCAGGACCTGGGCGATCTCTACCTGCTCGGCGCACCCGGCATTCCGCTCGATACCCATCAGGGTTTCCGTTGGATGGGGATCTCGGCTCGGCACGGCAATCTCGAGGCGATGGAGCAGTTGGGGTCGCTCTATCTCCACACCCCCGACCCGGCGATGCAGAATCCCGCCGAGGCTTATCGCTGGCTGGTGCGCGCGTCGCTCCTCGACGCGGCGCGATCGCAGGAGGCGCTCAGCACCTTGCTGCGCGATGGTGCGACCGTGAACGGGCGCACGGTGATCGCACCCGATCCGATCCAGGCGGACATGTGGTTCCGCATCGCCGCGCGCTCGCCCTTCCACGACAACCCGAACATTCGCCACAGCATCGAGGCGAACATGACCTCGGCCGAGCTCGAGCAGGCGAAGAAGCTCGCGGACGCGTGGCATCCGCGGCCGCTCGCGGAGGTGTTGGCGATTACCATCGACCCGCCGCCGGTGGTGGCGTCGACCAGGCGGCCCTGGCCACCGGGATTCATCGGGCCGGCCTTGCAGCTATTCAAAGACGGCGCGGACAATCCCGAGCCCTGGCAGCAGCTGCCGGACTTCGATCACCCGGAGGAGGTCGCGGCGGCGATGAATGCGATTGCCGGTCATTGCGACGAGAAGGGCCTGGGCTCCTGCGCCCGCTTCTGCCGGCAGCAGCTCGCGGAGCTGGCACCACCCGAGAAGCCCGGCGGCCTCACGATCGACGAGATCGCGGAGCGCCTGCGCAAGAACCCCGGCCTGTCGCCGGTCGCGCTGATGCGCAAGACGCCGCCGACCGCCGACGAGGAGATGCAGGGCTGGACTCTCTGCGCGAGCCGCGTCGCCGATCACTAGAGCCTGAGTCGAGAGCAAGATTCACGGATCAGGTCGATTCGACCTGATCCGATCTTGCTCTAGGGCTTGGGCCGCTCTCCGAATATCGCGGTGCCGACGCGCACATGCGTGGCGCCGAGGCGGATCGCGATCTCGTAGTCGGCGCTCATGCCCATGCTGAGCGCCGGCAACCCGTGGCGCCGCGCCATCTCGCGCAGGAGCGCGAAATGCGGCGAGGGCTCCTGATCGAGGGGCGGGATGCACATGAGGCCCTCGACCGGGAGCCGCCAGCGCTCGCGGCATTCCGCGATGAAGGCGTCCGCCGCGGCGGGCAGTACGCCCGCCTTCTGCGGCTCTTCGCCGGTGTTGACCTGGACGAAGCAGCGGGGCCGCCGGCCCGTGCGCTCCATCTCGCGCGCGAGCGCGTCCGCGAGCTTCGGGCGGTCGACGCTCTCGATCACGTCGAAGAGCGCCATCGCGTCCTTGACCTTGTTGGTCTGCAGCGGTCCGATCAGGTGCAGCACCAAGTCGGGATGCGCCGCCTTGAGGCCGGGGTACTTGGCCTGCGCCTCCTGCACGCGGTTCTCGCCAAAGATGCGTTGGCCGGCTGCGAGTGCCGCCGAGATGACGGCGGCGTCATGAGTCTTGCTGACCGCAACCAGCGTGATATCCGCGGCATCGCGCCCCACGGCGCGCGCCGCGGCCGCGATGCGATCTTTCACGGCGACCAGCCGCGCGGCCAGGCCCGCTTGCAAATCAATGGCTTGCTCAGTCATGCCGAGACCTTGGCGGCTGCCTCGGGGGCCGTCAAGCCTCGCCCGCGACGCAGCGGCGCGGGCGCAAGAACTAGCGGAATTTCGCGTTGCTCCGGTGTACGATGCGCCTCCTCGGGGGGTCGCCGGGGCGTATCTGGGAGCAGGGCCGATGTCGTTCAGGATCGTGGGCTGCGTGGTGGCGGCAGCGCTGTCGGTGGCGGGCTGCGGCATGTTTGGCGGCAGCAAGTCGGAGAGCGGTGATACCCAGACACAGAGCACCACCAGCAACCCCTACCACACGGATCCCGGCAAGATGGATCCGCGCGATTTCAATCCGAGGATCCAGAGCGACAACGATGCCTCGAGCTTCGCGCTGATGGCGACACTGTTCGGGGCCGGCGGGAAGGACCAGGGCGGCGGCGGCGGCGTCGGCGTGAATAGCTTCCTCTGGCGCGCCTCGCTCGACACCGTGAGCTTCATGCCGCTCGCTTCCGCCGATCCCTTCGGCGGCGTGATCATCACCGACTGGTACAGCCCGCCGGATACGCCGGACGAGCGCTTCAAGGTGAACGTGTTCATCCTTGGCCGCGACCTCCGCGCCGACGGCGTGCGCGCCAGCGTGTTCCATCAGAAAAAGGACGTGGCGGGACAGTGGAACGAGGCGGCGGTCGACGCGAACACCGCGACCGACCTCGAGAACGCCATCCTGACGCGCGCGCGCCAGATCCGCCTGAGCGCGGTCGCCAACCAGCAATAAGACCGCCGCCGGCCGCGCGGGATCGATACCGGGAGCACCAGACCGCGCGATGGCGCGTTACAACGCTCAAGAAACCGAAGAGACGTGGCAGAAGATCTGGCGGGAGGGCCGCACCTTCGAGGTCGCGACCAACCCGGCCAAGCCGAAATACTACGTGCTGGAGATGTTTCCCTATCCCTCCGGGAAGCTCCACGTCGGCCACGTCCGCAACTACACCATGGGCGACGTGGTGGCGCGCTACAAGCGCGCGCAGGGCTACAACGTGCTGCATCCCATGGGCTGGGACGCCTTCGGGCTGCCGGCGGAGAACGCCGCCATCGCCGGCAAGGTGCATCCGAAGACCTGGACCTACGAGAACATCGCCACCATGCGCGCGCAGCTCCAGCGCATGGGCGTGAGCTACGACTGGCGGCGCGAGATCGCGACCTGCCACCCGCTCTATTACAAGCACGAGCAGAAGATGTTCCTGGATTTCCTGAAGGCGGGTCTCGCCTACCGGAAGGAGTCCTGGGTCAATTGGGACCCGGAGGAGAACACCGTGCTCGCCAACGAGCAGGTGATCGACGGCCGCGGCTGGCGCTCGGGCGCGCTGGTCGAGAAACGCCTGCTCGCGCAATGGAACCTGCGCATCACCGCCTATTCCGACGACCTCCTCGAGACCATCAAGACGCTCGACCGCTGGCCCGAGCGGGTGCGGCTGATGCAGGAGAACTGGATCGGCCGCTCCGAGGGCGCGCGGGTGTTCTTCGGGCTCAAGGGTCGCGGCGAGAAGTTCGAGATCTTCACGACCCGGCCCGACACGCTCTACGGCGCCTCCTTCATGGCGCTCTCGCCGAACCATCCGCTGGCGCTGGAGCTCGCGGGCCGCGACCCGAAGCTCCATGAGTTCATCGCCGAGTGCAACCGCATGGGCACCAGCGAGGCGGTGCTGGAGACCGCGGAGAAGCGCGGCTACTTGACCGGTCTCAAGGCGCTGCACCCGCTGGTCGCGGGCTGGGAGCTGCCGGTCTATGTCGCGAATTTCGTGCTGATGGAGTACGGCACCGGCGCCATCTTCGGCTGCCCCGGCCACGATCAGCGCGATCTCGATTTCGCGCGGAAATACGGGCTGCCGGTAAAGCCGGTGGTGTTGCCCCCGGGCGCCGATGCCGCCACCTTCGCCATCGCCGACACCGCCTATGTCGAGGACGGCACGATCATCAACTCGGATTTCCTGAACGGCCTCGAGGTCGAGGCGGCGAAGCGCGCGGTGATCGACCGGCTGGAGCAGATCGGCGCGGGCAAATCCAGCATCACCTATCGTCTGCGCGACTGGGGTGTCTCGCGCCAGCGCTATTGGGGCTGCCCGATTCCAGTCGTGCACTGCGGCACCTGCGGCATCGTGCCGGTGCCCGAGCGCGACCTCCCGGTGCTGCTGCCGGACGACGTGAGCTTCGACAAGCCCGGCAACCCGCTCGACCACCATCCGACCTGGAAGCACGTCGCCTGTCCCAAGTGCGGGGCGCCCGCTCGGCGCGAGACGGACACCTTCGATACGTTCTTCGAGTCCTCATGGTACTTCCTGCGCTTCTGCTCGCCGCGCGCCGCGGCCGCGTTCGACCGCAAGGACGTCGACTACTGGATGCCGGTCGACCAATACATCGGCGGCGTCGAGCACGCGGTGCTGCATCTGCTCTACTCCCGCTTCTTCACCCGCGCGCTGACGGAGTGCGGCTATCTCGACTTGAAGGAGCCGTTCGCGGGGCTCTTCACCCAGGGCATGGTGTGCCACGCGACCTACCAGGACGCGGACGGCGAGTGGCTGTTTCCGGACGAGGTGACCGAGAAGGAGGACGGCTCGATCGTCGACGCCAAGGGCCGGCCGGTCCAGGTCGGCCGGCTCGAGAAGATGAGCAAATCGCGCAAGAACGTGGTCGGGCTCGAATCCGTGATCGCCGAATATGGCGCCGACACTGCGCGGCTCTTCCTGATGTCGGACAGCCCGCCCGAGCGCGATCTCGAGTGGACGGACGCCGGCATCAAGGGCGTGTGGCGCTACGTGAACCGGCTCTGGACTCTGGTGACCGAGGGCACGCGGCCGATCGCGGAGCGGGGCGCGAACGCGCCTGCCGAGACGCTGGGCGACGACGGCGTCAAGGCGATGCGCCAGGAGACGCACCGGGCGATCTTCGAGGTGACGCGCTGTCTCGACACGTTCCGGTTCAATAGCGCGGTAGCGCGGATCCGCGAGCTCTCGAACGCCATCGAGGATTTCGAGGGCACCGACGACGCCGCCAGGCTCGCGCGGCGTGAGGCCCTCGAGGTGCTCTGCAACCTCGTCGCGCCGATGATGCCGCACCTCGCCGAGGCGCTCTGGCATGCGCTTGGCCACGACACGCTGCTCGCCGATCAGCGCTGGCCCAGGGCGGACCCGGCGCTGGTGGCGGAGGAGAGCGTCACCATCGCGGTTCAGGTCAACGGCAAGCTGCGCGGCACCCTCGAGCTGCCGCGCGACAGCGAGAGGGCGGCGGCGGAGAGCGCCGCGCTTGCGCTGCCAGCGGTGACGCGGCACCTCGATGGCCGCGCGCCCCGCAAGGTCATCATCGTGCCCAACCGGGTCGTCAATGTGGTGGTGTAGCCGGGTTCTGCTCGTCGGCGCGGCGCTCGCGCTCGGCGGCTGCGGGTTCCATCCGCTCTATGCCCGGCATGGCCGGAGCGGCTTCGACGCCGATCTCGCGTCGATCAAGGTGAACACCATCGCGGACCGGCAAGGCCAGCTGCTGGCGATCGCGCTCCGAGACGCGCTCAATCCGCGCGGCGCGCGGGTCGAGACGCGCTATACCCTCGATGTCCTGCTCACGGCCTCGCATCAAGACATCGGCCTGAGACCGGACGGCACCGCCTCGCGAAGCGAGATCAGCATGACGGCAAACTTCGTGCTGCGGGAGGCGAAGAAGCCGGCGGAGGGCTCTGTGGTGCTTCAGGGCACCACCCACTCCGTCAGCTCCTACGACGTGCTCAACGACAACTATGCGACGGTGGTCGCGCGACATAACGCCGAGGAGCGCAACGTGCACGAAATCGGCGACGACATCCTGACGCGGCTCGAGCTCTACGTGAGCAAGCACCGCGCCGCGCCCGCCGCATCGTGAAGCTCACGGGCTCGCGGATCCAGGGGTTCGTCACCGGCTACATCGCCAAGCCCGATCCCAAGCTGCGCGCGATCCTGGTCTACGGCCCCGACAGCGGGTTGGTGCGCGAGCGCGCCGAGAGCCTCGCCAAGGCGGTGGCGCCCGATCTCGACGATCCCTTCCGCGTGATGACCCTGCCGGGCTCGGCGCTCGCCGCCGATCCCGTGCGGCTCAACGACGAGATGGCGGCGCTGAGCTTCACCGGCGGCCGCCGTTTGGTCCGGGTCAGAGACGCCGGCGATGCGCTCGGCACGGCCTTCGCGAGCCTGCTTGACGATCCGCCGCCGGGCGACAGCGTCGCCATCGCCGAGGCCGGCGACCTCGCGGGACGCTCGGCGCTCCGCCGCGCCTTCGAGGGCGCCAAGAACGCGGTTGCCGTGCCCTGCTACGCCGATGGCACCGGCGAGCTCGCGGAGCTCGTGACCTCGGTGCTGGCGAGCCACAAGATCACGGCGGCGGCGGACGCACGCGAATACCTGGTGTCGCGCCTCGGCGGCGACCGCGGCCTGAGCCGCGCCGAGCTGGAGAAGCTCGCGCTCTACGCGGGCGAGGGCGGCCGGATCGGCCTCGAGGACGCGATCGCCTGCGTCGGCGACAGCGCGGCGCTCAGCGTCGACGATGCCGTCTTGGCCGCGGCGGACGGCGATGCCCCGGCGCTGGAGCGGGCGCTCCAGCGCGCCTTCCAGGAGGGCGAGAGCGCGGTCGGCATCGTCAAGGCGGCGATGCGGCATTTCGAGAAGCTGCACCTCGCGGGCGCGCGGATCGCCGGTGGCATGTCCGCGGAGGCCGCGCTGCAATCGCTGCGGCCGCCGGTGTTCTTCAAGCACCAGGCGCGTTTCCTCGGCGCGCTTCGCCAATGGCCGCCGCGCCGGGCCGCCGCCGCGCTCGCCCTCCTGCTCGAGGCCGAGCGCCAGTGCAAGACCACGGGCTTTCCCGACCACGCGATCTGCAGCGATGCCCTCCTCCGTCTCGCCCGCGGCGCCCAGGGGAAGCGGCGGTAGATCGCGGCAGCGATATCGTGCGTGCTTCGAGACGCGATGCTGTGCATCGCTCCTCAGCATGAGGAGATTTTGTCATGGCACAAAGAAAGCCCTCATCCTGAGGAGCCGCCGCAGGCGGCGTCTCGAAGGACGCTACATCGCGGTCGGGACTCGCTTGAGGCGGCGGATGAGCTCGTCGAGCTGGTCGAGGCTCCGGTAGCTGATGCTGAGCGTGCCCGCGCGGCCGTCGCGGGCGGGATCGATCTTGACGGTCGTGCCGAGGGCGAGGGTGAGCTCGTGCTCGACGGCGCGGGTGTCGGCGTCCTTCTCGCGGGGCGCCCTGGCGCTCGGCGCCGCTTTCGCGCGCTTCGCGAGCCGCTCGGCCTGGCGCACGTTGAGGCCGCGGCGCACCACCTGCTGCGCGAGGCCGAGCGGATCGTGGGCGCCCAGGAGCGCGCGGGCATGACCCGCAGTGAGCTGGCCCTCGTCGAGCATCTGTTTCACGCCGCTCGGCAAGTCCAGGAGGCGGATGGTGTTGGCGATGTGGCTGCGGCTCTTGCCGACTGCCTGCGCCACGGCTTCCTGGGTGTGGGCGAACTCGTCGAGCAAGCGCTGATAGGCCTGGGCCTCCTCGAGCGCGGAGAGATCCTGCCGCTGCAGGTTCTCGACCAGCGCGATCTCCAGCGCCTCGCGGTCGTCGATCTCGCGGAGCACCACCGGGACTTCGTGGAGCTGCGCCAGCTGCGCCGCGCGCCAGCGCCGCTCGCCGGCCACGATCTCGTAGGCGTCCGCGAGTCCGGGATGGCGCCGCACCAACAGCGGTTGCAGCACGCCCTTCTCGCGGATCGATTGCGCGAGCGCCGCAAGGCCCTCGGTATCGAACTGGTGCCGCGGCTGATAGCGGCCCGGGCGCAGCAGATCGATGCGGATGGTGCGGGGCGCCGCCTCTGGCGCGGCGTCCGTCTCGCCGAGGAGCGCGGATAATCCGCGGCCGAGGCCGCGGCGTCGGGCATCTTCGATCATGCGGCGCTCGCCCGCTGCTCTCGTCGAAGCACCTCGCCCGCGAGATGCACATAGGCCTGCGCGCCGGGACAGCGAAAGTCGTAGAGCAGCACCGGCTTGCCGTGCGAGGGCGCTTCCGAGACCCGGACGTTCCGGGGGATCACGGTGTCGTAGACCTTGGCGCCGAGATAGCCGCGCACGTCCGCCGCCACGAGGTCGCTGAGGTTGTTCCGCTTGTCGAACATGGTGAGGACGATGCCTTGGATCTCGAGAGCGGGATTGAGGTGGCGCTTGACGCGCTCGATGGTGCGGATCAGGTGGCTCAGCCCCTCGAGCGCGTAGAACTCGCATTGCAGCGGCACCAGCACCGCATTCGCCGCCACCAGCGCGTTGAGGGTGAGGAGCCCGAGCGAGGGCGGGCAATCGATGAGCACGTAGTCATAATCGAGCGAGGCTGCCGAGAGCGCATCGCGGAGCCGGAACTCGCGGCGCTCCATCTCCACGAGTTCAACCTCGGCGCCAGTCAGATCGACGGACGCGGGGATCATGAACAAATCAGGAACAAGCGTGGGCACCGTGGCCTCGGCCAGAGGCCGGTCGCCGCGGAGCACATCGTAGCTCGTGACCGCGCGCGCCTGGCGCGGGATGCCAAGGCCCGTGCTGGCATTGCCCTGCGGATCGAAATCGAGCACGAGGACACGCTTGTGGACGGCCGCGAGGGCGGTCGCGAGGTTGATCGCGGTCGTGGTCTTGCCGACACCGCCCTTCTGGTTGGCGATGGCAAGAATTCTCGGATGACGGGGCTCCGGTGGGGCGAGTTCGGCCGGCTCAGCCGCTGGAATTTCCTGAGGGAGGTCGTCAGTGGGCGGCACGCAGCCCCTCCACTCTCAATATATGGCCGGTCGGGTCCGCCAAACTGGCCAGGATTTGTGTTTGCATTATCCATTTCTGCTGCGCCGCGGTCAATTCATCGCGCAGACCCCGCCCCTTCAGGAAGAGGCAAACCGTGGTTTCGGTCTGAAATGGCGCACTCCGCTCCAGAAGCCCCGCCACGGGCGCCACCGCACGAGCGGTAACGACGTCCACGGGGAATGGCGTCACTGATTCGATGCGGGTGGCGTGAACCGCGACGGGCGTGGCCGTTACCCGCGCCGCCTCGCGCAGGAAGGCCGCCTTCCGCTGGTCCGCCTCGATCAGGTGCACCTCAGGCACACCGAGAATGCCGAGGATCAATCCCGGCAGCCCCGCCCCGCTCCCGAGATCGACCAGAATCCGCTGCGAGCGATCGACATGCTTGATCAGCTGCCCGCAATCCAGGATGTGCCGGCGCCAGACGTCTGCGAGCGTCGCCG
Source organism: Allostellaceae bacterium (assembly GCA_035263705.1). Lineage (GTDB taxonomy): Bacteria > Pseudomonadota > Alphaproteobacteria > ATCC43930 > CGMCC-115725 > DASZHJ01. The sequence goes on from DATFRA010000142.1 coordinate 16,904, forward strand.
AGCCGACCAGATTGATCCGCCGATTCCAGCTCGTGAGCAGGTCGACGTAGGCTCGCAGGCGCTCGAGCGTTTCACGTGAAACGTTGAGGGTCTCGGCAAAGGTTTCCGGAGTTAGGGGTGGGCTCGACATCTTGCGTCCTTCGACTCGCCTGCTGACGCAGGCGGCTCAGGATGAGGCCCTATGGGAATTGCGGAAAGATTTTCCTTCATCCTGAGCCGCGATGCGCAGCATCGCGAGTCGAAGGACGCACGGGCCCATCCCCTGTCTATGCCGCGCTCCGGCTCTCCCGGCGGCGGACATGCTTCAGGAGTGCGACCAAGGCAGCCGGCGTCACCCCGGAGATTCTGGCGGCGGCACCGAGCGTCGAAGGCTTGGTCTCCTGCAGCTTCGACCGGATCTCCGCCGAGAGGCTGCCGACGGTGGCATAATCGAGGTCGAACGGCAGCGCGAGCGCCTCGTCCTTCCGGAAGGCGCGGATATCCGCCTCCTGGCGCTCGAGATAGCCGGCGTAGCGGGCATCGATCTCCAGCTGCTCGCCGATATCCCGTGAAATCCCCTTGAGTTCCGGCCAGACCGCGGTCAGCCGCTTGAGATCGACACCGGGATAGGCCAGAAGTTCGGCCGCCGTCCGCGGGACACCGTCGGCGTTGACGGGAATGCCGCGCTCGCGCAGCGCGGTCGGGCTCAGTGCGAGATCCCGGACGACTGCGCGGGCAGCCGTCAGAGCCTCGGCCTTGGCGGCAAAGGCCGTTGCCCGCTCGCGGCCGACACAGCCGATCCGCATTCCCGTGGGCGTCAGACGCTGATCCGCGTTGTCGGCGCGCAACACCAAGCGGTACTCCGCCCGCGAGGTGAACATCCGGTAGGGCTCGCTGGTGCCGCGGGTGACGAGGTCGTCGATCAGCACGCCGATGTAGGAGCTCGCGCGGTCGAAGGCGATCCCCTCCTCGCCGCCGGCCGACAGGCCAGCATTGAGTCCCGCGACCAAGCCCTGGGCCGCGGCTTCCTCATAGCCCGTCGTCCCGTTGATCTGGCCGGCGAAATAGAGACCGGGGACCCGCCTGGTCTCGAGGGTCGGATGGAGCTCGCGCGGGTCGACAAAGTCGTATTCGATGGCATAGCCCGGCCGGATCATGCGGGCGTGCTCGAGGCCGGGGATGCTGGCCACCAATGCCGCCTGTACGTCCCGCGGCAGCGATGTCGAGATTCCGTTGGGATAGACGGTCGTATCGTCGAGGCCCTCGGGCTCCAGGAAGATCTGGTGCCGCTCGCGGGCCGCGAAGCGCACCACCTTGTCCTCGATCGACGGACAATAGCGGGGACCCACCCCCTCGATCTGGCCCGAATAGAGCGGCGCCCGATGCAGGTTCGCCCGGATCAGCGCGTGGGCGGCCGGCGTGGTTTCGGTGATGTGGCAGGGCACCTGCCGCTGAGTGATTTCCCGTGTCAGAAACGAGAAGGGCTGGGGCGGCTCGTCGCCGAGCTGGCGCTCGAGGCCAGCCCAATCGATGGTGGTGCCATCGAGCCGCGGTGGCGTGCCCGTCTTCAGCCGCCCGAGCCGGAACCCGAGCCGCCCCAGGGTCGCCGACAGGCCCAAGGACGGCGCCTCGCCGACGCGCCCCGCCGGGATCTTCTCCTCGCCGATGTGGATCAGCCCCCGCAAGAAGGTGCCGGTGGTCAGGATGACCCGGCCGGCGCTGAGATTTTCGCCGCTTGCCGTCAGAACGCCCGTGACCCGCCCCTCGGAATCGAAGGTCAGGTCTTCCGCGGCGGCCTCGACGATCGCCAGGTTTTCCTGGTCGGCGAGGATCGCCTGCATGGCCCGGCGGTAGAGCTTCCGGTCCGCCTGCGCACGAGGGCCGCGGACCGCCGGTCCCTTGCTCCGGTTCAGCACCCGGAACTGGATGCCGGCCCGGTCGGTCGCCCGGCCCATGATGCCATCGAGGGCGTCGATCTCGCGGACGAGGTGGCCCTTGGCGAGGCCGCCGATCGCGGGATTGCAGGACATCTCGCCGATCGTGGTTCGTCGATGCGTGAGCAGCAGGGTGCGGGCGCCCAGGCGCGCCGATGCGGCCGCCGCCTCGCAGCCGGCGTGGCCGCCGCCGATCACAATGACATCGTATACCGCCATGATGGCGCGCACTCTATGGAGCGCGCCCAGCCGCTTCAAGTTTCACGTGAAACACGGCCTTGTTCGATGGCTGCCGCGCATCGGTGCGCGTTGACACCGCGTCCCCATCCGCCGATAAGCCGTGCATGCCCACGTGGTGGACCCTGGCCTGGCCCGGCATCTGCGCCACCGTCACGGGAGTGGGCTTCGCGCGGTTCTCCTATACGGCGATCATTCCGTTCCTGGTCGGTGCCGGGCAAGTCACCGCGCCCGAGGCCGACTACCTCGGCGCCGCGAACCTGGCGGGATATTTCGTCGGTGCTCTCATCGCTCACCCATTGGCACTCCGAACCGGAAACACCATCGGGATTCGTGGTTCATTCGTGCTCACGGTGCTTGGGTTAGGCCTTTCGGCTATTCCCGGCGGTTTCTGGTGGTTGCTGCCATGGCGCTTCCTGGTCGGCGTCACCGGCGGTGTCCTCATGGTGCTGGCGCCGAGCTTCCTCCTTACAATGGTGCCTCCGGCGGTACGCGGGCGTTCCGGCGGGATAATCTATGCCGGTGTGGGGCTGGGCGCCGGATTGGGTAGCCTGATCGTGGCCCCCTTGGCGACGCTGTCTCCGGCTCTCGCGTGGTTGGGGCTCACCGCCGGTACCGGTCTCGCGCTGGCGATCTCATGGCGGCGGTGGCGCGGCGGCTTCGCGCCTGCCGCGTCGGCTCGGACTCACCCAGCGCGGGGCGCGGGCGTCCTCACCCTGCCCCTCTTCCTCGGCTGCCTCGCCTTCGCGGCCGATGGCGCCGGATTCATTCCACATTCGGTCTTCTGGGTGGATTTCGTCGCCCGCGAGCTCGGGCTCGGCACGAAGGTCGGCAGCTTGACCTGGTTGCTGTTCGGATTGGGCGCCGTGTTCGGCCCCTCGCTCGCCGGCGCGCTCGGCGACCGCATCGGTCTTGCACGCGCCTATGTCGTGGTGTTCGCGGTGAAGGCGATCGCGGTGGCGCTGCCGTGGCAGCTCGCGTCGGTCTCGGCGTTGGCGCTCTCGGCGCTCATCGTCGGCGCGCTCACGCCTGCGATCCCCGCGCTCTTCTCCGCGCGCATCACCGAGCTGGTGCCCGCGCGCGAGCAGTCGCGCGCCTGGGGCTGGGCCACCTTGTCCTTTGCGATCGCGCAGGCTGGCGGCGCCTACGGCCTCTCCTTCGCCTACGAGCAGATCGGCCTCTACCGCCCGCTCTACCTCGTGGGCGCGCTCATCGAGGCGACCGGCGCGGCGTGCGCGCTGCTGGCGCTACTCCCGTTCGCGCAGCCACGCCCGCACCTCCGGCAGGAGTAGCTCGCGTTTCCGCAGATCTTCGAACTCCGTCAAACCGGTATTAGGTAGCAACCGCCACAAAACGGTGGTTGAGGCCGAAATACAGGGGATCTGAGATGAATGACCCCGTGAAACCGGATGGCCCTAATCGGACTCGTTATGCTGATTAGTCCGAAAATATGTGGGTTTGCCTTGGCCGCCCCATACGAAGAAAAAACAGAAATTCGTTGTGTGCCGACCTTCCATGCCGTCGCGGTAAGTCACGTCACCGTAGAGGTACAACCGTCGCCCACCAGGCTTTTTAAGCTCGGCATATTCTGCGGCAGAAAAGTAAGCATCTGCGCAAACGACCATGAACGAATTAGCACGCGGATTGAGCGTCATACGGGTGGGATTTGGACTGTCCGGGAGAGCGAAATTGAAATTGGGTGGCAAGGGGAAGGGCAACTGCGCGCAGCGTGCTCGATAGATCACGTCATAAGCGGGGGTCAGCCCATCGTTCTGAATGTGAGGCTGACACTCAAAGTGACTGCCGGGCATATTGTCCTGTTCAATCGCCGCCCCCGGAACGATGCCGACGTAGGCCCGCATCTGCTTTTGCCAAAACTCACGCTGGTTCTTGGTCAACGTCGTGGCGTTAGTGACTTGCTGCGCGATTCCTTCTGCGACTTGTTCCATCGCCGCGGCGGTTTTGGCGTTCTCACCAATCATCAGCTTCATGTCGGCAGTTTGGCCAGCGGCGATCTCGTCCATCTTGTGGATGGTGTCTTTCAAGCGACCGGCCTGAATCCAGAAGACCACAGCTTGTATGGCACCGATGAGAGCGATGAGCCCCGTGAGCCGCACCATCCATCGATCGGCAGACGATTTATTTTCTCGTTCCTCTTGGTCTTGGGCGGCTTCCTCTTGGGTCTTCGGGGTTGGGAGAACCTTGACCACAACCGGCGAATTTTCAGTGCCGCGCTGGTCGGGAGCGGCCTGCTGCTGAGTGGATTGGGCTGGGGTCTGTGGCTGGGCTGGTGGAGCGGTAGCCCTTGGCTGTGGTAACGGCGGCAATTGCCGTTGTTGGGCATTCACTGTGCCGCCCAAGGCCATCACCAATACCGCGATAACGATTACCTGCCGCATAACCAGCCCCACACTGGTTGTGGCAATCTTACAGGTCTTCCAGCCTCAGACCATCGCGTTCTAGGGCGGCCAGCGTCGCCAGGAAGAAACGTAGCCGCGAACGTGCCTCGGCTCAGCTTGCTCGCTATTGAGGCTTCGGATCACACCCTAGACTCGGTGAGCGACGATCCAGCACGGCCTCACTTCCCGATGCAGAAATCTCGGAAGATGATGTCGAGGAGGTCTTCGACATCGACGCGGCCGGTGATGCGGCCGAGCGCGCGGGCGGCGAGGCGGAGGTCTTCGGCGCCGAGCTCGGGAAGCGCGGCGGGGTCATAGCGGAGGAGCGCCGCAAGGCATTCCTCGAGGGCGGCGCGATGCCGCGCGCGGGTGATGAGCGGCGCGCCCGTCGCGTCGAAGCGGCGCGCGAGTTCGTCGGTCAGCCTAGCGAGCAACGCATCGAGGCCGGCGCCGGTCTTAACGGAGATCCGCAGCGCCGGCGCGGGACCGACGGCATCTGTCCAGGCCGCGGCCCTCTCGCTCGTCACGAGGTCGATCTTGTTGGCGACCACGAGGGTGTCGCGATCGACGAGAGCGCGGAGCACCGGGCCCGCTTCGTCCGGCCGGGTTGCGTCCAACACCATGAGCTTGAGATCGGCTTCGGCCGCCCGGGCGCGCGCCCGGCGCACGCCCTCGGCCTCGATCGCGTCACCGGGGTCGCGAAGCCCCGCGGTGTCCGCGAGGATCGCCGGATACCCGCCGAGGTCGAGGTGCACCTCGATCACGTCCCGGGTGGTGCCGGCGGTGGCCGAGGTGATCGCGGCCTCGCGCCGCGCGAGCGCGTTCAGCAGGCTCGATTTCCCCGCGTTCGGCGGTCCCAGGATCGCCACGGAGAGCCCGTCCCGGAGCCGCTCGCCGCGGCGATTGTCCGCCAGGTGACGGGAGACCTCGCCTGCGAGCTCGCCTGCGGTGCGCACGACCTCCCGAGCGATGTTGCTGGGCAGGCCTTCATCCGGGAAATCGATCGCGGCCTCCAGGTGCGCCAGCCCCCGCAAGAGCCGCTCGCGCCAGCCCTCATAGAGATCGCGCAGCTCGCCCGACAGCTGCTTGAGGGCCTGACGCCGCTGGGCTGCGGTCTCGGCTGCGACGAGGTCTGCGACCGCCTCCGCTTCCGTGAGATCGAGCTTGCCATTCTCGAAGGCTCGACGGGTGAATTCGCCGGGCTCGGCCATACGCAATCCGGGCTGGCGCCCCAAAATCGCCAGCAGTGCGTCTATAACCGCTCTACTCCCGTGCACCTGAAGCTCCGTCATATCCTCGCCCGTGTAGCTGTGGGGCGCCGGAAAGATCGCAACGAGGCCGTCGTCGACGAGCTCCCCGCTCTCGGGATCGCGGAACCGGGCACGCGTCAGGCGTCGGGCCGGTGGCTTCGGGGCACCCAGGGCCTCCACTGCCGCGAACGCGCGCGGACCCGAGATCCGGATCACGGCGATCCCGGCCCGGCCCGGAGCCGTGGCGCAGGCGAAGATGGTGTCGGCGGGCGGCGGTGGGGCCAAAGCGGGGCTCGCGGGACTGCGGCGCAGGAAACGGGTTGAGATGCGGGCACCGCGACCACACTATAACTCGCAACCGATCCCCAAGAGTCCGATGACCCGACAGAACGCGCTTGCCCACGAGACGAGCCCTTACCTGCTTCAGCACAAGGACAACCCCGTGCACTGGCAGGCCTGGGGGCCGGAAGCCTTCGCCGCGGCCAAGGCCGAGAACAAGCCCGTGCTGCTCTCGATCGGCTACGCCGCCTGCCACTGGTGCCACGTGATGGCGCACGAGAGCTTCGAGAACCCCGCGATCGCGCGGCAGATGAACGAGCTCTTCATCAACATCAAGGTCGACCGTGAGGAGCGGCCCGACGTCGACACGATCTATCAGCACGCGCTCGCGCTCCTCGGCGAGCAAGGCGGCTGGCCGCTCACGATGTTCCTGACGCCGGACCGTGAGCCGTTCTGGGGCGGGACCTACTTCCCGCCGGAAGCGCGCTGGGGCCGGCCGGGATTCCCGCAGGTGCTGGAGGCGCTGGCGCGCGCCTATCGCGAGGACCGCGAGGCCGTTGCCAAGAACACCGCGACACTCACCGAGGCGCTCGGCCGGCTCGCGACGCCGACGGCCGGCGACGGCGTCTCGATCGAGCTTACCGACCGGGTCGCCGAGCGCCTGACGCGCGAGATCGATTGGACCCATGGCGGCATCGGCGACGCCCCGAAGTTTCCGCAGGCGAGCCTGCTCTCCGTGCTCTGGCGCGGCTATCGCCGCATTGGCACCGAGGCGATGGGGAACGCCGTCACCCTCACCCTCGATCACATCTGCCAAGGCGGCATCTACGACCACGTCGGCGGCGGTTTCGCGCGCTACGCGGTCGATCGCGCGTGGCTGGTGCCGCATTTCGAGAAGATGCTCTACGACAACGCCCAGCTCATCGAGCTGTTGACGCACGCGTGGCAGGTCACAGGAAAGCCGCTCTACGCCGAGCGTGTCGCCGAGACGGTGGCGTGGCTCGGGCGCGAGATGCGGCAGGACGGCGGCGGTTTCTCCTCCAGTCTCGACGCCGACAGCGAGCACGAGGAAGGAAAGTTCTACGTCTGGAGCGCGGCTCAGATCGACGCGGTGCTGGGCGCGCGTGCCGCACGCTTCAAGGAGATCTACGGCGTCACCGCCGGCGGGAACTGGGAGGGGCACACGATCTTCAATCGCCTCGACCATCTCGAGCGCGCCGACGACACCGTCGAAGCCGAGCTCGCGCGGGATCGCGCGGTGCTGCTGGATGCCCGCGCCGCGCGGGTGCGCCCCGGCCTCGACGACAAAGTGCTTGCCGATTGGAACGGCCTCATGATCGCTGCGCTCGCCTATGCCGCGCCCGCATTCGGCAGGCCGGAGTGGCTCGCGCTCGCCGAGCAGGCTTTCGCTTTCACCGAGCGCGAGATGACCGGCTCCGACGGCCGGCTCCGCCACAGCTGGCGCGCGGGGCGCGCCGCGCATCCGGCGACGCTCGACGACTATGCCAACCTGTCGCGCGCGGCGCTCCACCTATACGAGGCGACCGGAAGAAAGACCTACATTTCCCGTGCCCGCGCCTGGGTCGAGCTGGTCGACCGCTACTATGCCGACACGGCGGGCGGCTATTTCGTGGCGGCGTCGGACACCGAGGGCCTGCTGACGCGGCCCAAGATGGTGCAGGATTCCGCCACGCCCTCGGGCAACGGCACCATGGTCGAGGTGCTGGCGCGGCTCTATCACCTCACCGGCGAGGACTCCTATCGCGCGCGTGCCGAAGCGACGGTAAGGGCTTTTGCCGGCGACGTGCCGAAGAACTTCTTCCCGTTCGGGTCGCTCTTGAACGGCAACGAGATGCTGCAGCGGGCGGTGCAGATCGTGATCCGCGGTCGGCGCGGCGAGAGCGGAACGGACGCGCTCCTGCGCGCAGTGTACTCGGCCTCGTTGCCGACGCGCGTATTCGCGGTGATCGAGCCCGGCGCGGCGCTACCATCCAGCCACCCCGCCGCCGGCAAGGATCAGGTGGAGGGCCGCGCAACCGCGTATGTCTGCCGCGGCCCCGTCTGCTCGCTGCCGATCACGGAGGCGGACACGCTGAGAATGGACCTGGACCCTTCGACGCGCGCCTCCGGCGCGCGCTCAGGGTGAGGATCGTATTTCATCTTCTCCTCGTCCTGAGCGCGCTTGCGTGAGCGAGCGTGTCGAAGGACAAGGGGCAAGCGAGATTGGAGCGCGCGATGCCTGAGATCACCGTCGTCGAGAACAGCCCCGTCGGACCGCTCACCATCGAGGAGCGAGACGGTGCGATCGTCGCCGTGCGCTGGAGAAAGGCGCGGCGCGAGAGCCCGACTCCGCTCCTCGAGGAGGCAGCGCGCCAAGTCCGCGCCTATCTGGCGCGCGAGCGCCGCGACTTCGATCTGCCACTGGCACCCGAGGGCTCCGCTTTCGAGCAGCAGGTCTGGACGGTCATGCAGCGCATCCCCTACGGCGAGACGCGGAGCTACGGCGAGATCGCCAAGGAGACCGGCGGCATGCCGCAGGACGTCGGCAGCGCCTGCGGCAGCAACCCGCTGCCGATCGTGATTCCCTGCCACCGCGTGCTCGCGGGCGGCGGCAAGCTCGGCGGCTATAGCGGCAAGGGCGGCCTCGAGACCAAGACGGCGCTGCTGGTGCTGGAGGGCCGGCTCCTCGTCTAAGGCGCTCGGGGTGACAAGCGCGCCGAGCCGGGACTAAGCTTGGCGCAAATCACAACGGGAGCAGCCCCATGCCCGACGTCACCATTCGCGCCGCCGATGGCGGCAGCTTCGGCGCCTATCTGGCAACACCCTCCGCGCGCGGCGCCGGCGTGGTGCTGATCCAGGAGATTTTCGGCGTCAACAAGGTGATGCGCGATTTGGCCGACGGCTTCGCGCGGCAGGGCTATGTCGTGCTCTGCCCCGACCTGTTCTGGCGCCAGGAGCCCGGCATCCAGATCACCGATAAGACCGATGCCGAGTGGCAGAAGGCGTTCTCGCTTTACCAGGGCTTCGACGAGGCGAAGGGCGTCGATGACCTCACGGCGACGCTCGCGCATCTGAGGAAGCTCCCGGCCTGCACGGGCAAGGTCGGCTCGGTCGGCTACTGCCTCGGCGGCAAGCTCGCCTATCTGATGGCGACGCGTTCCGACGCAGACGCTTCCGTCGGCTACTACGGAGTCGGCATCGAGGGCGCGCTCGACGAGGCCAAATCGATCAAGAAGCCGCTGATGCTCCACATCGCCGAGAAGGACCAGTTCTGTCCGCCGCCGGCGCAAGCCAAGGTCAAGGACGCGCTCAAGGGCAACGCGCACGTCACCATTCACAGCTATCCCGGCATGGATCACGCCTTCGCCCGCGTCGGCGGCCAGCACTACGACAAGAAATCCGCTGACCTCGCGAACCAACGGACTGCGGACTTCTTCAAGAAGAATTTGAAATAGGAAAGGACGAGTCATGACCCACGCCA
>DATFRA010000143.1:0-7635 GCA_035263705.1 Allostellaceae bacterium
GTTCATGTCTGCGAAGTCGGTATGCGCGACGGCTTGCAGAACGTTAGCCAGTTCATGCCGACGGCGGAGAAGGTCGCCTGGCTCGAGGCCGAGGCGGCGGCGGGCATGCCGGAGATGGAGGTGTGCTCCTTCGTTCCGCCGAAGCTCATCCCGCAGTTCGTCGACGCGGCGGAGGTGTGCGAGCGCGCGCTCGCGATTCCCGACCTCGTGGTGACGGCATTGATCCCGAACCTGAAGGGAGCGGAGCGCGGCATCGCCGCCGGCGTGCACAAGCTCAACTACGTGATCTCCGTCAGCGAATCCCACAATCAGCGGAACGTGCGCCGCTCGCGCGCGGACTCGGTGGCGGATTTCAAACGCATCGTCGAGCTCGTGCGCGGCGTCGATGCGGGCAAGCGGCCGAAGCTCGCCGTCGGCCTCTCGACGGCGCTCGGCTGCACCATCGAGGGCGAGGTGCCGGAGGCCGAGGTTGTGCGCTATGCCGAGATCATGGCGGAAGCCGGCGCCGACGAGCTCGCGGTGCCCGACACCGTCGGCTACGCCACGCCGGCGCAGGTGCGGCGTGTCTTCAGGGCGGTGATGTCGGCCGTGAAGCCACTGCCGATCACGGCGCATTTCCACGACACGCGCGGCCAGGGCATCGCCAACGCCTTGGCTGCGCTCGACGTGGGCGTCCGGCATTTCGATGCGTGCCTCGCCGGCCTCGGCGGCTGTCCTTATGCGCCGGGCGCCAGCGGCAATATCGTGATGGAGGACCTGGTCTTCATGCTGGAGGGCATGGGGCTCAAGACCGGCGTCGATCTCGATGGTCTGATCGCGGTGCGTCCGATTCTCGAGCGCGCGCTGCCGGGCGTGCCGCTGCACGGCGGCGTCGGCAAGGCGGGCCTGCCCAAAGGCTTCCATTCCGCGACCGCGCCCCGCGCGCACGCAGCGGACTAGGCACGTGGGTCCGGACACACGGCCCTCGGCCGACAGCGAGCTGGTGCAGTTCGCGATCGGCGAGGATTTTTCGGAGATCCGACAGGCGGTCCGGAAGATCTGCGAGGGTTTCCCGGGTGCCTATTGGCGTGACCTCGAGGCGCGCGAAGCCTATCCCACGGACTTCGTGCGAGCGCTGACCCAAGCGGGCTTCCTCGGTGCGCTCATTCCGGAAGAATACGGCGGCTCGGGCCTGCCACTGCGCGCGGCCTCGGTGGTGCTGGAGGAGATCCACGCGTCCGGCTGCAACGCCGGCGCCTGCCACGCGCAGATGTACATCATGGGCACGCTACTGCGGCACGGCAACGCCGAGCAGAAGTGCAAATACCTGCCGGAGATCGCCGCGGGCCGGCTGCGGCTGCAGGCCTTCGGCGTGACCGAGCCGACCACCGGCACGGACACCACCAAGCTCAAGACCCGCGCGGAGAAGAAGGGGAATGATCGCTACGTCGTGCGCGGGCAGAAGGTCTGGACCTCGCGCGCGTTGCATTCGGACCTGATGCTCCTGCTCGCGCGCACGACGCCGGTCGAGCAGGTGAAGCGGCGGAGCGACGGGCTCTCGGTGTTCCTGGTGGACATCCGCGCATCCCTCGGCAAAGGCCTCGAGATCAAGCCGCTCAAGGCAATGATCAACCACAATACGACGGAGGTGTTCTTCGACGATCTCGAGGTGCCCGCCGAGAATCTGATCGGCGAGGAGGGCAGGGGCTTCCGCTATATCCTCGACGGCATGAATGCCGAGCGCGTCCTGATCGCGTCGGAGGGCGTGGGCGACGCCCGCTGGTTCATCAAGACCACCTCGCAATACGCGACGACGCGCGTCGTGTTCGACCGGCCGATCGGTCAGAACCAGGGCGTGCAGTTTCCGATCGCGCGCGCCTATGCCGAGACCGAGGCGGCGGACCTGATGGTGCGCAAGGCCGCGGCGCTGTTCGCCGCCGGCAAGCCCTGCGGCGCCGAGGCGAACATGGCGAAGATGCTGGCGTCCGAGGCGTCCTGGCACGCCGGCGAGGCCGCGATGCAGACCCACGGCGGCTTCGCCTTCGCCAAGGAATACGACGTCGAGCGCAAATGGCGCGAGACTCGGCTCATGCAGATCGCGCCGATCTCGACCAATCTCATCCTCGCCTACATCGGCGAGCACGTGCTGGGCATGCCGCGGTCGTACTGACGAGTGTCCACCCCGTTACATCGCTGCGGATGCGATGCGGGACCATTCGTCCATCTGTACGCGGGCGATGAGCTTGTAGCTGCCGTTCTCCGGACGGAACAGGGAGGCTTCGCCTTCCTTCACGTCGAACCAATCCTTGCCTAGAGCCGCGATGATGTTCGGCTGGTGCGTGATCAGCACGGTGTTCGTGCCGGACTTCGGCTCGGTGGCGAGCATCTTGCGCAGCGCTTCGGCGCGGCGGCCGTTCTCGTTCGGCGACACGACGAGACCACCCTCGGTGAGATCCGGCGTCTTCTCGATGTCCTTGAACCCCGCCACCACCGCGGTCTCGTAGGCGCGGTTGTACTTGCTGGTGTAGACCTTGCCGACGGGAACGCCGACCTGGCGCAGGGCGTCTCCGAAGGCCTTTGCCAGCGTCTTGCCGTTGTCGTTGAGATTCCGCTGGGCAGCGATGTTGTCAAAGTTGAGGGGGTCGGTATCGGCCCGGTCGGGATAGGTGGCGCCGTGGCGGACGAGGATGACAAACCCGCCATCACGCAGCGCATGGGCGATTTGCATATCATCCGCCGCCCTCGCCGGCACAGCGATCGCGAGCAGGGTGGAGAGCCCAAGGAACGCCGCGAGCGTCGCAAGCGCTCGTCCAGCAAGCGTAGGCATGATCGACTCCTTCAATGTGATGGCACACCGCCCGGGAGGGGATCGGTGCCGCCTGAACAGATCACGATTGAGGCCGATTTATTCCCGAGGCCTTGCGCCGAATGCGAGCGATCACCGACCGATGGGTTCACGCTGCCGTGAAGAACGGTGCCGATATGGTCGCGGCCCAGACGCCGGCCGCGCAACCCGGGGGCCCCGGCGCGGATGAACGTGGCGCGACCCCTCCCATAATTCAATCTTAACCAAGTCCTGGCTACCTGTTTTCCGTCCGGTGAGAGGTGGATCCACCGCGCTCCGCGCGCTCCTGCGGGTTGGAAAGGCGAAGATGAAGACAGAAGGCCCTAACCATCCTCGGTCGACGAGCCGGGCTCATGGCAGTCCAGATGCGGTTAGTGGCTCTCTCAGAGCGCTGGTCATCGGAATTTTTTTCGCATCCGGCGCGGCGTCCCTCATCCTGCAGGTTATCTGGTTCAAGCAGCTGCAGTTCGTTCTCGGCAGCGCGACGTTCTCCGTCAGCGTCACGGTCGCCAGCTTCTTCTTCGGGCTTTCCGTCGGGAGCGCCCTGGGCGGCCGGCTCGCCGATACCGTTGCGCGCCCGCTGAGGGTCTATGCTTTCCTGGAGTTCCTCCTTGCACCGCTCTCGTATGCCGTTACCGCGTTCCTATCGGACTGGTCCGGCTGGGTCGGTGCATTGTCGCCCATGCTGGACTTGGGCTCACCAGCCCGGCTTCCTCTGATCGTCCTGCTGTCGCTCGCTACATTGTTGCTGCCCACGATCCTGATGGGAGCGACACTGCCTTTCCTGGTGAGGTTCCTCACGCGTACCCGGACAGAGCTCGCCAGCGGGATCGGGCTCCTTTACGGGTTCAACACGCTCGGCGCCACCGTGGGTACCTTGTTCGTAGGGTTTGTCCTCATGGGATTGCTGGGTATCGGCGGCTCGAGCCTCTTCGCATCGATCGTCTACGCGTGCGTCGGCGGGTTGGGTCTGCTCGCGGCGCGCCACGAGCTCCCGCTCGCGTTGAAGGATCCAAGGGAACCGCAGACCCGCAGCGAAGGGTCGGCGAGCAGCGCCGGGAATTCACTGATTTGGATTTTCGCCTGCTCGGGCTTTGTCTCGATCGCCTACGAGGTCGTCTGGTTCCGCTTCCTCACCAACATCAGCAGCTCCAGCGTCTATGCGTTCACGGGCATGCTCGGTACGTATCTGTTCGGGCTCGTGATCGGCGCCTTGGTGTGCACCAGAGTTCTCGCGCCCCGCAAAGATCAACTGCTGCGGTATTTCGCCATTACGCAACTCCTCATCGCCACCGCTGCCACGCTAACTCTGGCGGCGCTCGGGAAAGCACGCACCCTCTACTCGTTCTTTACCCCGATCGTCTCGGCGGTGGTTCCGGTCCGGGCGCAGATGCTGCTGGGTGACGATGTCTCGTTCTTCTTCACGTGCATCGTGGCCATATTGTTGCCGACCACTCTGATCGGCGTCAGCTTTCCCCTCGCCAGCGAGCTCACCGTACAGCGAATGAGCGCCTTGGGGCGCGGCATTGGCAGGCTCTATGCTCTGAACACCGTCGGTGGTGTCCTGGGCTCTCTCGCGGCGGGCTTTGTCCTCATCCCTTATCTCGGTAGTCAGTGGACCTCGGCCGCGCTGATCTCGGGGAATGTCCTCCTCTTTGTCGCCATCGCGGCATCCCAGCCTGGCCTTGCGGCAGACCGCGTCTTGTGGCGGCACGGTGCCATCGCCTCGGGCGCCATCGTGACGTCGTTCGTGGTGTTCGGCTCGCACTACCTCGAGCGGCAGCTGACCGCGTTCAGTGGCGCCAGCGTCCTGGAGCTCAGGGAGTCGAAAGAAGCCACGTTTGCCGTGCTCGAATACAAGGAGGAGGCGGCCGGCGATTATCAGCAGCTCGTCGTGAACTCGAAGAGCTATGCCAACAATCGGCCGGAGGGGCGGCGCTACATGGCCGCCATGGGCCACTATCCGATCCTGCTCCATCAAGGCCCATCCGAGACCGCCGTCGTCATTTGTATCGGAACCGGAACCACGATCGGCGCGGTCGGCATTCACGACGAGTTGCACTCCATCGACGCCGTGGATCTGGCGCCGCCGGTGTTCGAGTTCGCCCGGTACTTCGTCCCGATCAACCAGCGTTTCTATGAGAATCCCCGCGTGCATGAGGTGGCGGCGGACGGCCGCCACTATCTCCTCGGCACGAGCAACACCTTCGACGTGATCACGCTCGAGCCGCCGCCTCCGCATGATGCCGGCGTCGTCAATCTCTACACCGAGGAATTCTACGCGCTCGCCAAGCAGCGGATGCGCCCTGGAGGCGTCCTTGCCCAGTGGGTGCCCTTGGATTTCGCGCGCGGCGTCCTTCCGAAGATGATGCTGAAGGCCATGTTGGCAGAGTTCAAGCACGTGTCCTTGTGGATGCCTTCCAGAATGGAAGGCGTGGCGATCGGCTCCGATGAGCCGTTGAAGATAGATCGCGAGGTGCTCGGCCGTCGCATGTCCGACCCCGCGATCGCCAATGATCTCGCAGAGATCGGGCTGGGATCGCCCGACGACCTGCTGGCGACGTTCATTGCCGCGGATGAAAGGCTCGCGGTCTACGTTCAGGATGTCCCCAGTCTGACCGACGACCGGCCGCGCATCGAATACTATAATTGGTATCCGGCTGAGCCGATCCGGGTCGCGGAGCTAAAGCACCTTCGCGAGCCCGTGGAGCGCTACCTCACCGATCGTTCTCCCGAAGACCCCCAGCTGGACATCGCCCGCACCGTGGTCGATGCGATCTGGGAGGAGCACGAGGCGGCGGCTCATGGAGACATGACCGCCGCGCGCTCGGCGCTCAGCGTGGCCCTGAGGTTGGAGCCGAACAACACCTACGTCCATTACCTCGATCGTAAGCAACACGCCATGGTCAAGGAAGCCTCGCGGTAAGTAAGCGCTGCCTGGTCAGACGATTTCGAGCTCGACATCGCCTCCACCAACGAGCATCTCGAGCCCGGCCTCGGTCAAGGCGTAGGTGCCGCCCTGGATGATACCCAGGTCCTCCTCGAGAAGCTGCAGATAGGCGTGCAGCACGAACACCATGCCGGGTTCCAGGCGCCGGTCGAAGCCGCGGCTGATCTGCAGCGGCTCGAGCCAGATTGGCGGATAGGCCACGCCAATCCCGTAGCCAAAACGCATTAGGGCCGCGCCCTCGAGCCCGACGCGCCGCAAAGGCGCAAGAGACGCTTCCTCGACGTCGGCGACTCCGACGCCCGGACGCACGGCGGCGATGCCGGCGGAAAGCGAAGCGCGCGCCAGTCCATAGATCTCGCGAGCGCGTTTGGTCGGCTGACCCGCCGCGAGCGTGTGCACGGCCGTCGCATGATAGCGCCGGTCGACGCCGGCGAATTCGAGATGCACGAGGTCGCCAGACTGGATGATCCGGTGCCTCGGTGTCGCGTGGCCGCCGGCGCTGCGTGGTCCGCTCGCGAGCTCCGTAGGGATCGACCAGTAGTCGCTGCCTGCGCGGCGCATGGCGTTCTCGACCGCCGCGGCGAGATCGATCTCGGTGATGCCGGGCTTGAGCGCCCGCCGCGCTTCGTCGAGGCCGAGCTGCGCGAAGCGAGCGGCGGAGCGCAGATACCGCATCTCCCGCGGCGACTTGACGAGGCGCACAGAGCCGAGGAGGTCCGTTGCGTCCAGAAGCTCGGCGGGCGCCAGCGCGCGCGCGATTGCAAGCCCGAGCGAATAAGGGAGCGCATAGGTCTGCGCCTCGATCGCAATCCTCCCGCCGCGGAAGCCCTTTTCGTTCGCGACAGAAGCGATGAGTCCGGCGACGTCGTCGGTGAACAAACGATAGGACCGGATATCGGGGACCCAGGACGTCTCGCGCGGCAGCGCAAGGTCGACATCGCGCACGACCAGCGTCGGCTCGCCGCCATCGACCATGAAGATCAGCGCCTGGGGGCTGTTGGAGCTGACCCAGGAATCGTAGCCGGCAAAATAGTAGAGGTGCTCGGGCGCAACGCTGACGCAGCACTCGAAGCCATGTCGCCGAAGCGTCTCGCGGACACGGCCGAGCCGGCTGCGATGCTCGGCTTCGGTAAAGGCTGCGTATGTCGGCGGCATCCTCGTGTCCCGCCTCAGAATTGATAGCGCCGCAGCCCGCCGTCCACGGGGATCACCGTGCCCGTGATATAATTGGCGAGGGGTGAGCACAGGAACACCGCCAGCACCGCGAGTTCCTCTGGCTCACCGTAACGGCCAACGGGAATCTCCGCGCGCGAGAAGCGCTCGCGCTCCTCCGGCGGATAGTTGCGCCGGATCTGCTCGCTCATGATGCGGCCCGGCGCAATCGAGTTGATGGTGATGCCGAGCCGGCCCACGTCCCGCGAGAGGCCCTTGGCCCAGGCGTGGACGCCCGCCTTGGCCGAGAAGGCGGCATTGATGTGCTCGGGCTCGGACTTGCCAGTGATGTTGACGATGCGACCCCATTTCCGCTCCATCATGCCCGGCAGGATCGCCTGGGTGAGCTGGCGCACGCGGGTGAAGTTGAGGGTCATCGCCTCCTCCCAGCGCTCCTCGCCGGCGTCGACCGGAAGCGGCCGGCTGCCGCCGGCGCAGTTGACGAGGATCTCGACACGGCCCAGCGCGGCGACGGCTTGATCGCGGATGCGCTGGGCCGCATCGGGCGCCATCACGTCCTGCACGATGAGCGCGGGCGCCGGGTCCTGGGCGCGGGCGATCTCGGCCGCGAGCTCCTCCAGCAGCGGCTTCCTGCGCGCGACGGCCGCGACCTTGACGCCTTCACTGGCGAGCATCCGGGCGATGGCAC
>DATFRA010000144.1:0-2271 GCA_035263705.1 Allostellaceae bacterium
ACGCCACCCAGCGGCCTGCATCGCAAGGTGTCGAAGTTCACCGCCGAGGAGGCGCTCACCGAGATGGACGAGGCCGGCGTCGATGCCGCCCTGATCCATCCGCCCTATAGCTGGGACCCGACCTCCAATCAACTCGCGCTCGACGCGGCTAGGAAGTACCCCGACCGCTTCGCCGTGATGGGCCAGTTCCCGCTCGACGATCCGGAAAGCCGCCAGCGCATCCGCGGCTGGCGCAACCAGCCCGGCATGATGGGCCTGCGCTGGGCGCTGCTCTATCCCGATCAGCAAAAAGCCCTACACGAGGGCAAGCTCGACTGGGTGTGGCCTGCCGCCGAGAAGGACGGCATCCCCGTCGCCACCATGGCCGGCCTGTTCCTGCCCACCTTCCGGAAGATCGCCGAGGCGCATCCCAGGCTCCCGCTGATCATCGACCATTGCGGCCTGCTGCGCCTGGAGAAGGACGAGAAGGCCTTCGGCAATCTCGACGAGCTGTGCGCGCTCGCCAAGCTGCCCAATGTTGCCGTTAAGGCGACCGGCGCGCCGGGCTATTCCACGCAGCTCTACCCGTTCAGGAACCTGCATGACGGTCTGCATCGCATCTTCGATGCCTACGGGCCCGACCGCTTCTTCTGGGGCACCGACATCACGCGGATGCCGTGTACATATCGCCAGTGCGTCACCATGTTCACCGAGGAGCTGCCGTGGCTCAGCGGCCAGAACCTCGAGAAAGTCATGGGCCGCGGATTGGCCAAGTGGATCGGCTGGAACTACCGCTTCGATTGAGCGTCGCTTCCGGAGATCTTACGTCGGTGTTTTCAGGGCGATCCTTCCCGCCTTGACACCCGACGAGGACCTACTGGTACACTCGCTCGTCTTTCCCGCATACCACCCGTCGACAAGGAGCACCGACATGGCCGATGACGCCGCCGCCCGGAGCTACGAATCCGGCCCGCTCGAGAAGCAGGCGCTGGAGCATGTCTGGATCCACAGCGCGCGCTGGCTCGACCTCGCCGAGCGTGACGGGCTCCGTGTCCTCGTGCGCGGCGAAGGCTCGACCCTCTGGGATGCGCGCGGCAATGCCTATCTCGATGGCCTCGCCGGGCTCTATCTTGTCAATGTCGGCCACGGGCGCCGCGAGATCGGCGAAGCCATGGCGGAGCAAGCGACCCAGCTCGCCTACGCCTCGTCGGCGTCCTACACCAACCTCGCCGCGGTCAAGCTCGCCGACGTCCTGGCGGGCTTGACGCCGGGGGACCTCAATCGCTTCTTCCTCTGCTCGGGCGGTTCCGAGGCGATCGAAAGCGCCATGAAGATCGCCAAGCAGGTCCAGGCGATGCGCGGCTTCCCCAAGCGCTACAAGATCATCGCGCGGCGCGGAGGTTATCACGGCGCGACCATGGGAGCGATGAGCATCACGTCGTCGCGCAACGAGAAGTTCTTCGGCCCCTTCATGTACGGCGTCAGCTTCGTGCCCTCGCCCAATCGCTATCGCAACGATTTCGGCCTCGACGGCGCGGCCGGCGATCTCGCCTGCGCCAACGCCGTCGAGCAAGAAATCATGGCGCAGGGCCCAGATACGGTGGCGGCGGTGGTCGGCGAACCGGTCTCGACCGCGAACAACTGCCACGTGCCCTCGCCACAGTACTGGGAGCGTGTCCGCGAGATCTGCAACAAGCACGGCGTGCTGCTGATCCTCGACGAGGTAATCAACGGCTTCGGCCGCACTGGCACGATGTTCGCGACCGAGCAGTTCGGCGTCGTCCCCGACCTCATGACCATGGCCAAGGGGCTCTCGTCGGGCTATGCGCCGATCGCGGCGGTCGCGGTCAGCGAACGGCTCTACGACGAGTTCAAGAAGCAGGACGTGGCGCTCGCCCATCTCCTCACCTTCGGCGGCCAGGCGGTGTCGTGCGCCGCCGCGCTCAAGAACATCGAGATCCTCCAGCGCGAGGAACTGCCGCAGAAGAGCGCCCGCCAAGGTCGCTATTTCCTCGGCAAGCTCGAGGCGCTGCGCGCCCATCCGACGGTCGGCGACGTCCGCGGCCTCGGCCTCATGTGCGCGGTCGAACTGGTCAAGGACAAGACGACGAAGGAGCCGTTCGGCTGGGGGCCGGCCGCGGCGGCGCATCCCTTCAGCCGACGCGTCGCCGAGCTAATGGAGGAGCGCGGCCTCTTGACCCGCGTCTTCATGTCGGTCCAGCTCTCGCCGCCTCTGGTCATCACCACCGATGAGATCGACCGCATGGTGGCGATCGTCGACGAAAGCCTCAC
>DATFRA010000145.1:0-18456 GCA_035263705.1 Allostellaceae bacterium
GTGCTGCGTCGCGCCCGCCCGCTGGCGCCCGTGCGCGTCGCCGCCATCGGCGGTCTCGGCGTCGCCGCCATCGCGGCTTTCCTGCTGCAATTCTTTCATCCGTTCGACGTGACGACGCTCGATTTGTCCGTGCACATCGTCGCCATCGCGATCGTGATCGGTCGCGTCCCTCTGGGCGAGATGGTCCGAACGGCGCGAGGCTCGGGCCTGATTACACGCTGATCCGTCACCGGGTGCCGCGAGATGCCGAGTGAGCGCTTCGACTTCGTAGGATCCAACGGTCAGCGGCTGGCTGGGCGGCTCGACCTGCCGGAGTCTCCGCCCCGTGCCGCCGCCCTGTTTGCCCATTGCTTCACATGCGGCAAGGACATTTATGCCGCCAATCGTCTCGCCGGCGCGCTCACTTCGCGCAACATAGGTGTCTTGCGGTTCGACTTCACCGGCCTCGGCTCGAGCGAGGGTGAGTTCGGCAATGGCGGGTTGACCTCGAACATCGAGGATCTGAAAGCGGCGGCGGCGGCGATGCGCGAGCGTGACTTGGCGCCGCAGCTCTTGATCGGCCACAGCCTGGGCGGTGCGGCGGTGCTGGCCGTCGCGGGTGGGATCCCGGAAGCAAGGGCGATCGCCACGATTGCGGCGCCGTACGATGCCGCTCATGTGCTCAACCTGTTCGAGCAACAGTTGCCCACGATAGAGTTGGAGGGGGCCGCCGAGGTTCACTTGAGCGGCAGGCCCTTCACCATCAGTCGCAAGTTCGTGGCGGACGTGCGCCGATATATCGGCGCGGAGCACATTTCCGGTCTGCGCAAGGCGCTCCTGATCATGCACTCGCCGACCGACGCGGTCGTCGGCATCGAGAACGCGGCGCTCATTTTCCAGCATGCACGTCATCCGAAGAGCTTCGTGTCCCTCGACGACTCCGATCACCTGCTGAGGCGAGCCAGCGATGCGGACTATGTCGCGGGCGTGATCGCGGCCTGGGTCGCTCGATATCTCGAGCGGGCCAGGTAGGATTTCCCTATTGGGTGCAATGACGACGCTAATCCAAGGTCCGGAAATGGCACATTCCGGAAGCGCCGCCCTCGGACTGCGAGGACCGCGTGAAGTTCGGATTATGGCCTCTGGCCGGGGTGTGCCTGTCGCCTCGACGAGGGCACGCCCTCGCCGCCGCGCCGTTATTGCGACGGCTTGGGCCCGATGACGGCACTGCCGTCGGGGCTGCGCAGCAGAACCGCGGGCTTGCGAGCATCGGGCGCCGGGCCCGGACTCGCCGACACCCGGCAGGCGAGCCGGTCGACGTCGGGCAGGTCGTCCGGGCAGGCCGACTGCGAGGCCACTGGCGCGGGAGCGGGCTTGGCGCACGCCGCCAGCAGGACCAAGGCGACCAACACCATCGCGCGGTTCATGGGCGAGCGACTCCGGAGCGACCTTTCGTATCATCGCGCCTGGGTCCGGCGCGGTCCACCCATTTAGATGACGCGGGTCATGCCCGGGAACAGTGAGGGTCCGCGAAATGCCCCAGTACTGCTTCCCGCTAGAGCCCGTAAAGCGCCTGAAGCACACCAAGGGCGCCAACCAGTATGCCGGCCGCGGTCTCGACGCCCAGCGGGCGGCCGCCCCAGCCCTCGCGGAGCGCCCAGTCCTTGAGGGTCCACTCGCAGCCCACCACGTGCCAGACGCAGGACCCCGCGGGCGACTGGATGCCGCCGAGCGCGGTCATGGCCGCCCAGACCTTCTCGCGCGCCTCGCCGCCGCGCGCGCCGAGATGGCGATCGCGGCCCGCACCAGGCACGCGGTTGAGATCCGCGGCGCGCAGCGGATCGAGCGAGGCCGCGTGGAAGATCGCGCGGAAATCCTCCCCGGCCTGGCGCATCGCGGGCGTGATACTGCGCCGCCGCTCCATCACCAGGAGCGTGTCGGTGGCGCGATAGGGCCGCGCCAGACGCCCTTCCTCGTCCGCGATGGCCGTCGGCAGCCGCTCCACCTCGCCCCTGGCCCAGCGCTCCGGCGCTGGTGCCGTGATGTCCTCGCGCCGTGCCCGCTTCAGCCTGCTCCGCGCCATCTCGCTCTCCCTCGCTGTGTCGCTTCCTTCAGCCGCCCCGCTCAGTCCGTCTCCCGCGTGCCGGGATCCGGCGGCGCGTGGTCGAGCAAGGCGCGGAGATCGCCGACGTCATCGGGCAGCGGTTCCGGAACCGCGCTCTCCCGGAGATATGCGAGCTCCGGCGGGGGCTCGGGCGTCGCCTCGGCATCCTCGATGAGCGCCGCGACCCGCGCGCGGCCCTCGACGCTCTCGCGCGGAACGATGCAGAGCGGCTCATGCCGGGCGCAGTAGGACGAGCCCGGTCGAGTCGCGGCGCCGCAGAAGGGCTCCCGCCCCTGGCGCCAATCCGCGACCACGAAAGAACAAGCGCCGGTGGCTCGGGCGTGGGCGTTCTGCCCGGAATCATTGACGGCTGGCGTGGGGGCGTGTATCCAGAGATCCGATATTCCTGAATTGTTCTCTCGCGGTGTCGCGAAAACCCCAAGGTCGTCAATCACATGGACCACCACGGCGTCTCCAGCCAAGGGATCGGTTGCGGGACCGGTTCAGTCGCGCCAGGGTCCCGAAGCGTCAACCTACTTACGCCGAAAGCGTGCGAAAGTCAACGCATAATGCATGTCGCTTT
Organism: Allostellaceae bacterium; assembly: GCA_035263705.1. Taxonomy (GTDB): domain Bacteria; phylum Pseudomonadota; class Alphaproteobacteria; order ATCC43930; family CGMCC-115725; genus DASZHJ01. Next base: position 2,667 of record DATFRA010000145.1, read on the forward strand.
GTATTGCAGCAGCGTACACACTGCCGCCATGCGCGACGTCTCCGCCGTGGCCCGCCGTCTCAAGCAGATCCGCACGCGCGCCGGCCTGTCGATCCGTCAAGTCGCCGAGGCCCTCGGCATGGAGCACGGCTCGAGCTATCAGCACTACGAGGACCGGTTCAAGAAGCCGCTGCTGCCGCTCGACCTGATCCTGCGCCTGGTGCCGATCTTCGGCCCGAAGGGGGTCGACCCCGCAGAGTTGTTCGCGCTCGCGGGCGTCGACGGCTCGGGCCAGCGGCCCCTGCCGAGCTTCTCCCGGCCCGAGGCCATGGCGCCGGTGATGCGGATCGAGGAACTCGACGTGCGGGCGAGCGCGGGCAGCGGCGGCAGCGGCCTCACGGACGAGAACGCCCGCACGGTCGCGGCCTGGCAGATCCCGAACGAGATCGTGCGTGGCTACACCACTGCGCCGGCGGCGGAGCTGCGCATCATCACGGTGCTCGGCGACAGCATGGAGCCGACGCTGCTGCCGGGTCAGCGCGTGCTGGTCGACACCGCCGACCGGCGGCCGAGCCCGCCCGGCGTGTTCGTCGTGTGGGACGGCCTCGGTCTCGTGGTCAAACGCGTGCAGCTTCTGCCCCACACGGATCCGCCGCGGGTCAAGATCACGTCGGACAACCAAAACTACGAACCCTACGAGCGCACGGTCGACGAGGCATACATCCAAGGCCGCGTCATCGGCCAGTGGCGCTGGCTCTGAAAAAAAGCGAGCTCAGGCGCCCGGCGAGCGATCGCCTGCGAACATCTCCCGAAGCTTCGTCTTCAGGATCTTGCCGGTGGCCGTGTGCGGCAGCTCCTCAAGGAATACGACGTCGTCGGGTAACCCCCACTTGACGACCTTGTCCTTGAGAAATTCGAGGAGCGCCTCGCGCGTGGGCGAGCGGCCCTGCTTCGGCACGATGATCAGGAGCGGTCGCTCCGACCATTTTGGATGCGGCACGCCGATGACCGCGGCTTCCGCGACGTCGGGATGGGCGATCGCGGCGTTCTCGATCTCGATCGAGCTTATCCATTCGCCGCCGGACTTGATCACGTCCTTGCTGCGGTCGACCAGCTGCAGGTAGCCGTCGGGATCGATGGTCGCGACGTCTCCCGTGCGGAACCAGCCAGCGGCGTCGATGGCGTCCCTGCTCGCGGCCGCGTCGTTGTAGTAGCCGCTGACGATCCACGGCCCGCGCACATAGAGCTCGCCGCGAGCCTGGCCGTCGTGCGGCTGGATCTTGCCCTTGGCATTCATGAGCTTCATCTCGACGCCGTAAAGCGGCCGGCCCTGCATTGCCTTGCGCGCGAGTTGCTCGTCCTTCGGGCGGCTCCGGAATTTCGTCTTCAAGGTCCCGAGCGTGCCGACCGGGCTCATCTCCGTCATGCCCCAGCCGTGAATTGCGTCGACGCCGTATTTCTCCTCGAAGGCCTTGATCATCGCCGGTGGCGCCGCCGATCCGCCGACCAGCACGCGCTTGATGCCGTCGATCCGCTTTCCGCTCTCCTCGAGATATTTCAGGAGCCCCAGCCAGACCGTGGGCACGCCCAGCGTGATGGTGACCTTCTCGGCCTCGAACAGCGATTGCAGGCTGGCACCGTCGAGATTGGGCCCGGGGAACACCAGCTTCGAGCCGGCCATCGTGCAGGAATAGGGCACGCCCCAGGCATTGGCGTGGAACATCGGTACGATCGGGCAGACCGAATCCCACATGGCGAAGGCCGTGTTGTTGGCGCTGCAGCAGGCAAAGGAGTGCAGCAGCGTGGAGCGATGGCTGTAGAGCGAGCCCTTTGGGTTCCCCGTGGTGCCCGAGGTATAGCAGAGCGAGGATGCCGTATTCTCGTCGAAGTCGGGCCAAGCGAGCTCCGGCGTCTCGGCGGCGACCAAATCCTCGTAGCAGAGCAGATTCTTGATGCCGATGCTCGGCATGTGCGCCCGATCGGTCATCACGACATAGTGCTTCACGGGCTTCCAGCCGCTCGCGAGCTTCTCCACCAGCGGCGCAAAGCTCAAGTCGAAGAAGATCAGCGCATCCTCGGCGTGATTGACGATGTAGTTGAGCTGGTCGTGGAAAAGACGCGGGTTGATCGTGTGACAGATCGCCCCGATGCCGGAAACACCGAAATAGAGCTCGTAGTGGCGATAGCCGTTCCAGGCGAGTGTCCCCACGCGGTCGCCGAGCTTGACCCCGAGACGGCGGAGCGCCTTGGCAAGCCGTTTCGACCGCCGTTCCGCCTCCGCGTAGGTGTAGCGATGGATCGGTCCCTCGCTGGTGCGTGAGACGATCTCGGTGTCGGCGTGATACTGCGCCGCGTGATCCAGCATGGTCTGGATCAGCAGCGGTCCCGCCATCATCAGGCCGCGCATGGCCCCTCCCTATTCCCTGTTCTGCGGGGATTTACCCCTTGTGCTCGGTCTCAAACCTCTAACGGAAACGCCTGGACATGGCGAGCGGTCAGAATGACGCCGAGAGCCCGCCATCGACGGTCAGGACGTGCCCGTTGACATAGGTGGCTGCGTCCGAGGCTAGGAATACCGCAGCGCCTGCGATCTCCCTGGGCGCGCCCCAGCGCTGCAGCGGGATTCGGCGCTTGACGAAGGCTTCGACCGCGGGGTCGTCGATCATGGGGGCGTTGGTCTCGGTGGTAAAATAGCCGGGGGCGATGGCGTTGGCCGTGACGCCTTGCGGTCCGAACTCGACCGCGAGCGCCCGCACCAGGCCCGCAAGCCCGCCTTTGGCGGCGATATAGGCGGCGTCGTTCGCGCGGCCGAGCGGTCCCGCGATCGACGTCACCATGATGATGCGGCCGCGGCCGCGCGGCACCATCAGCGCCACCGCGGCCTTCGCGAGGTGGAAGGCCGACACCAGGTTGACCTCGAGCACGCGATGAAAATCCTCCGCGCTGATCTCGGCGAGCGGGAACCGATGGCGGATGCCGACATTGCTGACGAGGATGTCGAGGCCGCCGAAAGCTGCCTCGATCCGCTCGAAAGCCACGACGACCGCCGCGGGATCGGCAATGTCGAAGGGCAAAGGCGACGCGTTGCCCGCGCCTGCCTCGATGCGCTCGACGGCGGCCTCGAGGCGTGCGGCTTGGCGGCCGTTCAGCACCACATGGGCGCCCGCCGCCGCCAGCGCCTCCGCGATCTCCAGGCCGAGCCCCTGCCCGGCGCCTGTGATCAGGGCCACACGGCCGTTGAGGTCGAACGGGCCGCGCTTTTTGGCCTCGCTTTCCGGCTCCTCCGTGCGCGTTCGCATGCCCACAGCTTGAGCCCGTGGATCGGCCCCAGGCAAGGTCGAACATGTTGCGAGCGCCTTCGTCCGCCGGCTTTGTTGAAGCACATCAACGCGGGCTACCTCGCCGCCGCGCCGGACGCGGCTGGCTCAAGCCGAGCGGAAGGTGCGATCTTAGAGATCTCTAAGTCTCGCCTCGCGCAGTCTTGAGAGCCTCGAGGATCGCGATCAAGCAGCGGTCGCGCTCGGCCGCGAGGTCGGGAATGGTGCGGCCGGCGGCTTCCTCGGCGACGCCGTCGATGATCTTCCTCTGTACCTCCGGCGTGAGCTCGGGGTTGCCGAGCGCCGGCCACCAGTCCCGCGCCAGCGGCACGCCTAGATGCGGCATGAAATGCGTCATGCCACCGACCCCGCCCGCGAGATGGAACAGCAGGTGAGGCCCCATGATAGCCCAGCGCAGGCCCGGCCCATAGGCGATACCGGCGTCGACGTCGGCCACGGTGGCGACGCCCTCATTTACGAGGTGAATCGCCTCGCGCCAAAGCGCGGCTTGCAGCCGATTCACCAGATGGCCTCGTACCTCCTTTCGGATGTGGATCGGCCGTTTGCCGACCTCGCGATAGAAAGCGATCGCACGCTCGGTCATGGCAGGGCTGGTGCGCTTGCCGCTGACCACCTCTACCAGCGGGATCATGTGCGGAGGATTGAAGGGGTGGCCGATGATGCAGCGCTCGGCATGCCGGCAGCGCACGGCAATGTTGCTGATGAGGATGCCCGACGAGCTCGAGGCAAGGATTACCTCGGGCGGCAGCGCGCGGTCGAGCCGCTCGAACAGCTCGACCTTCATCTCCTCACGCTCGGGCGCACTCTCCTGCACGAACTCGGCGCCCGCGACGGCAGCGACGGGATCGCGCTCGAAGCGGAGGCGATCAGGGGAGGCGCCAGGAGCCAGCCCCAACCGCTGCAGCGTCGGCCACGCTGTGCGCACGTAGTCGCGGACGAAGGCCTCGCCGTTGGGAGCGGGATCGCTCGCGGTCACAAACATGCCGCGCGAGAGGAAATACGCGGCCCAACTCGCGCCGATCGTACCGGCGCCGATCACCGCGACCTGCTTCACCATGTGGTTCCCCTCATACCCGTCGGAAAAATGCCTCGATCTCCCGGCACGCCAGCACCGGCTGCTCGTAATGCACGAAATGCGCAGCCTCCGGCGCGACCGAAACCTCAATATCGCTGAAAAACTCGTCGAGCCGGTCGGACCATTCGCTCCTGAGCACGGGATCACTGGCACCCCAGAGCACGCGTGCCGGTACGGAGATCGGCAGCCGGCCGCGCTTCGGCGCCTCGCCGCGGATCACCGCGAGCCGGGCTTGATGCATGCTGATGTACCAGTTGAAACCACCCTGGAGGTTACCGGGCTTCATGAAATTGTCGACCCAGGCCTCGAGGTCCTCGTCGAAGGCATGGGGATCATGGGCCCAGTGCCGGAGGAAATGCCCGATATAGGCCCTGCACGTCTCGCGCGAGCTGCCAACCAGCGCCGCGGCCCACGGCTGTTGATGGAACGACTGGTACCATATCTCCGAGAGATGGTCCGGCGCTGCCCAACGCGCACCAATCCCCGCATAGGGACAGTTGAAGAAGAACAATCCGTGGAGCCGATCCGGATGATCGTGCGCGATCGACTGCGCGACATGGGCGCCGACATCGTGCGAGACGATGCCGACTCGCTCGAGGCCGAGCCCGTCCATCAGCGCCAAGACATCCGCCGCATGGACGTCGGCCCCGGCATTCGCCGACGGCCCGTGCACGGGCTTCTCCGTGTCACCGAAGCCACGCAGGTCCGGCGCGATCACGTCAAACTCGACACCAAGCCTCGGGATGCATTTCCGCCAGACACGGCAAAATTCCGGCCAGCCGTGGAGCAGCAGCAAGGTCGGCCCCCGACCCTCCCGCAGATAGTGAATGCGGACGCCGTTCGCGCTGATGTAGTGCGACTTGAGCCCGGTCATGCCGCATTCTCCAGAGAAGCGCGGGCGAGCGCAATCTCGGGGAGCGGCGTCACACGGCCGCGAGCGCGCGGTCGAGATCCTCAATCAGGTCGGCGGAATCCTCTAGGCCGACCGAGAGCCGCACCAGCGCCTCGTCGATGCCCAGCGTCGACTTTTCCTCCGGCGAGAGCTTCTGATGCGTGGTGGTCGCGGGGTGGGTGATCAAGCTCTTGGCATCGCCCAGATTGTTCGAGATCTTGACGATGCGCAGCGCATTCTGGAACCGGAACGCGCCAGCCTTGCCGCCGCCCGTGATGAACGCCACCAGGTTGCCGCTGCCGGTCATCTGCCGCCGCGCAAGCTGATATTGCGGATGGCTCTCGAGGCCGGGATAGAGGGTGCGCATCACCTTCGGGTGCTTCTCCAGGAAGGCCGCAACTTCGGCGGCGTTGCGGCAGTGCTGCTGCACGCGGAGGGGCAAGGTCTCGAGCCCCTTGACCAACAGCCAGGCGTTGAAGGGGCTGATAGACGGGCCGGTGTGACGGAGGAACGGCGCCAGATGGTCGGTAACGAACTTTCGCGAGCCGAGCACGGCGCCGCCGAGGCTCCGGCCCTGGCCATCGATGTGCTTGGTCGCGGAGTAGACCACCACGTCCGCGCCGAGCCGCAGCGGTCTTTGCAACAAGGGGGTCGCGAATACGTTGTCGACCACAAGGAGACCGCCGGCGTCGTGCGTGAGTTTCGCGACCGCCTCGAGGTCCACCAGCTCCAGCGTCGGATTGGACGGCGTTTCGCAGAAGACGAGCTTCGTTGGTTTCGACAGCGCCCGGCGCCACGCCTCGAGATCGCGGCCGTCGACGGTCTCGGTCTCGACGCCGTAGCGGGGCAGGATGTTCTTGACGATGTGGAGACAGGAGCCGAAGAGCGCGCGGGAGGCCACTAGCCGGTCGCCCGTCTTCACCACGGAGGCGAGCGCCGCGAACACCGCCGCCATGCCGCTCGCGGTCGCACGGCAGACCTCTGCGCCCTCGATTAGCCGCAGCCGCTCCTCGAACATCGAGACCGTGGGATTGGCATAGCGCGAATAGACATAGCGCTGGCCGTCGTTCGCGAAGGCCGATTCCGCCTCCTCGGCGCTCCCGTAGACATAGCCCGAGGTCATGTAGACGGCCTCGCTGGTCTCGAGGTGCTGGCTGCGCAAGCCGCCGCCATGCACGAGGACGGTGGCAAGATGCGAGTTGTCGGGCAGCGGGGTCGGCGCGGACATCGGTCGTCTCCTTTCGAGCCGCCGGCCGCTCCCAAGAAAAAACCCTGGCGCCGCGAAGGCCCAGGGTTCCCACAGAACGCCCGGCCTTTTAGCGGAGGTTTAACGTGGTCGCAAGCCGGCCGGCCAAATCACCACGATCGGTCGAGGAAGTAGCGCTTTCGGCGCACGCCTGTCAAGCGGGTCTGGTCTGAGGGATGACGCAGCGCGGCTGCATGCGATAGGGTCTCAAACTCGCTTTCGGCGGAGGCGCCCATGGACCTCTTTGATCTCTCCGACAAGACCGCGGTCATCACGGGTTCTTCGCGCGGCATCGGCCGCGCGATCGCGGAGCAGATGGCGCTCGCGGGCGCGAATGTCGTGATCTCCAGCCGCAAGGCAGGCCCTTGCGAGGAGGTCGCAGCGGGGATCGTCAAGGCCGGCGGCTCGGCCGTGAGCATTCCCTGCAACGTCGGCGACAAGGTTCAGCTTCAGGCGTTGATCGAGGACACACGGAAGCATTTCGGAAAGGTCGATATCCTCGTCTGTAATGCCGCGGTCAATCCTTATTACGGGCCGCTGCTTGGCGTCTCCGACGAGGCCTACGACAAGACCATGAGCTCGAACGTGCGCAGCAATCTCTGGCTGATGCAGTTGGTGCTGCCGGAAATGGCGGAGCGTAAGGACGGCGTGGTGATGATCATCTCCAGTATCGCCGGGCTGCGCGGCAGCCCGATGCTCGGCGTCTACGCGATCTCCAAGGCCGCCGACTTGCAGCTCTGCCGGAACCTCGCAGTCGAGTGGGGCCAGCACAACATCCGCGTCAACTGTATTGTGCCAGGCTTGGTGAAGACCGACTTCGCGCGCGCGCTCTGGGAGGACCCGGTGGTGCTGGAGCAAGCTGTGGCGCAGGCGCCGCTGAAGCGCATCGGCGAGCCTGTCGATATCGCTGGTGCCGCTGTCTTTCTCGCCTCGAACGCCGGCCGCTTCGTCACGGGCCAGGCGATCGTGGTCGACGGTGGCGTGACGATCGCCGGGCGTCTCTAGGCGATCTCAAAGAGCCCCGCGGCACCCATGCCGCCGCCGATGCACATGGTGACCACGGCGTAGCGGGCTTTGCGGCGCTTACCTTCGATGAGCGCGTGGCCGACCAGGCGCGCACCGCTCATGCCGTAGGGGTGGCCGATGGAGATGGCGCCGCCATCCACGTTGTACTTCTCGGGATCGATGCCGAGGCGGTCGCGGCAATAGAGGCACTGCACCGCGAAGGCCTCGTTGAGCTCCCAGAGGTCGATGTCGCCGATCTTGAGTCCGTGGCGCTGCAGGAGTTTCGGCACCGCGAAGACCGGGCCGATCCCCATCTCGTCGGGCTCGCACCCCGTTACCACCATGCCACGGTAGATGCCGAGCGGATCGAGGCCGCGCTTCTCTGCGAGCTTCGCGTCCATGACCACGCAGGCGGAGGCGCCGTCCGAGAGCTGGCTCGCATTCCCCGCGGTGACATGACCGCCCTCGCGCACCGGCTTGAGCTGGGCGAGGCCCGCGAGGGTGGTCTCAGGCCGGTTGCCCTCGTCCTTGGCGAGCGTCATAGACTCGGTCCAGGTCTTGCCGGAGTCCTTGTCGCTCATCTGCTTGATACTCGGCAAGGGCACGATCTCCGCATCGAACCGGCCGGCCTTCTGCCCCGCGGCCGTCCGTTGCTGGCTCGAGAGCGCGAACTCGTCCTGCCTCTCGCGGGTTACCTGGTAGCGCCGCGCCACGACCTCGGCGGTGTCGATCATGGGCATCCAGACGTCGCGCTTGTGCTCCGCGAGCCAGGGGTCGTGGTTAAAGGCAGTGTTGGTGCTGTTCTGCACCAGGCTGATCGATTCGACGCCGCCCGCGACCATCGCGGGAACGCCGTCCACCATCACCCGCTGGGCCGCGATGCTGACCGCCATCAGGCCCGAGCTGCAGAACCGGTTCACCGTCTCGGCCGCAACCGTGACCGGGAGGCCCGCGCGGAGCGCCGCCTGGCGCGCGATGTTGTTGCCGGTAGTGCCCTCGGGGAAACCGCAACCAATCACGACGTCCTCGATTTCGCCGGGATCGAGCCTCGCGCGTTTGACCGCGTGCTCGATGACATGCCCTGTGAGCGTGGCACCATACGTGTTGTTGAACGCGCCGCGAAACGCCCTTCCGATCGGCGTGCGCGCGGTCGAGACGATCACCGCTTCGGCCATGGCGGGTTCCTCCTGTTGTTGCCGGTCTAGAGAACGCGCTCCGGGGAACTATGGCAAGTGCCCCTGGACGCTGGGCGTCGCAAGCGGGCAGGATGCGGCCATGCGTGCTTTCAAGAGTCTTGCCGAGCTCAGATCGGCTGTGGGCGAGGCCATCGGCACCAGCCCCTGGATCACCGTCACCCAGGACCTGATCGATCGGTTTGCCGACGTCACCGATGATCATCAGTGGATCCATATCGATCCGGAGCGGGCCGCGCGGTCGCCACTCGGCACCACCATCGCGCACGGCTACCTCACGCTCTCGCTGATCCCCTCGATGATCCGCGATCTCTATTCCGTGGCGGGAGTGGGGTCGCGCCTAAACTATGGCTCCAATCGCGTCCGGTTCCCGACGCCCGTGCCGCGCGACGGCCGGTTGCGCACGCATCTCAAGATTCTGTCGAGCGAGGACGGCACCCATGGCACCGTGCGCGTCACCTGGGAGGCGACAGTCGAGCTCGAAGGCAGCGACAAGCCCGCCTGTACCGCTGAGATCGTGACGCTGTTGCTGCCGGAGGCGTGCTAGGGGCCCGCGCCGTTCCGCTTCTTCGCCTGCCAGTCGGCGTGGCTCATGCGCTTCATGTCGAAGCGGTCGGAGAGCCGGATATAGCCGCTGCCGGCGAGGCGGCCCACCGGCCTCATCACGGTGAGGTCGATATGGCCGCGCTCCGTCAGCACGTCGTCGCGGATGTGGAAGCGCAGCACTTCTCCCAGCACGATCGAGCGCTTGCCGCCGTCACCAAAGCGCAGCTCCTCGATCAGCTTGCACTCCATATTGACCGGCGATTCCCGGATGCGCGGCGGCTTCACGACCGAGGATGCCACCGCGGTCAGGCTGGCCTCCGCAAGCTCGTTGACCCCTTCGGGGAAATCGACGGCGCAGATGTTCATCCGCTCCGCGATCGTCTCGTCGACCAGATTCACGACGAACTCACGGGTGGCGCGGATGATCCGCACGGTATCCTTGAGGCCACCCGCGGCGCGCAATTCCATGCCGAGCGCCACGATCGGGGGATCGTGGCTGAAGCAGTTGAAGAACGAGAACGGCGCCGCGTTGGGCACGCCGCGCCCGTCGAGGGTGGTGACCAACGCGATCGGCCGGGGCACCACCGAGCCGATCAGCAGGCGATAGCGGTCCTTCGGCGGAAGCGTCGTGAAATCGAATTCCATGGGTCTGCGTCTCAGGAACGAGTAACCAGCCGGCCAGCGGTCGGATCGAAGTTGATCGCGAGTCTGCCGCGCGGCTTCGCTGGTACCGGGAGCTCGCATGGCAAGAACCGGCCGCGGCCGGCGGCACCCGTCACCTTGCCGTCGCCCCAGACCACCTCGCCGCGCGAGATCGTCGTCACAGGCCAGCCCGTCACCTGGCGCCCCTCATAGGGCGTGTAGTCCATGGCGTCGTGCATGATTTCCTGGCGGATCGTAACCGGCAACTCCGGGTCCCATATCGCGATATCGGCATCGCTCCCGACCGCGATGGTGCCTTTGCGGGGATAAAGCCCATAGAGCTTAGCCGCGGTGGTGGAGCTGAGCGCCACGAAGCGCGTGAGGTCGATACGGCCGGTGCGCACGCCCTCGGAATACAGCAGCGGCAGCCGTACCTCGATCCCTGGCACGCCGTTGCCGATCTTCTTAAAAGGCGGGCTCGGGCCGGCGTGCAGCTTGCCGCTGGCGTCCATGCGGTAGGGTGCGTGATCCGACGAGAACACGTCGAAGATACCGGCTTCGAGACCGCGCCAGACGAATTCCTGGTTCGCCTTGTCGCGCGGCGGCGGGCTGCACATGCAGCGCGCGCCCTCGATGCCGGGCTTGTCGAGGTCGTCCTCGGTGAGGAAGAGATATTGCGGGCAGGTCTCCGCGTAGATCTTGAGGCCTCGGTTGCGCGCCCAGGCGATCTGGTCGATCGCCTCGCGGGCGGAGACGTGCACGATCAGCACGGGGACATCGATCAGCTCGGCGAGGCTTATCGCCCGGTGCGTCGCTTCGCGCTCGGCGAGCGCCGCATGGGCGGTCGCGTGGAACTTGGGCGCGCTGTGGCCGACGGCGAGCAACCGCTCGGTCAGGAAAGCGATGACGTCGTGGTTCTCGGCGTGGATCATCACCATGGCGCCTTCGCGCCGCGCGAGGGACAGCACCTCCAGCGTCTCGCGATCGCTGAGCTTCAGCATGTCGTAGGTGAGATAGATCTTGAAGGACGTGTAGCCGTCGCGGATCAGCGCCGGCAGCTCCTGGCCCAGCACGTCCGGAGTGGGATCCGAAATGATGAGGTGAAAGGCGTAATCGATGATCGCCTTACCATCGGCTTCCCGGTGATAGTCCTCCACCACCTTGCGGAGCGATTGGCCGCGGTGCTGGGCCGCGAACGGAATTAGCGTGGTGTTGCCGCCCGCCGCCGCCGAGCGCGATCCCGTGAGGAAATCGTCGGCCGTGCGAATTCCGATCGAGGACACCTGCGCGATGTGAACATGGCTGTCGATACCGCCGGGCAACACCAGTTTCCCGCGCGCGTCGATCTCCTCGCGGCCTTTGCCGAGTTTATCTCCGAGCGCCGAAATCCGTCCGCCGGAAATGCCGACATCGGCCGCGAAGACGTCAGCCGCCGTCGCGATGGTGCCGTTCCGAATCACCAGATCGAAGTCGGCCATATCGGGAGGTCCCTATTCAGAAAAACACCGGCCAACACTTATACGAAGCGCGCTCAGGTGCAAAGCCCGCGGCCTCTCGGCCTTACCGCATAGCTGGCGCGCAATCTACTCCTCCTCGGGGAGTGCGCTCTCATGCCAATGCGAGAGCAGCCAGCGGGAAACGCGGTCGAGCGAGAAATAAATCGCCATACCCGTGAGCGCGAGCAACACCAGCGCCGCCATCTGCCGCGCGATCTCGAGGCGATAGCCCGCCTCGAGGATGCGATAGGCGAGCCCGGTCTCACTGCCGCCGGTGCCCGCGACGAGCTCCGCGACGACCGCGCCCACCAGTGCCAGGCCGCCGCTGATCTTCACGCCGGCGAGGAAATTGGGCAGCGCCGTCGGCATGCGCAGGTGGCGCAGCGTCTGCCAGCGCGTGGCGCCGTAGAGCTTGAAGAGCGCCGCGAGGTTCCGGTCGGCGCTATTGAGCCCGAGTGTCGTATTGGCGACGATCGGGAAGAACGCCACGATGAGCGCCAGGATCAGCACAGACCAATAGGCGTTGTTCACCCAAATGATGATGAGCGGCGCAATTGCGACCACGGGCGTGACTTGGAGTGCGATCGCGTAGGGCAGAAAGCTGAGCTCGAGGACACGCCACTGCGCGAACAGGATCGCGATCGCACCGCCGAGCAAGATCGCGGCGGCGAGCGCCGCGATGGTGATCCGCACGGTGACCCAGAGCGAGCCCAGAAGGCTCGGACCATCGCGCCACAGCGTCTCCGCCACCAAGGTGGGCCCCGGCAAAATGTACGAGGGAATCTCGAAATACCGGACCACGCCCGCCCACCCCGCCAGGAACAGGACGCCCACGACGGCTGGGCCGAGCACGCGAAACGCGCGATCGGTCATGCCGCCATGCCCTCGGCGAGGCGGTGCGAGAGTGCGCGGCAGAGCTCGGTGTAGTGCGGCGCGGTGCGCAGGCTGCCGGTGCGGGGATATCCCAAGTCGATCGGCATGTCCGCGATGACGCTGCCCGGCCGTGGCCGCATCACGACGACGCGGCTCGAGAGGAACGCGGACTCGAAGACGCTGTGGGTGACGAACACCACAGTCCAGTGCTGCGCCTGCCAGAGCCGGAGCAGGTCCTCGTTCAGTTTGAAGCGGGTGATCTCGTCGAGCGCGGCGAACGGCTCATCGAGCAGCAGCAGTTCGGGGCTAGTGACCAGCGCGCGGGCGATCGAGACCCGCATCTTCATGCCGCCCGAAAGCTCCCGCGGATAGGAGCGCTCGGAGCCCTCGAGACCGACCGCGGCGAGTGTCTGGGCGATGCGATCCGAGATACTCGCGCGGCTCTGCCCTGCAAGGCGCAGCGGCAGGTAGACGTTGTCCCATACCGTGGCCCAGGGCATCAGCGTCGGCTCTTGGAAGACGAAACCGATGCGGCCTCCGATCGCGTCCCGGCCGCGAATCGTGCCGGTGCTGGGCTCGACGAGGCCTGCGATGATCCGAAGCAGCGTGCTCTTGCCGCAGCCGGATGGCCCGAGCAGGCTGACGAAGGCGCCTCTTTCGATCGCGAGATCGACGCGGTCGAGGGCGAGCGTGCCGTTCCGGAAGACCTTGCGCACGCCCTCGAGCGAGACTAGCGGCATGGCTCGTCGCTAAGAGCCGCGCTATTTCCGCATGCCGATATCGAACGCCTTGTTCACGAACTGCAGCGTGTAGGCCTTCTTGACGTCGAGGTCGGCGGCGTAGACACCCTGCTGAGACATCACGCCGTGGAAGGCCTTCCAGCGCTCGTCGGTCATGGCGCCGATGCCGAGCTTCAGGCTGTCGCCACTATCGACGACACCGTATTCCTTGATCTTCTTGATCGCATAAGCGAGCAGCTCGTCGGTCTCCTCGGGGTTGTCCTTCTTGATGAGCGCGTTCGCGGGCGAGGGATCGCCATAGAGATAGCTGTACCAACCCTCGATGCTCGCATTGACGAAGCGCTGCACTAGGTCCGGTTTCTCCTCGACCATCTTGCGCGAGGTCTCGATCACCGAGGCGTAGGTCGCGTAGCCCTCGTTCGCGATCAGGAAAACCTGTGGCTTGCCGCCGGCCTTCTCGATGAGGAAGGGCTCGCTGGTGACGTAGCCCTGCTGCACGGCGGTCTTATTCGCCATGAACGGCGCGATGTTGAAATTGTAGGGGCGGATCTGGTCGTCGGTGTAGCCGAACTTAGCCTTGAGGAAGAGCCACGGGCCCACGCGCGTGTCGGCACTGATCATGATCGGCTTGCCCTTGAGTGCTGCGAGATTCGCATACTTGGCTTCGGCGTGCGCGATCAGCACCATGGGGTCCTTCTGGAACATGGCCGCCACGGCGACCATGGGGATTTTCTCCTTGACGAAATTGAGCGGCAGGAAGGAATTCGGCTCCTCGTCGAAATCGAGCCGGCCGGCCGCGAGCAGCTGCGAATGATTGACCTGCGGCCCACCTTGCCGGAGCTCGACCTGAAGTCCGTACTTCGCATAGATGCCGGTGGCGATCGCCTGGTAGTAGCCGCCGTGCTCAGCTTCCGCCTTCCAGTCGGTGCCAAGGCTCACTTTGTCCTGTGCCCGGGCGGGTGCCGCGAGGAATGCGGCGACGGCTCCTGCTAGAATGACCACGCTCCACGCCTTGATCGCCTGCCCCATGATCTGCCCCTCCCGGATGGTCGGCTCGTGTCAACGTGCTCTTCTATAGCAGCAGCGTGCGGCGCAACGCATGATCAAATTCTGAAATGGTGGTGCTCGATCCGCGGGCGGAGGCGAGGCTCAATCATGCCGACAGCGGTATGCGCCCTTCGATCGGATAGGCGGGATCGTTATAGCCGGGTGTCGAGGGGTGACCCGCTGGCACCAAACTGTCGATCAGCGCCTCGTCCTCGGCGGTGAACTTGTAGTCGAGCGCGCGGACATAGTCGGCCCACTGCGCCTCGGTGCGCGGACCCGCGACCGCGCCGGTAACGAGCTTGTTGTCGAGCACCCAGGCAAGAGCGAATTGGCCGGCGGTGAAGCCACGAGACTCCGCATGCCGCTTGACGGTCTGCGCGATGCGCAGCGACTCCGGGCGCCACTCCGTCTGCATCATTCGCCTGTCGTTCCGGCCCGCGCGGGTGTCCGCCGGCGGCGGAGCGTCGGGCGAATACTTTCCCGTCAGCACGCCGCGCGCGAGCGGGCTATAGGGCACGATGCCCAGACCGTAGTACGCGGACGCCGGCAACTGCTCCACCTCGGGCATGCGGTTCATCGCGTTGTAGTACGGTTGGTTGACGATCGGCCGATCGAGCCCATGCCGGTCGCAGAGCGCGCAGATCTCGGCGATCCGCCACGAGCGGTAATTCGAGACGCCGAAATACCGGACCTTGCCCTGGCGCACGAGATCGGCCATGGCGCGCACAGTCTCGCCGAGCGGCGTCGTATGGTCCTCTTTGTGCAGGTAGTAGACGTCGATGTAGTCGGTGCCGAGACGCTCGAGGCTCGCTTCCACCGCCTGCAGCATCCACTTGCGCGAGAGACCGACCTCGTTGGGCCCGGTTCCGGCGGGGTTTGCGAGCTTGGTCGCCAGCACCCAGCGGTCGCGATCACCGCGGATCGCCCGACCCACCACCTCCTCCGAGCGGCCGCCCGCATATTGGTCGGCGGTGTCGATGAAATTCGCACCCTGCTCCCGGGCGGCGGCGGCGATCCTTCTCGAGGTCGGCTCGTCCGTGGTGCCGCCGAAGTTCATGGTACCGAGGCAGAGCACGGATACCTTGAGACCACTGTGCCCGAGGGGGCGGTACTCCATGACTGAGCCTCCATTCTCTCGATCGGAAGCGCGAGTGTGGGGCGCCACTCCGACCGGGGCAAGCCTTGTGCTTTGCCGCTCAAACACCTCAAGACCCTGCAAAGACTTCCGATGATTTCGCGAAAGTATTGGGCACCGAGTCTTGGATTCACCCGGACGTATTAGCACTTCTTTAACTCTGAACTCATAGAGTCCCCGCGGTTTCGTTGGGGTAGCAAAAGGGGCGCGGCCGAGCGTTTGCTCGGCCGCGTAATTTCAGGCCGCGTCGTGCGCGCATCCGCGCGTCGGCGCCGATCTCTCGGTCGGTTATCCAAAGGCTCGTTTCGCACGCGAGACGCAGGTACAGACTACCGCGGCTGCGGCTTAGCGCTGCTCAACCGTGCCGGAATTCCGCAAGTCCGCGCTCCAGGCGCGCCAGGTAGTCGCGTGCATACCCGACGTAGTCGACGTCGAGGCTCGAATGGAGTTCGGACACCATGCCCCACATAGCCTCACGCAGCAGCGAGGCGCATCTCATCGCGCGGTAGCGCCGCGCCAGATCCGCGGTGAGCGGCCGCTCGAAATAGCTCTCAAGGAGCCAGACCTCATCCTCGGGCCGGAG
>DATFRA010000146.1:0-6973 GCA_035263705.1 Allostellaceae bacterium
AGCGCAGCTGAGCGGGTTGTCGCGCTGGCGGTGCTGTTCTTGCCAATCGCAATCTCGGTAGCATTATTCATCCGGCATTGACGAGGCGAAATCCTCAGCACCGCTCAGCCCCAGCGCTCTTGGGCTGACTCTGTGGACAGCGTCATGGGCTGGGCCTGAGCAATCTTTGTCACCAGGCCACCACTGCCCGCCTCTCGGCCTCATCGACGTTTCTGGGCGGATCTACGCACATGGGGTGCCAACACGTGCTGCATCGCATAGGCTACCATCCAAATCAGAACAGCCACGCCGATCATGACTGCGCTCGC
This sequence comes from Allostellaceae bacterium, assembly GCA_035263705.1. Classification (GTDB taxonomy): domain Bacteria; phylum Pseudomonadota; class Alphaproteobacteria; order ATCC43930; family CGMCC-115725; genus DASZHJ01. The sequence goes on from DATFRA010000146.1 coordinate 309, forward strand.
GGCACGATCATCCTCAGAGAGCACGAGCCCGACGAGACCGAGCGCGCCAATGAGCAATGCAATCACGCTGGTGGTCCGATAGAGCAGGTTTACCAGCTGCGGGCGCATTTTTTCGCTCTTCCTAGGTTCCCTCAAAGTTCACCAGCGGTAATCGTGCCGAGAATTTCCGAGAAAGCGCTAGAATGCATTTGCTCCGCTGTCACGCTAAACCGGTCCAAATCCAAGAGAAAGGTGCGTTTTGGCATTGCCGAGAAACAGGCAGGCGCGGACTGCAAATCCCCGTACAGCGGTTCGATTCCGCTTCCGGCCTCCACTCAGGCGCGCGCCCAGCGGTGCAGCGTCGCGGCGGTGTTGTCGTCCATCGGGAAGAAGCACTCGACGCGGAGCTCCTGCAGCGTGATGTCCTGCGGCGTGCCCAGCGTCGCGATCGTGGTGAAGAGCCGCAGCGAAACGTCGCCTTTGCGGAAGCGCATGGGCAGGATGGGACCTGCCGCGAAGTCCGATGGCGCGGTGCTCATGGCGGTACGCACGCCCGCGTAGCCGACGAGCCGCTCCAGCAGCGCCGCGGTCTCGGTGGTGCCGTCCGAAGCGGCATCGGCCTCGACCGTGCGGATGAAGTACCGCACCACCTCCGCCCAATTCTCGAGAAAGGGCCGCAGCACGTCGGGCGCTACCAGGGCATCGGCGAGATTGACCGGCACGCCCGGCCGTAGCGGTCCCACGAGGAACTCGACGAGACGCCCCGCGCCGGCGTTGGCCCTGAGCAGGTTCCAGCGGCGATCGACCGCGACTGCGGGATAGGGCTCCTGCTGCGCCAGGATGTAGTCGAGGGCAGCGCGGACCTGCTTGAGCTCGGGCGCGCCCAGGTCGGTCTCGCGCCAGACCGGCGCGAATCCGCCCGCGAGGAGCAGAGCGTTCTGCTGGCGCAGCGGCACGTCGAGCGCGGCGGCGAGACGGAGCACCATGTCGCGGCTCGGCGACGCTCGCCCGAGCTCCAGGAAACTCAGATGGCGCTGGGAGATCTCCGCACGGCCCGCGAGGTCGAGCTGCGAGTAGCCCCGCCGCGTGCGCCACCAGCGAAGCCGTGCGGCAAATGTCTGCTCGCTGACCAAGAATACCTCTGAGGTAGTTGCCCTCATAACGCCGGTTTGGAGGATGGCACATCCGGTTTGGCCGAGACAGGAGACGCGCGTGGGCGAGGGTTGGGGCGTCATGATCGCGATCGTCTCGAGCTCGCTCGGCGGTACTGCCGCGGCGGTGACGCGTTATCTCGTGGCCGACGCCGATCCGATCACGCTTGCGGTCCTGCGCTGGGGCGTCGGGTTTCTCGTGGTGTTCCCGGTGGCGCTGTTGCTGCGGGTGAAATGGCCGCCGCGGAGCGATTGGCTCGGCGTGGCGGTGCTGGGCTTCGCCTTCTTCGGTCTGTTCTTCGTGCTCTATAACCTCGCGGTCTCCTACACCACGGCGGCGCGCGCCAGCCTCGCGCTCTCGACCTTGCCGGTGCAGACCATGGTGGTGGGAGCGCTGCTCGGTATCGAGAGGCTCACGACGCGCAAATCCATCGGCGTCGCCATCGCGGTGCTGGGCGTCGTCGCGGCGCTCGCCTCGGGCCTGTCCGCGGCACCGCCCGGCGCTTGGCGCGGTGAGGCGATCATGGTCGGTGCCGTGCTCTGCATGGCGTTCTACAACGTCTGGTCGCGGCCCTTCATGCAGCGCTCAAGCGCGCTCGGCTTCCTAGCGGTCGGCATGGGCGTGGGCGCGGCGGCAGTGATCGTCGTCGGCGCGGCGACTGATCGCTTGGCCGTGCTACGCGATTTCGGTCCGCCACAGTGGATCGCCGGTCTCTATCTCGGCATTGGCGGTGGCGCGCTCGCGTTCATCCTGTGGGTCCTCGCACTGCAGCGCGCGACGCCGACGCAGGTTGCGAACACCATGACTGTCAATCCGCTCGCCGCCGCCCTGCTGGCGACACAGCTCGTGGCCGAGCCGATCACCCTCAACCTGCTTGCCGGTCTCGCCGCGGTGTTCATCGGGATCTGGCTCGCGACAACGGCGGGGAACCGGGCATAGGCGGTGCGCATCGCTGCTGGAGCTAAATACCCAGGCCCTCGCGCGTGCGGGCGACGACCTCGCAGCCGCCTTTGCCGCGATCACGGAGCTCGGTTACCGCCCGGCCGTGCGACGAGATGGGCGCCCTGAAACCCGTGGACCAGCCAAGGAACGGGAATATCTGGGGGCTGCCGGCGGAGAGCCCGTTGTCCCCCGTCGCTTTCAGCAACCGTCACTGAAGCCGCGAGCCTTTGATGCGCATATGGTGCCGCGGGGGTTAGGGCGGCGGCGCGCGACCCGCGGAAAATCGGCTATAGTGGCGCTCATGCAGGGCCTCTGATATAAGGCCCGCCCCATTGTCTCTGGCGGCATATGGGACCCTGATCCCCGGTAGCTCAGTGGTAGAGCAAGCGGCTGTTAACCGCTGGGTCGCTGGTTCGAATCCGGCCCGGGGAGCCAATCGAGCAAGGGGCTAGGTCGAGAGGCCTGGCCCCTTTTCCTGTGCGACACCGAGGGAGCGAACGATGAAGCAGCGCAAATCCAGCCTCCAGATCCGCTCGGCGCGCCGCAAGGCCAAGCGCAAGGCGAAACGGCGCCGTCAGCGCGCACGGGCAACATCCTAGCAAACCGATCCACTATCGAAGAGAGTTCCGCCCTCGGCCTCTACTTCTGCTGGCCGCTGGCGATAGGACCGCCCAACGGCATCGGCGACGGTTGGGGCTCCGTGCGGTCGTGGTCCAGCTTCGCCTTGAGCGCCTCGATATTGGCGAAGAAGGCATCCTCGGTTTGCAACGGCGCCAGCCGGAACTCCGGTGGGAGCAGGTGCAGAGCAGTCGCCTGGCGGTCGATGCCGGTGCGCAATTCCGATTGGTTGAGCAGCTGCACGCCGATCCCCGCCGCAAGCAGGGCCACCACGAGGGCGGCCTTGAGCCTGGGTCGCGCGGGCGACACCACGCGCAGATGCATGAAGCAGACGGCGGCCAGCAGCGACCAGATGCCGACGTATTGATAGGTCGCGAGCGCGCTCCAGGACAGCGAGAAGCCGGCGAAGTCCGCGAACTCGCGATAGATTGCATAGATCAGCATGCCCGCGAGCGCGATCAGCAGATTCCGCTCGAACCGCGCCTGTCCCGAGAAGACCCGCGCAAGCACCGACCAGACGGCCGTCCACGCTCCTATCAGGAGCGCCACCGTCAGTACCGAGACGACGTAGGGTGAGAGCTTCGGCTCGGTGGTCTCCGTGAGCCAACTTGCCCCGACGTCGACCGCCGCCAGCACTGCCCCGAGGCCCGCGAGCGCCGGCCAGAGTCGCGAGCGCGCGCCGTCCGTGCGCTCGGGCGCCACCGCATAGTCGGCCTCGCGCAGGCGAAGGTAGGTGTGGCCGATGCGCATCGCCCGATTGCCGTCGATCTCCAGCCAGCCGAACTGGTCGCGCCCCTGATCGAGGAACAGCCCGTTCGCGCTCCCGAGGTCCTCAGCGATCCAGCCGCCGGTCTCGCCCCGGCGGATGCGCAGGTGGTGCGGCGCCACATATGGGTCGTCGAGCACGACGTCGTTGTCGTAGGCGCGGCCGACGCGGAACTCCGCGCCCACGCAGCGATGGCGGGCGATCACGTCCCGGGAGCGCGAGAGCACCTCGATCCAGACTATTTCTTCCATTGCACGGCTTCGATGAAGTGCTTGCCGAATGCGATCGCATTCGCATAGGTGACGCCCTGGAGGCTTAGCCGCGAGACCAGCGCCTCGGTGCCTCGGTCTTGCGTGATGGTCGTCACCCAGACGTCGTAGAGTCCCTCGAACTCGCGGTAGGCCCGCGCGCACCAGAGCGCACGCATCGGTGGCCGGCTGTCGTCCGGCGACCCGCTCAGGAAATCCTCGTGGCAACGCTGTTGCGTATGCCACTTGCGGCTCCAGGTGAACCCCGTGAGCAACGGCAGGGCGTTCTGTTGCGCGACGAAGGCGGCGAACTGGAAGCGATTGAGATCGATAGTGTTGAAGTAGGAGTGGCTGAGCCGCACGCTCCCGGTATTGAGATCGCTCGCCACGTAGACTTGCGTATCGCTGGTACAGTTGGTGGTGTTGCTGCTGGCGCGCGGCTTCGGCACCTGGCCCGCATTCGTCTGCGCCCAGCAGGTGAACCAGGGCGAGGCGCTCTCCGGCGCGTTGTAGGGACCGAAGGTGGCGCTGCGGAAGGCGGCGTCGCCGAGGGACTTGTAGAGCCCATCCTGCCAGACCGTGAGCTGGCGGCCGATCTCGGCCCTGAGCTCCGGCAGCCCGTCGAGCGGAGCGCTCGCCAGCAGCCGAGCCGCGAACCGCGCCGGAACGAGGAAGCTCACGAGCTCGCCGCCCAGCTGCTTCGACACGTTGATGCCGACGACGTGGCCGTCCGCAGTCACCGTGGGGCCGCCGCTCATCCCGGGATTGATCGCGCCAGAAAAGTGAATCCGCTCGTTGTAGCTGCGGTCGACCAAGCCGTTGTAGGTGCCCTCGACAATGGTGAAACCGAGGTCGAGCGGATTGCCCATGGAATAGAGCCGCTCGCCTTTGGGAAGCTCGCTGTGCACGGTGCGCTCGTCGAACTCGAAGAAGGCTTGGCCGCGGTGATCGACGCGGACCAGCGCGAGGTCGTTCGCGACATCGATCGCGAGCAGCTTCACCTCGCCGCGGCTGCCGTCCGCCGCGGCGTATTCGAGCCGGTATGTCGAGGGCTCGAGCGCGTGCTGCGAAACCACGTGGTAGTTGGTGACGGCAAGACCGTCGGTGCTCACCAGGAACCCCGATCCAATCGAGGACTGCCGGTCGGCCGCAGTGACCAGCGTCCGGATCTGCAGCAGCCGCGGTCGCGCCGCCGCATAGACCCGCTCGGCCATAGCCGCTGCCTCCGGTGCCGGCGGCACGGCGGGCACGTTGCCCTGCGCCCAGGCAGCCCCGCCGGCGAGCATCGAAGCGACCAGCAGCCAAACGTGTCTCAAGGTGGTCCCCGACAGCCTCAGGGGGCACGATACCGAGCCATCAGGGCGGGAACAAGGCGACCGAGACTAGGCTCCGCGCAGCAGTGTCGCCAAGCGCTTCATCCGCGCGGAAAGCCCGTGCCGAGCGCGCTCGCGGCGGACCACGGCCGTGCTCTCGACCCAGTTGAGCTGCACCACGCGCCGCGGTCCCGTCACCGGAAGGTGACCGTGCCAGGAGTTGCCGGTGACCCGGAACGCCAGCAGCGTTCCAGCCTGCGGCGGCACCTCGGCCACAACGTCGTCGAGGTCGTCGCACGAGCGCAGCAGTCGAAGCCGACCGCCCGCGGCCTCCCAGGCCTCGTTCATGTAGACGAGCACGGTGATGAGCTTGCTGCGGCTGTCGTTGTGGATGCGGCCGTCGCGTGGGCGCGCCTGACCGCGCACCGTCACCATTGTGGGCCGCCCGGTGAGATCGATCTCGAAAGCGCGCTCGACCGCGGCGCGGAACTCCGGACCCTCGAGCTCCGTCAGAAAATCTCGGAAGCGGCGGCCGAATTTGAGGTCATTGACCGGGAAGCTTCCGGCCTCGCCGATCTCGGGATAGTCCGCCGCGATGGCGCGTTGCCCGGCGGGCAGCAGGAAACCGGGCACGATCAGGTGCGGGAACGGGTCGTCGACCCGCGTCGAGCGCGCCAGGGCCTTCAGGTCGAGGTATCGCAGGTTGCCGCTCTGGACGGCCTCGGCGTGAACCAACACATCCCCTCTTTGCTCGGGCGGGCGGACCATGGCATAGATTGGGCTGCGACGGAACCTCGGGCTGGCGGCGGCTGCTCTGAGCCCATAGAGTATTACGCAATCGACACTTTTCCGCGTGTTTTAGGGAGTGGGGATTGCATCCGTCGGGCGTCCGGATGAAACCGGGCCAAGCCACGACTCACTGAGGGAGATAAGCCGGCATGAAAAGCCGTGCAATCCTTGGAATAGGCGTGCTGTGCGTCGCGCTTGCGGCATGCCATCATTCCGCCGGGACCGCGCCCGATGGGCAGGCAACGCCATCGACGGAAGCGGAGGCATTGGCGCCACAGCCGCCGAAGCCTCCGCGTAAGCCGCCGGTGCCGCCCGCACCAGCCAGCGACGCCGCGTCGCCCGCGGAGATCGCGCCGACCGCGGCTCCGCCCGAGGAAATCGCCAAGGTCGAGCCAACGCCGCCGCGCGGCCCCCTCAAGCTCAAGGCGGAGAACCTGATCGGCCTCGACCAGCCCACGACCGCGGCCCTGCTCGGCCAGCCCAGCGAGCGCTCCGAGGCGGCGCCCGCAACCATTTGGCGCTACACGGGCCGGAGTTGCCAACTTGAGATATACTTCTACCTCGACCTGAAGAGTCAGGTCATGCGCGCGCTGCACTATGAGGTGAAAACCCATGAGGCTGCCGAGCCAGCCCGAAGCCAGTGCTTCGCCGACCTCCTCGCCCAGCATGAAACAAATTCCGTCCCGGGTACGAGTCCACCTAATTGACGATGACGACGAGTTCCGGGAGTCGCTGAGCCTGAATTTGATGGACGAAGGCTTTGCGGTGACGAGCTTTGCCAATGGTCCGGCGGCGCTCGAGCACGTGGCGTCCGGCGAGAGCGCCGATGTGATCCTGTTGGACTGGCGGATGCCCGGG
>DATFRA010000147.1:0-12565 GCA_035263705.1 Allostellaceae bacterium
GTCGACCGCCGGCTCGGGGGCGCGGCGTGCGTAGAAACCGTAAAGCGCGAGACTCAGCGCGGCGACTGCCACAATCGCGGCCTCGGCGGCGCCGGAGATCAGCCGCCGACCCGCGTTCTCCAACGCGAGCTCGGCGGCGGCGAGGCCGATGCCGCAGAGCACGAAGCCCACGAAATCGAATCGGCTCACCGCTGATGAGCGGAAATTCTCGGCATAGCGATAGGCGAGCGCGATGCCAAGCACACCCATGGGAATGTTGATGTAGAAGATCCAGCGCCAATTTATGTAAGTCGTGAGGAAGCCGCCCACGAGCGGACCGATCGCGGGCCCGATTAGTGCGGGCAGGGTCACGTAGCTCATGGCGGTGACGAGCTCGCTCTTCGGGAACGAGCGCAGCATGATGAGCCGGCCGACGGGCGTCATCATGGCGCCGCCGAGGCCCTGCAGGATGCGGGTCAGCACCAGCATCGGCAGCGACGTCGCGAGGCCGCAGAGCGCCGATCCCAGCGTGAACACGCCGATCGCCGTGCAGAACACGCTGCGCGCGCCGAACCGGTCGGCGACCCAGCCGCTGATCGGGATAAACACCGCGAGGCTCAGGAGATAGCTGGTGATGGCGACGTTGAGCCGGAGCGGGCTCTCGCCGAGGCTCTCCGCCATCTGCGGGATCGAGGTCGCGAGGATGGTGGAATCCAGGTTCTCCATGAAGAACCCGCAGGCAATCACCAGCGGGATCAGCAGCCGCAATCTCGGCTCCGCGATAACGCGATAGGTCGGTTTGAGGGCTCGCTGGTCCTCGGATTCGATCATGCCGCGGCTACTGCGCTCGCGTCGGCCGGTGCAGATCGGGGGGAGGGCGCGTCGCGCTGCGCCGTCCGTTCTTGAAGGCGTAGAGCACGGGCGCCACCGCCGCCACGGCCTCGGCCTCGTCTTTGGCATCGAGCACCGCGAAATCCGCGGGATTGCCGATGGCGACGCCGTAATCCCTCAAGTTCAAAACGCGCGCGGCATCGCTCGAGACCATCTCGAAGCACGCCTTGAGATCGTCCTTCCCGGCCACCTGCAGCGCATTCGCATGAAGGTTCGCCATGCGCACCAACGAGCAGTCGCCGAAGGGCGTGAAGGGATTGAGGATGTTGTTGTTTGCGATCGAGCAGATGACGCCCAGGCGGTCATAGGCGTTGACGTCGACGATGCCGCGACGGACGTCATGCGTCTGGTCACGCCCCATGAGGAAGAGGTCGGTCGCCGGCAGCACGGTGACGGCGACTCCAGCGGCGGCGAGGCGGCGCGCGATCGGCACCTGCTTTTCCGGCGGCAAGGTCGAGAGCTTGGTTACGTGGCCGACATTGACGCGCCCGCCGTAGCGATGCCGGTCCGTGAGCTCGATCACGCCGTGTATGTCCATCACTTCCGGCGTGTTGCCGAAGTCGAGGTGCAGGTCGACATCGAGATCGTGGGCGCGCGCGAGTTCGAAGACGCGGCCGATCTGCCTCATATGATCGGTGTCGTAGCCGGGCGCGCCGCCGACGGCGGTGATCGAGTCGCCGCGCTCGATCGCCTTGGCGAGCAGAGCCTCGGCGCCTTCGACGCCCGTCATGCCCTCCTGGAGGAACACGCAGATCTCGAGGTCGATCGCCCAGCGATAGTCGCGCGCGAGCGCCTGGATCGCCTCGAGCCCGATTAGGCCGCCGCTTGGATCGACCTCGACATGGGTCCGCATGCGGGTCGTGCCTTGCAGGATCGCGGCCTCGAGCGTCGTCTTGCCGCGCTCATAGACGTCCTCGACGGTGAAGTTCCGCTTCACCGCCTGGACGCGCTTCACGGCGTTCGCGGCGTTGCGGCCGCCCTCGGGAGCGCAGCGGTCGATGATGCGCGACTTGTCGAGGTGGATGTGCGACTCGACGAGACCAGGCGTCAGCAACCTACCGCCGAGGTCGAACTCCTCGCGCCCATTCGCTCCAATCCGCGGTGCGATCTCGGCGATCTTTCCGTTGCGAACGCCGACGTCCCATGGCCCCTCCATGCCATGGCCCATCAGCGTTGCACTGCGCAGCACGAGATCCATTCGATCTTCCATGCCTCGGCTCGATGGTCTGACCAATTCTATGGTGCCCCGGCCGCTTTCGAGTCAACCGACGGTGAGCGGCTTCGTCCGCCAGGCCGCCGCCACGGCCTGCGCGCCCCGCGCGCAGAAGCGGCGCGGTCCTCCGCCCTCGGCCTCAACGTCAGCTGCTACCAGCGGCGGCAGCGCGGGAGCGACCGCGCCGGCTCTGCTCTGTGGGAGAGCGGGATGGCCAAGGGGCGCCGGTGATCCTAGGGCTCAGGGCGATGGCGCTTCTAGTCGCCCGCCTCCGGCACACCGAGCGCCCGGATTGCCCGGCCTGAGATCGGCTAACGGACTGATAAAACGCTTAGATTCGCCCGGCGCGACGGGCATCGACATTTTCGCAACACTCCGAGCTTTTCTGCGTCGGCGGATTGCGCAGGCCCGAGTCTGCCGACATTATCAATGAGTATTTGCGTTTAATCCCAAGAAGAGGAGCAGGAGAAATGTTGGCGAAGATGTGGACGGTCGCGGTGGCTGCGGCGGTCGCGGGTGTGCTGGCCATCCCGGTGCCGGCCGCTTACGCGCAAACCTCGACCGCACCGGCGGCGAAGCCCGCGGCCACGACGAAGCCCGCGGCGAAGAAGGCTGTGCATCACAAGATGAACTGCATGGACTACGCATGGCAGTCGGCGGCGATGAACGACTGCTTGGCGAAGCAAAACGCGAGCAGCACCAGTGAAGGCACGACCAAGCCCATGAAGAAGTCCAAGAAAAAGAAGACGGTATCGTAGCTACAGGGTTCGGACTTTCACCCGCGAGGCGGTGCGGCGGCACCCATTCGCGTTGGGGGGCGAGCCGGCTGATGCGCCGGTGCCGACCTTGCGGGCTTTTTCTCAGTGGGGTCGTCGCTTTGCCCGCGTGGTAGGCGGGGCGGTCAAGGGATTTTCAGGCCAGGCGTGCTTGGGGTAGCGGCCGCGCATCTCTGCGCGCACGCTGGCGTATCCGGTCGTCCAGAATCCCCGGAGATCCCGGGTGACCTGCAGCGGTCGCCCCGCCGGTGACAAGAGGTGCAGCAGGAGCGGCGCGCGGCCGCCACCGACCGATGGCGTCTTGCCGAGGCCGAACAGCTCTTGAAGCCGAACCGCCAAAACCGGCGTTTCACCCCCACCGTAGTCGATGGGCACCCGCGACCCGCTGGGCACCTCGACGTGCGTGGGCGCAAGTCTATCGAGCCGGCGCCGCTGCTCCCAACTCAGCATTGCCTTGAGCGCGGCCGCCAGGTCGAGACGCCCGAGCTGGGTCCGTCGCGTGATGCCCGTAAGGAACGGACCCAGCCACTCCCCGAGGCGCGCCAGCAGTGCAGCGTCCGAGAGATCCGGCCGATCGCTCTCCTCGATGCGCCGAACAAAGCGGATGCGGTCCCGCAGCGTCCTCGCCTCGCGCGTCCACGGCAAGGCGCCGAGACCGAGCTCGCACAGTCCCTGCAGCAGCGCGGCTTGAACCGCCGCCGGCGGCGCATCCGGCAACGGGTCATCGCGCAGGATCAGGGCGCCGAGCCGCTCCTGCCGCCGCGCCAACACGGCTTCCTCGCGCGCATCCCAGGCGACCAAATTGGCACGCTCGATATGGTCCGCAAATGCCGTCTCGATCTCATATCGGGAGATGGGCGCTCCAAGAAAGATCCGAGCGTTGCGCGGGTCGCCGTCGAGCTCGGCGACTGCCAGGAATTCCTCGCTGGCGAGGGGATCGGCGGGATCGATCACCGCGCCGGACCCATTAGCCAATCGAAAGGATCCGGCTTTCGCGCCCCGGCGTTGCGCGATCCGATCGGGATAAGCGAGCGCCACGATGCGCCCCGCCTCGGTGCGGGCGTGGCTCCCATCCTCGGCGGCGCCGATCTGGCGCCGCCACTGCCGCGCCTGCTCCTTCGCGCGCTCGAGGCTGCCGCGATCCAACGTAAGGCCGGGCGGGGGCTGGCGCGTGGCCGTGGGTTCGTGCAGCAGCTCGAGGCGGAGCCTCAACTCACAATGCCGGCCGCCGGGGCCGGCTCTCAGCACGTCCCGCTCGGTCAGCAGCGCCGCGACATCGCAAGCGAGCGCGCCCAGGCCCATCTCTCTCGCGCGCAACATCATGTGGGAGAGGCGCGGGTGAAAGCCGAGCGTCGCCATCATTCGCCCATGGCGTGTGAGTCGGCCACCGCGGTCAATGGCGTCAAGCTCACGGAGGAGGTTGTTAGCCTGCGCATAGGCCGCCGCGGGTGGCGGGTCGAGCCACGATAAAGTGCCGGGATCGACGGCGCCCCAGCGCGCGAGCTCGAGGGCAAGCGGCGCCAAGTCGGCCTCGAGAATCTCTGGTGGCGTGACAGGGACGAGTAACGCCTGCTCGTGCTCGGGCCAGAGGCGGTAGCAGGTGCCCGGCTCGAGGCGGCCGGCGCGGCCACGGCGCTGCTCCGCCGCCGCCTGCGAGACCCGCTCGGTGACGAGCCGGGTCATGCCGGTGCGCGGATCGAACCGGGCCCGCCGCATGAGACCGCTGTCGATCACCACGCGAACCCCGTCGATGGTGAGGCTGGTCTCCGCGATCGAGGTAGCCAGCACGATCTTGCGCGTGCCCTGGAGCGCCCGCTCGATCGCCGCATCCTGAGCGGCTTGCGGCAAGTCTCCATAGAGCGGCGTCACGTGGACCTCGGGCCCGAGAGCCAACTCTTGAAGCCGCCGCGCAACGCGGCGAATTTCGCGCACCCCCGGCAGAAACGCCAGCATGCTTCCGGTCTCGCGCTCAAGCGCTTGGCGGATGGTGCGCACGATGCCGTCCTCGATCCGATCGGGGGATGGGCGGTCGAGGTGGCGGGTCTCCACCGGAAACATGCGTCCCGGACTGGCGATCACCGGTGCGTCGCCCAGAAGTTTCGCCACCGCGATGCCGTCGAGGGTCGCGGACATCACGAGGAGGCGCAGGTCCGGCCGCAGCACCCTGCGCGCCTCGAGGGTTAGCGCCAGGCCGAGGTCCGCGTCGAGGGACCGCTCGTGAAACTCGTCGAAGATCACGAGACCGACGCCTTCGAGCGCCGCCTCATCCTGCAGTGCGCGGACCAGTGTCCCCTCGGTCACCACCTCGAGCCGCGTGCGGGGTCCCACCTTGGTGTCGAGCCGCGTGCGATAGCCCACGGTTTCGCCGACCCGTTCCCCGAGCATGGTCGCCATGCGCCGTGCAGCCGCGCGGGCGGCAAGCCGCCGCGGCTCGAGCATGACGATGCGCTCGCGCGCCAGCCACGGCGCGTCCAGCAGCTTGAGCGGCACCAAGGTCGTCTTGCCCGTCCCCGGCGGCGCTTCCAGCACGGCTGCGCCGGGCGCGGCGAGCGCGGCGGTGACGCGCGGCACCGCCTCCGCGACCGGAAGCCGCGTCTCCCAGAAGGTGAGGCTCGGGGAGGCCATGTGCCGGCACCCTAACCGATGCGCACCGAGGCGCAACCGCGGATAACCGCAGGCGGTTGCTTGTAAGACCATGCACAAGCCGCTAGCGTGCGCGCGCATGACGACGCGCTACCTCCTTATCATCATTGCGATCCTCACCACGATCGCTCTCAGCGAGCTCCTGCTGCAGTTCCACGACTTCAACAAGCAGCAGGATTGCCTGAGCGCCGGCGGCGGGCGGCATTGCGGCCCGGTCATCCAGATCCAACGCTAGGCCCCTCGCGGTTTCATTGACGACGCGCGAAGCGGCCGCTTAAAACACTCGTTCAAAACGCGGATCCGACGGATGCCGGTTTGAGCCCCCTCCAAGACACCACCGTGCTCGACGGGGAACCGGCGAGCGACACCAAGTCGAGGCTGTTGCGGGTCGCGGAGCGGCTCTTCGCAGACCATGGCTTCGACGGCGTATCGGTACGGCAGCTTACCGCCGCCGCCAGCGTGAACCTGGCGGCGGTCAACTATCATTTCGGCTCCAAGGAGGGGCTGCTCGCCGCCATCTTCGAGCAGCGTTGCCGTCCCATGAACGAGGAGCGACTGCGGCGCCTCGGCGACTGCGCGAAGCGTGCCAACCGACCCCCGATGCTGGAGCAGATCATCGAGGCCTTCATCGCGCCGGCGCTTGCCTCCAACGCGGATCCCGGTGGCGGCCGAGCGGCGTTCACGCGGCTCCGCGCGGCTCTGTCGGTGGAGCACAATGACCGCGCACGGACGCTGATCGCCCGGTATTTCGACGCTACCAGCCAGCGGTTTGTTGCCGCGCTCGCGCAAGCGGTGCCGCATCTGTCGCGCGCTGAGGTCTATTGGCGCTTTCACTTCCTCTTGGGCGCGCTCTATTACTCCATGATCAATCCGAGCCGCATCGCGCATCTCTCGGAGGGGACCTGTGACGCCAGCGACGTGAAAGCCGTGCTGACCCAGATGGTGTCGTTCATCGCCGCGGGTTTTCGCGCGCCGAGCCTGGAAAGTGCGAGCCGCAGCAGCGCGCGGCGGTGGAGGAGGGGATGATCCGATTGCGCCGATTGCCTCCAGCGCACGCAAGTTCCAGCCGCTGCGGCTGCTGGCGGCATTGGCCCTCGCCTATCTCGTAGCGCGCAGCGGGCTCTCGCTGATCGGCCGCTGGTATCCGCAGCGGAAAGATACTAGTGGCTGCGCGCCGGGACCTCGTGGGTCTTGAGGACCTTTTCGGTGGCGACGTCGGTCTCCTCGAGTACGATCCCGTAGTGCCAGAGGGTCGACAGGTGCTCGAGCACCGCCTTGCAGGTTGGCTCGTCCAGCAGCACGCCCTCGTGCACGGCGTGGCGCAGGATCAGGCGCCGGTCGCCGGCGAGATCGAGGTCCACGATCTGAATGTCAGGCTCCTGGCGGGCGAGATCGTAGTGGCGCGCAAGCGCGCTGCGGAGCTCCCGGTAGCCGCGCTCGTCGTGGATCGCGTCCACCACCAGTGCGTCCTGGCTCGCCTCGTCGAGCACCTTGAAGAGCCGAAACTGGCGCATGAGCCGCGGGCTCAAGTACTGCAGGACGAAGCTCTCGTCGCGATAGTTGGTCCAGGCATCGCGCAGGGTCCCGTATGGATCGGCGTTGCCGGCCATATCGGGGAACCACTCGCGATCCTCGTCGGTGGGCTTGGTGCAGATCCGCTTCACGTCCTGCATCATGGCGAAGCCGAGCGCGTAAGGGTTGATGCCGTTGTAGCGGCGGTCGTCGAAGTCCGGCTGGAAGATCACGTTGGTGTGCGAGTGCATCGCCTCGAGGAAGGCGCCGTCCGTGATGAGACCGCGCTCGTGCAACCGGTTGAGAATTTCGTAGTGGACGAAGGTGGCGCAGCCCTCGTTCATCATCCGCGTCTGCTTCTGCGGATAGAAGTACTGACTGATATGGCGGGTGATGCGCACGAGCTCGCGCTGCCAGCCCTGAAGTCGCGGCGCGCGCTTCTCGAGGAAGTAGAGCAGGTTTTCCTCCGGGAGGCCGAGCTTGCGGCGGGTCTCCGCACGCTCTTTCGCGAGCTGGGCGGCGTCGACGCTCTCGGCCTGCCGCTTCGGCACAACGCGTTCCCAGAGATCGTCGTAGGTGCGCTCGTCGTGGAGGCGGCGCTCCTCGGCGCGGCGGCGCTCCTCGCTGAGGTTGTCCTTGGCGCGGCGCGCATATCGGTGAACGCCCTGGTTCATCAGCGCATGTGCGGCATCGAGCACGCGCTCGACTTCGCCCAGGCCGTGGGCGTCCTCGCAGCGCGCCACGAAATCGCGCGCGAAGGTGAGGTAGTCGAGGATGCCGTCCGCATCCGTCCATTGCTTGAACAGGTAGTTGTTCCTGAAGAAGTGATTGTGCCCGAATGCCGCGTGGGCGATCACCAGCGTCTGCATCGCCATGGAGTTCTCCTCCATGATGTAGCTGATGCAGGGGCTCGAGTTGATGACGATCTCGTAGGCAAGGCCCTGGAGCCCGTGCCGGTAGAGCGCTTCCTCGCGCGCGAAACGCTTGCCGAAGCTCCAGTGCCGGTACATCAACGGCAATCCCACCGAGGCATAGGCGTCGAGCATCTGCTCCGAGGTGATCACCTCGATCTGGTTCGGATAGATGTCGAGGCCAAGTTCCCCGAGCGCGATCTCCTCGATCGCGTCGTGGACGCGGCGGATCCTATCGAAGTCCCACTCGGAGCCCTCGAACAGGGGCTTGCGCTCGATGGCCTCGACTACGTCGTTCATGCCGCCCGTTCCCGCTGCTTGGAGAAGAGCTCGTGGAAGACCGGGAAGATCTGCCCGGGGTCGGCCACCTTGCGCATGGCGAAATTCGGGTTCTGCGGCGCGATCGCCTCGTAGGTGCGCCAGAGATCGGTCGGCGCGCTTGGATAGCCGTGCCGGAGCGTCGCCTCGGCGCCAACCTCGATGTACGCGAAATACTGAGTGATCGGCAGGATCTCGTGGCCCATCAGCGAGGCGCAGCGGTCGCTGTCCTCGGTATAGTTGTCGCCGTCGGAGGCCTGCGCCGCGTAGATGTTCCAGTACTCGGGGTTATAGCGCGCGCGCACCACGCGCATCATCTCCTCGAGCGCGGTCGAGACGATGGTACCGCCGGTCTCGCGGCTGTGGAAGAAGGTGTCCTCGTCCACTTCCTGTGCACTCGAAGTATGGCGGATGAACACGATATCGACGTGCTTGTAGCGACGCGTCAGGAAGACGTGCAGCAGCATGAAGAACCGCTTGGCGAGGTCCTTCATCTGCTCAGTCATCGAGCCCGACACGTCCATAAGGCAGAACATCACCGCCTGGGTGTTGGGCTTGGGCGTGCGCTCGAAGCGGTTGTAGCGCACGTCCACCGGGTCGATGTAGGGCACCCGGCGGCTCTTGCGCAGCATCGCCTCGAGCTCGAGCTTGGTCTGCTCGGCACCCTCGGGGTCGTCTGCTTCGAGCGCCGCCCGCACCTGCAGCTCGAGCGCCGCGATCTCGCGCAGCGTCGGCCGGTTGAGCGAGAGCCGGCGCGCGAAGCTGTTCCGCATGGTGCGCTTGACGTTAAGCGTGGATGGATTGCCGACCACGGAGAAGCCCGCGCGCACCGGCTGCGTCGATTCCTGGTCCGCGATCTTGGTCTTGACCAGGTCCGGCAGTTCGAGGTCATCGAAGAACAGGTTGAGGAATTCCTCTTTCGATAGCACGAACTCGAAGGAATCCTGCTCGCCGCCGTCCTCGGGGCTCGCCTCGCCGCCGCGCGCGGCATCGCCGGAGGGCGGCCGCTTGATGCGATCGCCGACCACGAACTCCTTGTTGCCGGGCACGACGTAGTCGCGCGTGCCGCCCTGCGTCGCCTTGTGGAAGCTCGGCTCGCTAATTCGGTGAGCGGGGATGCTGACCTTCTCGCCGCTGGCGTTCTGGCCGACCTTGCGGCGCTTCAGCGCCTCGGTCATCGCGTCCTTGATTTCGTGCTTGGCGCGCTCGAGGAAGCGCTGCCGGTTGGGCAGGCTCTTGCCTTTGGGGTTCGGACGGCGGTCGATGATGTTCATTTGCCCACTGAACTCCAGGTTCTAGCGTTACCCGGCTTTGTTGACCCGCATGTACCACTCGACGAGGCGCCGGACCTGGCGCGGCGTATAGCCGCGGGAGGTCATCCGCTCGACGAAATCGCTGTGCTTCTTCTCGGTCTCGGAATCCCGCTTTGAGCTGAAGCTGATCACCGGCAGCAGGTCCTCGACCTGCGAGAACATGCGCTTCTCGATGACCTCGCGCAGCTTCTCATAGGACGTCCAGGCGGGATTCTTCCCCGCGTTGGCGGCGCGCGCGCGTAGCGCGAACTTCACCACCTCGTTCCGGAAGTCCTTGGGATTGGCGATGCCCGCGGGCTTCTCGATCTTCGAGAGCTCCTGATTCAGGATCTCGCGGTCCATCAGCTGGCCGGTGTCGGGGTCCTTGTAGTCCTGGTCCTCGATCCAGGCGTCGGCGTAGGCGACGTAGCGGTCGAACAGGTTCTGTCCGTAGTCGCCATACGATTCGAGATATGCCTTCTGGATCTCGTTGCCGATGAACTCGGCATAGCGCGGCGCCAGCTCGCCCTTGATGAAGCTCAGGAGCTTCTTCTCGGTATCCTCGGGGAATTGCTCCCGCCGGACCGACTGCTCGATCACGTACATGAGATGCACGGGGTCGGCCGCGACCTCCTGCGTGTCGAAGTTGAAGGTATTCGACAGCGACTTGAAGGCGAAGCGGGTAGAGAGTCCATCCATACCCTCGTCGACTCCCGCGGCGTCGCGATATTCCTGCACCGTGCGCGCACGCGGGTCGCTGTCCTTGAGGCTCTCGCCGTCATAGGCGCGCATCTTGGAATAAAGGTTGGAGTTCTCGTGCGCCTTGAGCCGTGAGAGCACGCAGAACTTCGCGAGCATGTCGAGCGTGCCGGGCGCGCAAGGAGCGGCGGCGAGCTCGCTCCCGGTGAGCAGCTTCTGATAGATCTTCGCTTCCTCGGCGACGCGCAGGCAGTAAGGCACCTTGATCACACAAACGCGATCAATAAAGGCCTCGTTGGTGCGGTTGTTCTTGAAGGCCTGCCACTCCGCCTCGTTGGAGTGCGCGAGAATGATGCCATGGTAGGGAATAGCGCCGATGTTCTCGGAGCCGATGTAGTTGTTCTCCTGAGTCGCCGTCAGTAGCGGGTGCAGCATCTTGATCGGCGCCTTGAACATCTCCACGAATTCAAGGATGCCCTGGGTCGTACGGTTGAGGCCGCCGGAGAACGAGTAAGCGTCCGCGTCGTGCTGGCTGAAGAACTCGAGCTTGCGGATGTCAACCTTGCCGACCAGGCTCGCGATGTCCTGGTTGTTCTCGTCGCCGGGCTCGGTCTTCGCGACGCAGATCTGGCGCAGCCGCGATGGGTGGATCTTCACCACGCTGAACTTGTTGAGGTCGCCCTGGAACTCGTCGAGGCGCTTCAGCGCCCAGGGCGAGGAGAGGCCGGTCAGCCGTCGCTTCGGAATCCGGTACCGGCGCTCCAGCACGTCGCCCATGCGCTCGAGGTCGAACAAGCCGAGCGGGCTTTCGAAGATCGGGCTCATCTCCTTGCCGGCTTTCAGCACGTAAATCGGTATGCGCTCCATGAGTTGCTTCAGGCGCTCGGCGAGGGACGACTTGCCGCCGCCCACGGGGCCCAGCAGGTAGAGCACTTGCTTGCGCTCCTCGAGGCCTTGCGCCGCGTGCCGGAGGAAGCCGACGATCCGCTCGATCGTCTCCTCCATGCCGTAGAAATCCTGGAACGCCGGATAGACCCGGATGGTCCGGTTCATGAAGATGCGGCCGAGGCGGGTCTCCTGGCTGGTGTCGATGAGCTGGGGCTCGCCGATCGCGGCCAGCATGCGCTCTGCGGCGCTCGCGTAGGCCATCGGCTCGCGCGCGCAAGCCTTGAGGTAATCCTCGAGGGACATCTCCGTTTCTTTCTCGCTCTCGTAGAGGCGAGCAAAGAGACTGGAGAGCTCATCGTGCGCGTTCATGACCGACCTCGCCGTTCTGGCCCATCCATCCCGAGCGTTTACTTGTCGTTAACCGAGATTCTAAGACGGGTCACTTAACTCACCCTTAAAATAGAACGGAATCTCCGACCGGAGATTTCCTTTCATGTAAGAGATTTCACGTGGTTGCCAACCCGCGCCGCACGCGGGACAGATCGCCTGCCCAAGAACCTTTTTTGCCCCATGCGCACTCCATTCCGTCTGGTCTGCCGGCCAGGGCGCAGCAGCTGGCCCGCCCGCACCCATCGCACTTGCGTCTGCAAGCTCCGTGCCGATGTGCAGAGCGTGAGTCGAGAGAGTCTTACGCGGGCTTGGGCGCGGGCTCCGCATGGGCGCGTCAGGCAGCGCCGACGCGCTTTGCTTGGTCCGCTCGTGCTGCTCAAGCCATTGAGCCCGCCCGCAAAGACCCATCTTGCCCTCGACCCGGTTCCGCCGACTCCGCGGCAGGAACCCTTGGTTTCTCGGGCGTGACCGCAAACTCGACGAGAGCTCGCAACCTCGCCGATAAACCCAAGCTCTTATCATCGTTCCGAAAAGTGGCAATCTCAAGGTGTTACAGTGGTTGACTGCTTTATTACGTCCGCACTGTGGCCTAGCGATCACACCCAACGAGACGATGAGGCGCGCCCAGCGTGCTCTCGAGATCTCTCGAGCGGCTGCATCCCAGGGTCGAGATATGCGCGGATACCAACGAGTCGCGGACCAACAACGGCGCGCAGGGGGACGATTGCCTCGCGCAGACGTGACCTTCCGGGGTCACGCGGCGCTCACGCAGCCGTTGAATTCGAAGTCACAAATTTTATATCGCACCAACTGCCGCTTTTCTGGGCGAAGCAGACTTTGAGGCGCGACTCGACGCGACTCGACGCCGAGTCGCGCGGCCCTTCCCGTCGCTCAGGCGGGAGCGGAGGCGTGCTCCTCGTCCGACCACTTCTCGGCGCTGGCGCCGGCGAGCGCCTGCACGCGCTCCTCATCGGCCGCGAGGTCCTTGGCGCCGCCCTGGTAAACGATTTCGCCGTTGTCGAGCACATAGGCTCGATCGGCGATGGCAAGGCT
>DATFRA010000148.1:0-15236 GCA_035263705.1 Allostellaceae bacterium
GGCTAGGCGGTCTTACCCTGCAGGCGATGCAGCGCGCGCTCGCGTCCGATCAACGGAAGCAAACTTCGAAGCTCCGGTCCCTGCTCGCGCGCCGTCAGCGCGAGGCGCAGCGGATGGAAAAGCGCCCGGCCCTTGCGCCCGGCGGCGGGCCCCAGCCGGTCGGTCCAGCCCTTCCAGGTCGCAGCGTCGAAGGGCGCGGGCGGCAGCAGCGCCGCCGCCTGCGTCAAGAACGCCGCGTCTTCCGCCGCGATCACCGGCGCGACCTCGCTGGCGCAGACCTGCCACCAGATCGCAGCGTCGGTGACGCGCTCGAGGTTTGCGCGCACCGCCTCCCAGAACTCGCGCGTGGCGCCCTCCGGCAGCCGCGCCCGCACCGTCTCGAATGGCGTCTGATGCAACAGCTTCGTGTTGAGCGCGCCGAGCTCCGCAGGATCGAGGTGCGGCTGCGCCCGGCCGAATTTCTTGAAATCGAACTCTTTGACCAGCATGGCCATGTCAAGCCGCGGCTCGACCGCGTCCGAGGTGCCGAGCTTGGCGAGCAGGCTGTTCGCCGCCATGGGCTCGATGCCGCTCTCGCGCAGCGTGGCAAGGCTCAGGCTCTCCATGCGCTTGGAGAGCGCCTCGCCGCCCTTGCCCGTGATCAGCGAGAGATGCGCGAATTTCGGCGCCGGCGCGCCCAGCGCTGCGAAGATCTGGATCTGGAATGCGGTGTTGGTGACGTGGTCCTCGCCGCGGATCACATGAGTGATGCCGAGCTCGGCGTCGTCCACCACCGAGCTGAAGGTGTAGAGCGGCATGCCGTCCGCGCGGACCAGCACGGGGTCGCTCAGATGCGCACCCTGGAACTCCGTGGGCCCGCGCACGAGGTCGTCCCAGGCGATCGCGCCATGCTCGAGCTTGAAGCGCCAGTGCGGGGTCTCGCCGGCGGCGGTGCGGCGCGCGATTTCCGCCGCGGGCGACGCGAGCGCCGCGCGGTCGTAGATCCAGGGCTGCCCGCGCTGCTGCGCAAGCCTGCGCTTGAGGTCGAGCTCCTCGGCGCTCTCGAAGCAGGGATAGAGCAGGTCCGCTGCCTTCAAGCGCTCCGCGGCCGACGCATAGCGGTCGAGCCGCGCCGACTGCCGCTCGAACTCGTCCCAGTCGAGGCCGAGCCATTTGAGATCGGTCTCGATCGCCGCCGCGAAGTCCTCCCGCGAGCGCTCGCGGTCGGTGTCGTCGAGCCGCAGCAGGAACCGCCCGCCGCTCTTGCGCGCGAACAGCCAATTGACCAGCGCCGTGCGGGCATTCCCGAGATGGAGCCGCCCGGTAGGACTCGGCGCGAACCGGACCTTGGTAGTCATTTATTGTGAGGCATCAGAGGTGCCCTCACCCGGCCGACGCTTCGCGTCTGCCGCCCTCTCCCACTTCGTGGTCGAGGGGTAAGAACAGCCCCTCTCCGGCGCTTGGGCGGGAGAGGAAGGGACCCGGCGCGAAGCGCTGGGAGGGTAAGGATCTCACGACCGCACCGGCGCCTTCTGCGGCCTCACGGGCGCGGCGCCCTGGAAACGGTTGGTGATGGGGTAGCGGCGGTCGCGGCCGAAGGCGCGGCGGGTGATCTTGACGCCGGGCGGCGCCTGCCGCCGCTTGTACTCGGCTCGGTCGAGCATTTGCCAGACGCGGAGCACGGTCGCCTCCTCGTGGCCGCGTGCCACGATCGCGTCGACGGGCATCTCGTGCTCGATCAGGCATTCCAGGATGTCATCCAGCACCGCGTAGGGCGGCAGGCTGTCCTCGTCGCGCTGATTGGGCTTGAGCTCCGCCGAGGGCGGCTTGGTGATGACGCGCTCGGGCATGACGCGCCCCTCAGGACCCCGAAGGCCCGCGGGCCGCATCTGGTTGCGTAGCCGCGACAGCCCAAACACCGTCATCTTGTAGACGTCCTTGAGGATCGCATAACCCCCGCACATGTCGCCATAGAGCGTGGCATAGCCCACCGACATCTCCGATTTGTTGCCGGTCGACACCACCATCCAGCCGAATTTGTTCGAAAGCGCCATGAGCGCGATCCCACGCGCGCGCGACTGGATGTTCTCCTCGGTGATGTCGGACCCCTTGCAGGCGAAAGACTCCTTCAGCATGTCGCCGAAGGCCGCCATCGCGGGCTCGATGCTGACCGTGCGGTAGTCGATGCCAAGGAGCTTCGCGACTGCCTCGGCATCCTCCAGGCTTTCGCGCGATGTGTAGGGCGACGGCATCATCACCGCGTGCACTTTTTCGGACCCGAGCGCGTCCACCGCGATCGCCGCGGTGAGCGCGCTGTCGATGCCGCCTGAGAGCCCCAGCACGATACCGGGAAACCGGTTCTTCTCGACATAGTCTTTGAGCCCCAGGACAAGAGCCTGGTAGATCGCCTCGAGCCCCTCGCTGGGCGCGGTGGTCGGCCCCTGCTCGATGGTCCAGCGCCCATTCTCGCGCCGCCAGTGCGTCGTCAGCACGGTCTCGCGCCAATCGGGCGCCTGTGCCTTGAGGCGGCACTGCGCGTCGAGCGCGAAGGAGGCGCCGTCATAGACGACCTCGTCCTGGCCGCAGACCTGGTTCACGTAGAGCAGCGGCAGCCCCGTCTCCTTGATTCGCTCGACCGCCAGCGAGAGACGCTGGTCGCGCTTGTCGGTCTCGAAGGGCGAGCCGTTGATCACGATCAGAAGCTCCGCGCCCGATTCCTGCAGGGTCTCGGCGACGTCCGGAAACCACATGTCTTCGCAGACCATGACGCCGAGCCGGACGCCGCGGAACGCCATCGGCCCGGGCGCCGGTCCCGCCGCGAAGACGCGTTTCTCGTCGAAGACCCCGTAATTCGGCAGCTCGTGCTTGAAGCGCACGCTGGCGACGCGTCCCGCCTCGAGAAGCACTGCCGAGTTATAGACCTTACCGTTCTCGCTCCAGGGCGAGCCCACGATCATGCCGGGTCCCCCGCGGGTGACCGCCGCGAGGTCGTGCACGGCGGCCTCGCAGGCCGCCACGAAGGTGGGCTTCAGCACGAGATCCTCGGGCTGATAGCCGGAGACGCCGAGCTCTGTCCCGACCACGAGGTCGGCACCCTCGCGCGCCGCCGCCGCGTGCGCCTCGCGAAGCTTGCGCACGTTGTGCGCGATATCGCCCACCGTGGGATCGAGCTGCGCGATGGCGATGGCGAGGCGGTCCATGAAAGAAGCTCTATAGCCGTTAGTTATCAGCTGCTAGCCCGGGGGCATCAGCTAATGCTCAATTTATATATAAGTGACCCAAAAGCCACCTGCCTGCAAGGTAGGGCAGCGTAGCGCCGTTCGCACGGCTGAAAAGCTAAGGACTCACAGCTGAGAGGCTAAAAGCTAAACGGCGACCTGCAATTGCGGTTGCACCAGCACGCGCGCCGCCGGGAAGGTGATGCGGACGGTGGTGCCGCGCCCGAGGGCGCTCTCGATCTCGACCGCGGCGCCATGGAGCTCCGCGAGCGACTTCACCAGCGGAAGCCCGAGGCCGGTGCCGTCATGGCGTCGGGTGTACTCGTTCGCGACCTGACCGAAGGGCGTCAACGCGACCGCGAGGTGCTCGGGGGACATGCCGATGCCGGTGTCGGCCACGGCGAGCGCGAGGCCGCCGTCGCGGACGCGCTCGGCCCGGACGGCGACGCGGCCGCCGCCCGGAGTGAACTTGATCGAGTTGCTGAGCAGGTTGAGCAGGATGTGGCGGATCGAGCGCTGGTCCGCGAGGAGCGGCGGCAGCCCCGGAGCGATCTCGCGATCGAGCGCAATCTGACCCTGGCGCGCGCGATCCGCGACGAATCGGATCGCCACGGAGACCTGCTGGCAGAGGTCGATGGCCTCCTCGAACAGCACCATCTTGCCGTCCTCGATCTTGGCCATGTCCAGGATGTCGTTGATCACCGACAGCAGGTTTTGGCCGCTGACGTGGATGTCCTCGGCGTATTCACGGTACTTCGCGGGTTGCAGCGGCCCGAGGCTCTGGGTCTGGATCAGATCCGAGAAGCCGATGATGGCGTTCAAGGGCGTCCGGAGCTCGTGACTCATGACGGCGAGGAAGCGCGACTTGCTGCGGTTGGCGCTCTCGGCGGCGCGGCGCGCCTCCTCGGCCTCTCGGTTGCGCCGCTCGGTGCGCGCGAGGTTGAGCTGCAGGAGCGACAGGGCAGTGGCGACGCCGGCGTAGCGCCCCGCCGTTGTCACTACGAAGCCGCGCAGCAGCGCCGAGGGGTTTTCCGTCGCGATCAGGCTTTCGAGCGCGTCGACCTGCACGCTGCTCTCGACAACGAGCGGTGCCGCGTCCATGAGCACCGTGATCGGCTTCTGCGCATAGAGCGCCCGGCCATAATCCTGCGCGAGGCTCATGGTCAGGTCGTGCCGGTTCACCAGGCCGACCGGCGTCCCGTCGTCGACCACGGGAATCGCGATCAGCTCGGCGTCGGCCCGGAAACGGTCGAAGACGACGGCGCAGCGCGTGTCCGGCGTCACCGGCGTCACCGGCGCTGCGACCGACGCCAACCGGTCGTCGCCCGGGGTCGGCGTTCGTGAGGTGCGTGTCGCGGCCGCCGGCATTGCCGAAATCCCTTTCTCGCCCGTCTTCTAGCAATGCGATCGTTAAAGCTTTCTTTGTCCGGATAGTAAAATCCGAAATAAGACGGCGATATTCGGCATCGGATACACGACAGCGACAGTCTTACTCGCGCTGTGGCGCGAAGTGTTACGGTTGGATTGCAGTTATGTTGCGGTCTCCCTTGGCGGTCCTCGACGAGATGGACAAGCACCTCATCCTGAGCAAGCGAGCGAAGCGAGCGCGTCGAAGGACGCACGATCGCCGTCGACGCTGCTCTTCCTACTCCGCCGCGCCGTCCTTGCGCTTGCGGATCAGGAATTCGCGACCGACTTTGACCAGGGCCTTGCCGTCGTAGGCGACGATGTCGGCCGTCGCGTAGGTCTCGCTCCAGAGCTCGGGCAGGTAGGACCCGGTGCCGACGACGTCGATGGGCGCCTCGGCCGCCGCCATCATGCGGCACTTCGCGGGCGTGAAGCCGGAGCTCGCGACGATCTTCACCTTGCCGAAGCCGGCATCGTCGAGGCTGCGCCGGAGGTGCCAGACCGCCGCCGCGCTGACGCCGGTGCCGACGAGTGTTCGCAGCTCCAGCTCGGTGCGGTAGCCGCGGATCGACTTGGGCGCGTGACGCTCCAACACATCGTAGGAGCGCGCGAGGTCGAGGCCCTCGACGTAGCGGCCGCCGTGCGTGTCGAGGCGCAGCGCCAGCTCGCCCGCCGCGGCAAGCTCCGGAAAGCGCGCGCAGACCGCGAGGGAGTCCGTGATCTCCTTCGCGAAATAATCCACCAGCACCGTCATGGGCTCGCGCGGGAAAGTCTCGCGGAACATTTCTGCTGCGCGCACGGTCGAGCCCGCGTAGCCGATGAGCGCATGCGGCATCGTCCCGCGGCCCTTGTCGTTGCCGAAGTAGGAGGCGGTCGCCTCCGTCGCGTTGGCGACGAACCCGACCGCACCCACCTCGCGCTTCGCCGCGGCCGAGCCCACCGCCGCGGCGTAGGCCATCATCGCCGCCATCTCCGCGCCCGCGCAGTGCCGCGCGTCCATGGCGAGGAACGCCGTCTTCGGCAGGTCGACGCACATGTTGTAGGCGTTGTAGGCGGCGACGCAGGGCGCGCCCAGCCGCTGCAAGTAGAGCGTCTCGAGATCGACCAGGTGATAGAGCGAGCCCGTCAAATAGATCATCGGCTCGCCCGCGCCCACCCAGTCGCCTTCTTGGTAGATGAGCTCGGTCTCGAAGCGCGTGCGGCGCTCCTTCTGCATCTCATTCAGAAACTCGACCATGAGCCGCGGCGTGCAGATTACCGGCCGGCGCAGGAAGATCGCGTAGGTGACGCGGATATCGCCGAAGCGCCGCACCACCTCCTTGGTCTTGAGGAAGTAGGCGTCGGTGAGCCGCGCGACGTCGTCGGGCGAATGGGTCAGCTCGACCTCCCGCGTGCGAGCGCTCGTCCGTTCAGGACGCGGCGGCAATCTTGCGTTCGACGCCCGCGCGCTTCTTCTTGAGGGCCTCGGCGAGCCAGAAGGCGAGCTCCAGCGCCTGGCTCGCGTTGAGCCGCGGGTCGCAGTGGGTGTGATAGCGGTCGCCGAGCGCGGTCTCGGTGATCGCCTGGGCGCCGCCGACGCACTCAGTCACGTCCTGTCCGGTCATCTCGAAATGAACGCCGCCCGCATAAGTCCCCTCGGCCTCGTGCACCGCGAAGAAGCCGCGCACCTCCGCCATGATCCGGTCGACCATGCGGGTCTTGTAGCCGGTCGACGACACCACGGTATTGCCGTGCATGGGATCGCAGCACCAGACGACCTTGCGGCCCTCGCGCTCGACGGCGCGGATCAGCGGCGTGAGGTTCTTATCGACCTTGTCGGCCCCCATACGCGCGATCAGCGTGAGCCGGCCCGGCTCGTTCTCGGGATTGAGCACGTCGATCAGCTTCAAGAGGTCCGAGGGATCGAGGCTCGGCCCGCATTTCATGCCGATCGGGTTCTTGACGCCGCGCAAGAACTCCACGTGCGCGCCGTTCACCTGCCGCGTGCGGTCGCCGATCCAGAGCATGTGCGCGGAGCAGTCGTACCAGTCGCCCGTGGTGGAATCGACGCGGGTCAGCGCCTGCTCGTAGGGCAGCAGCAGCGCCTCGTGCGAGGTGAAGAAGTCAGTCTCGCGGATCTGCGGCGTGGTCTCGGACGTGAGCCCCACCGCCGCCATGAAGTCGAGCGTCTCGGTCAGGCGCTCCGCCAGCTCCTTGTAGCGCTCGCCCGCCGGGCTCGCGGCGACGAAGCCCTGGTTCCAGGTGTGCACGCGGTGCAGGTCGGCATAGCCGCCCTGCGCGAAGGCGCGCAACAGGTTGAGCGTCGCCGCCGACTGGCTGAAGCATTGCACCATCCGTTGCGGATCCGGCCGGCGCGCTTCTTCCGTGAACTCCATGCCGTTGACGATGTCGCCGCGGTAGGAGGGTAGCGTCACCCCGTTCTGAGTCTCGGTATCGGCGGAGCGGGGCTTGGCGAACTGGCCCGCCATGCGGCTCACCTTCACCACCGGGCAGGTCGCGCCGAAGGTGAGCACCACCGCCATCTGCAAAAGCACGCGGAAGGTGTCGCGGATGTTGTTGGGATGGAACTCGGCGAAGCTCTCGGCGCAATCGCCGCCCTGCAGCAGGAAGGACCGGCCCTCCGCGACCGCGCCCAGCGCCCGCTTCAAGCGCCGAGCCTCGCCCGCAAAGACGAGCGGCGGGTAGGTCCTGAGCAGCTTCTCCACGGCCTCCAGCGCCGCTTGGTCCGGATACTCCGGAACCTGCCGGATCGGCATGCTCCGCCAGCTGTCGAGACTCCATTTCTTCTGCGTCATAACCGCCTCTCACCCGCGCGCCTGACCGCGCGGAAACCTCAGCCTATACCGCGACAGCCCCGCGCCTGCCAAGGTGCGTCGATGCCGTGACTACTCGACCTTCGCCGGCTCGACCTGAGCGACGTCGGCGCGCAAGCCCTTTATCTGGTCATTGATGGCCTCGAGGCTCTGGCATGCGTTCTGCATCAGCGAGATGAGCTGCAGAAAGCCGATTCCGAGGATGATGATGGCCGTTAGCTCAAACCAGTGATCGCCGATCCAATTCACCATGGCGCCCCCTCGAGATGACCCTATTGGCGGGTGTGGAGACGACCATACAGCAATCCGCTGTCGGGTGCTGAGGCTCACTCGTCCCGCGCGGCCTCCGCGTCGGCGTCGTAAAGGACGCGCAGCACCACGAACCAGCGATAGCGCCGATCGAGCACGAACTCGCCCTGATTGCCGAGGGTCCCACGGTCGGTGATCGGCACGTGTGTCAGGCGCACGGCGTCCTCGACATTGCCGCCGACGAGGTCGAGCATCCCAGGCCTCGCGCTCACCGCGACCCCGCAATGGCCGGGCCAGAGATACGGTGTCGGCAAATCGCGGAAGGTCAGATCGGCCGCGCGATAGCGCCCGCGGCAGACGAGGTCGCCGGGCCTTGGCGCATAGGCGTCGGGCGGTTCCGCGCGCAGGATCGGCGAGCGGCCCGCCGCCGCGGCGTTCACGTAGGTGGCGTGGTTCGGCGCATAGGGAAACCGGTCGCCGGCGCCCGCGATGCGCATCACATAGGAGATGAACGCCGCCGACCACGCGTAGTGTTCGTCGTCGGTGAAGGGGAACACCGTGCCGCGCGCGTCGTGCTTGCCCGTCCAGGCGCTCGCGCTCTCGTCCGGATTCTGCCCGAGCCACCAATACTCGCCGACGCGCTGCCAGAGGCCCGGCAGGCGCTCAGGCTTCTCCGACGCCGAGCCCGGCTCAGAGCCCTCGAGCGCGGGATCGTCGATCAGTGATCCGAAGAGCCGCCACTCCCTGAGCGCGATCGCCACAACATTCGCGCGCACGAAGGGTTCGTACGGCTTCGCCGCGAACGTCGGCGCGTGCCCCGATGGCGTCGGTGTGCAGGCGACGAGGAGAAGTGGAGTCCAAAAAAGCAAAAGGACCTTGGCGCGGAGGTCGCAGAGGATTCGCTGAGGACGCGGAGGTCTCGATACCCTCTGCGCCCTCTGCGAATCCTCCGCGTCCTCAGCGCTAAAGCGTTCCCTTTTCAATGCAGCTTCACCACCGGTTCGGTGCGGCGAGTGATCAGGCGCGCGAGGGTGTCGAGGGTCACCTTGGTGAGGCCGTGCAGCGCGTACTCGTGCAGCTTGTACAGCGAGATGTACATGACGCGGGCGAACAGGCCCTGGATCACGATGCTGCCGCCGATCAGCCTGCCCATCAAGCTGCCGACGGTGCTGTAGTGCCCGAGCGAGACCAGCGAGCCGAAATCGCGATACTGGAAGGGTCGCACCGGCTCGCCCCGCAGATGCCGGGGCAGCTCGCGCGCGAGATGCGAGGCCTGCTGGTGCGCCGCCTGGGCGCGCGGCGGCACCGCGCGGTCGGTGCCGAGCCAGGGTGCTGCCGCGCAATCGCCGAAGGCAAACACCCGGTCGTCCCGCGTCGTCTGCAGGCTCGGCCGGACGACGAGCTGGTTGAGACGGTTGCTCTCCAGCCCGTCGAGCTCCCGGAGGAACACCGGCGCCTTGACGCCCGCGGCCCACACGACGAGCTCCGCCGGAATCCGTCTCCCATCGGCGAGCCGCACGCCGTCGGCGGCCACCTCGGCGACCGGTGCGCCAGTGAGCACCTGGATGTTGAGATCGCGGAGGAGATCCTGGGTCGCGAGCGCGATGCGCTCGGGCAGCGCCGGCAGGATCCGCTCCGCGGCCTCGATCACGGTGAGCTTGATGTCCTTGTCGGGATCGATGCGGTCGAGGCCGTAGGCGACCAGCTCGCGCGTGGTCTTGTGCAACTCCGCCGCGAGCTCGACGCCGGTGGCGCCCGCGCCGATAATGGCGACGTTGAGCTGCTCGGGGCGGAGCGGCTCGAGCTGCGCGTGGGCGCGGATGCAGGCGTTGACCAGCCGCCGGTGGAAGCGCGCGGCCTCGCCAGGCGTATCAAGCTCGATGGCGTGCTGGGCGACGCCCGGCGTGCCGAAGTCGTTGGTAACGCCGCCCACCGCCATCACGAGCACGTCATAGGCCTCGGCGCGCGCCGGCGTCACCTGCGTGCCGTCTTCGTCGAAGACCGGCGCCACGCGCACCTCGCGCCGCCTGCGGTCGAGCCCGATCACCTCGCCGACGCGATAGCGGAAATGATGCCAGTGCGACTGCGCGAGATAGTCGAGCTCGTGCTTGCCGACGTCCATGCTCCCTGCGGCGACCTCGTGCAGCAGCGGCTTCCAGAGGTGGGCGCGCGCCTTGTCGATGAGCGTCACGGCGGCGCGGCCGCGCCGGCCCAGCCGGTCGCCCAGCCGCGTCGCGAGCTCGAGGCCGCCCGCACCGCCGCCCACGATGACGATGCGCGGCTGTCGCTCCCTTGGGTCCGGCATAGGCTCCCTCATCCGGGGATGGCGAGATACCTCGCATCGTAGACAATTTCTTAACCGGTTGGGCGGAGGCTGCGTAGAATCTCTGGCTTCGCCCCGAACCTCTTGGTTGCGTTCTCGTTTCACGAGTCCGAAGCACCGCAATGTCGAACCTCGAAGCCCGCGTACGCGCCGAGCAGCTGCGTCTCCTTTTCAAATCGCCGATCTCGTTCCTCGGCTCCGCGGCAACGGCGGCGGTCGCGGCCGCCGTGCTCGGGGGCCGCATCGATGCCTGGCTGCTGCTGAGCTGGGCCGGCTTGACCCTGGCCTGGCTCGGGGGGCGCGCCGTGCTTTGGCTCTGGTTCCGGCGCGAGACCAGCGACCAGGCGCTGATCGCACGCTGGTCTTGGCGCGCGGTGGGCATCATGGCGGCGAGCGGGATTCTCTGGGGCCTGTTCGGCGCCGCGTTCTATCTGCCGGCCGATCCAGAGTTCTCCGCGTTCATGATCCTGGTGGTGGCGAGCATGCTGGCTGGCGGCGCCTTCATGTATGCCGCCTATCTGCCGGCATATTACGCCTTCATCGTCTGCTGCACGCTGCCGATCGCGGCGGCGGCCTTCCAGCACGGCACGCCCAGCTCGATCGTGTTCGGGCTCATGACACTCGCCTATCTCGCCTCCATGCTGGGGATGGGCCGGACGATGAACCGCAGCATCGTCAAGATGATCGGGCTGCGCTTCGCGAACGCCGACCTGGTCGCCAATCTGCGCCAGGCGAAGGAGACCGCGGAGATCGCGAGCCGGGTCAAGTCGGAGTTCCTCGCCACCATGAGCCACGAGCTCCGCACGCCGCTCAATGCCGTGCTGGGCTTTTCGGAGATGATCCAAGCGGGCACCTCGGGCCCTATCGACGCGAAATACCGGGCCTACGCCGCCGACATTCATTCCTCGGGCGAGCACTTGCTGGCGCTGATCTCGGACATCCTGGATATCTCCAAGATCGAATCCGGCCGGCTCGACATCCACGACGACCGCGCCTCGCTCGCGGATATCATGCCCCGCTGTCTGCGCCTGATCGCGCCGCGCGCCGCGGAGGGCGAGCTCGCGCTCATCGAGCGCCTGCCGCCCGATCTTCCCGACGTGATCGTGGACGAGGTCCGGATCAAGCAGGCGTTGATCAACCTGCTGTCGAATGCCGTGAAGTTCACGCCGGCAGGCGGGCGGATCGAGGTGTCCGCCCGCACCGCGGAGGACGGCGGCGTCGAGATCGCGGTCGCCGACGACGGCATCGGCATGCGGCCCGAAGATGTGCCGGTGGCGCTCGAGCCGTTCCGCCAGCTCGACAGCCGCCTCGCGCGGCCCTACGAAGGCACCGGCCTCGGCCTGCCGCTCGCCAAGCGATTGATCGAGCTCCACGGCGGCGCGCTCGTGATCGACACCGCGCCCGAGCGCGGCACCCGCGTCGCGCTCCGCCTGCCGCCCGAGCGCGTGATCCGGCGCGGGTCCGCCGCCTTCAGCGCCAGCGCGGCGGATTAATCGGCGGCGAGGTCGGCCTTGGGCTCCGGCACCTTCTCGCGCATGGTCACGAATTCCTCCGCCGCGGTCGGATGGATGCCGATGGTGCGGTCAAACTGCCGCTTGGTGGCGCCGCATTGGAGCGCGATGCCGAGCCCCTGGATGA
Source organism: Allostellaceae bacterium (assembly GCA_035263705.1). Classification (GTDB taxonomy): domain Bacteria; phylum Pseudomonadota; class Alphaproteobacteria; order ATCC43930; family CGMCC-115725; genus DASZHJ01. The sequence continues at coordinate 11,628 of DATFRA010000148.1, forward strand.
TCTCCGGCGCATCTCGGCCCACCATGTGGCAGCCGAGCACGCGGTCGCTCTTGCGGTCGACCACCAGCTTCATCAAGGTGCGCTCCTGACGGCCTGAGAGCGTGTATTTCATCGGCCGGAACCGCGTGCGATAGACGTCGACGGCGCCCACCCTTTCGCGCGCCACATGCTCGGCGAGGCCGACCGTGCCCACGGGCGGCTGGCTGAACACGGCCGTCGGCACGTTGTGGTGGTCGACGGTCGTGAAGTTCTCATTGAAGAGCGTCTCCGCGATCGCGCGGCCCTCGGCGATCGCCACCGGCGTCAGGTTAAGCCGATCCGTCACGTCGCCGATCGCATAGATGTGCGGGACCGACGTGCGCTGCGCCTCGTCGATCACGATCGCCTCGGCCTCGTTCAGCCTGACGCCCACCTCGGCGAGCCCGAGATCCCGCGTCGTCGGCCGGCGGCCCGTCGCATAGAGGATCACGTCCGCCGAGATCTTCGCGCCGTCCTTGAGGGTCGCGACCAGGCCGTCGGCGGTCTTGTCGATGCGCGTCACGTGCGTGTGCGCGCGGATCTCGATGCCGCGCGCCGTCATCTCCTCCGCGAGGGCCACCCGGATGTCGTGATCGAAATGCCGCAGCACTTGCGCAGCCCGGATCGCGACCGTGACCTTGGAGCCCAGCGTGGCGAATATCCCCGCGAATTCCATGGCGATGTAGCCGCCGCCCACGATCAGCACGCGCTTCGGGAGCGCCTTCAGGTCGAGCGCCTCGTTGGAGCTGATCGCGTGCTCGATGCCGGGGATCTCCAGCATCTCGGGATAGGCGCCGGTCGCGACCATGATATGGGCGGCAGTCACGCGCTTGCCGTCGATCTCGACCGTGTGCGGGTCGACCAGCCTTGCGTGCCCCTCGAAGATCGCGACGTTCGCGCTCGTGAGCAGGTTCACGTAGACGCCGTGGAGCCGGTCGAGTTCCTTATTCTTGGCGACGATCAGCCGCGCCCAGTCGAACTTGAGCTCGCCGAGCGTCCAGCCGAAGCCCGCGCTATCCTCAAAGGCGTCCGCGAACTCCGCGCCGTAGACCAGCAGCTTCTTCGGCACGCAGCCCCGGAGCACGCAGGTGCCGCCGATCCGCACGGCCTCGGCGATGCCCACCTTGGCACCGTAGGAGCCCGCCCGCCGCGAGCCCGCGACGCCGCCAGAGCCCGCGCCGATGGTGAAGAGATCGAAATCATACCGGGCCATGCGGCGTCTCCTTCCAGTGCCGTTCCAGTGTTGCCCAGCGGGGGGTAAAACGGTAGGGGATGCCTGAATATCGGACCGAAGGCCGTCATGCCCATCGCACCCGCTGCAGCCCTGCCATGCGCGAGGCCTGCGTGACCCCGCAAGAGCTGCAGGCCCGCGTCCTCTACCGCGACGGCAGCGTGCTCGTCATCGACAAGCCCGCGGGCCTTGCCGTGCATCCGGGACCGAGCACGCCCGAGAGCCTCGAGCGGTACTTGGCCGCGCTACGCTTCGGCATCCGCGATGTGCCTCGCCTCGTCCACCGGCTCGACCGTGACACCAGCGGCTGCCTGGTGCTGGCACGCCACGCCCGCGGCGCCAGCAAGCTCGGGCGTCTTTTCTCCTCGGCTGCAGTGAAGAAGACCTACTGGGCCGTCGTCGAGGGCAGGCCGCCGGCGTCCGAGGGCGTCATCGACCGCCCGCTCCGCAAGGTCACGCGCAAGGAGGGCTGGCGCATGGTGCCGGACAAATCGGGCCAGCGTGCCCTCACCCGCTTCCGCGTACTCGGATCGAGCCGCGAATTCACCTGGCTCGAACTCGCGCCCGAGACCGGCCGGACCCACCAGCTCCGCGTGCACTGCGCCACCGAGGGCTTCCCGGTGCTGGGAGACTCCGTCTACGGCCCGGACAAATCTCCGCGCGTGCCGCTGCATCTGCATGCGCGTTCCGTGAAAATTCCCCTGGGTGGGGATCGCGGGGCCATTACCGTCGCGGCCGATCCGCCGGAGCACATGCTGGCAATGCTTGCCGAGTGTCGATACGACCCGACCAATTGACGAGATCAATCCTCCGTATCGTCATGGCCGGGCTTGTCCCGGCCATCAACGGGTTTAGTTACGAGAGGAAGAACACGTGGATGCCCGGCACAAGGCCGGGCATGACGCATAAAAGAGGTCACATGATCAGTCCAGCGTCTGCCGGTAGCGCTTGAGCGCGATCGCGCTCGCCACCGCGAGGAAGATCAGCATCGGCCAGATCTCGGGCGCGATATCCGGGAGCATGCTGCCCTTGAGCATGATGCCTCGCACGATGCGCAGCATGTGGGTCAAGGGCAGCGCCTCGCCCAGCACCTGTGCCCATTCGGGCATGCCGCGGAACGGGAACAGGAAACCCGAGAGTAGCATCGAGGGCAGGAAGAAGAACACGCCCATCTGCATCGCTTGCATCTGGCTCTGCGCCAGCGTCGAGAAGGTGAAGCCGACCGCGAGGTTCGCCGCGATGAAGACCACCAGCGAAAGCGAGAGCAGCACCAGGCTGCCGAGCATTGGCACGCCGAACAGCAGCTCCGCCGCGCCCACGATCACGACCACCTGGATGTAGCCGATCACGATGAAGGGCGCGATCTTGCCGAGCATCACCTCGAGTGGCCGCGCCGTGGTGGCGAGCAGGCTCTCCATGGTGCCGCGCTCGCGCTCGCGCGTCACCGCGATCGCCGTCATCATCACCAGGGTCATGGTGAGGATGGTGCCGATCAGCCCCGGCACGATGTTGTACTCGGTGGCGCCCTCGGGGTTGTAGCGGTTGTGGATGCGGATCTCGAAGGGCGCGGGCTTGCCCGCGAGCGGGGCCAGCGGCCCTGTCAGGTCGTGCCTCAGCGCGGACGTGTTGAGCTGAGCGAGCGCCGCGACGGCGTTCCCGGTGGCGACGGGATCGGTTGCGTCCGCCTCCACCAGCATCACCGGCCGCTCGCCGCGCACCAGCTTGCGCGAGAAATCCTCGGGGATGATCACCACGAACTGCACGTCGCCACGCGTGATCATGGTGTCGGCCTCCGCCTCGGTCGCGGGCTGCGCCGTCACCTTGAAATAGTCGGAATTCTGCAAGGCCGCGACGATGCTGCGCGACATCTCGCTGTTGTCGACGGAGACCACGGCGGTCGGCAGGTAGTGCGGATCCGAGTTGATCGCATAGCCAAACAGAATCAACTGGATGATCGGCACGCCCACCATCATCGCGAAGGTGAGCCGGTCGCGGAAGGCCTGGATGAACTCCTTGACCAGGAGTGCCCGGAAGCGCGCGAGCGAGAACCGGCCGCTCATCGCGGCGCCTCAGCGTTGGCGACGTCCATGGTGTGGATGAACACGTCCTCGAGGCTGGGCTGCACACGCTCGATCTCGACGCCGGCCTCGCCCTCGATCCCCGCGAGGCTCTTCTCGATGAGCGCCGCGTCGACGCCGCTCACGTGGAGCTCTGCGCCGAAGAGCGCCGCTGTCTCGACGCCGGGCAGCGCCTTGACCCGCGGCATCAGCCGGTCGACCGCGACGCCCCGGATCCGCCAGGCCGCAATCCCCGCGGCGTGCACGACCTCCGCCACCGTGCCATGCGCGAGCAGCCGCCCC
>DATFRA010000149.1:0-2608 GCA_035263705.1 Allostellaceae bacterium
AACAGCGTCACGAACGTTGCACCTGGAACGGCGAGTGCGGCGTGGCTGGGCGGCTCCTCGCCTGCGCGGCCGAGCCTGGTGCCGATCGCGCGCCGCGCGATCGAGACCAGCGCGAGCCCGAGCTCGTCGTCTCTCACGCGATCCTCACGCGACGACCTCTTCCTCGACTGTGGCGACCGCGTGTCGCGCATTCGTTCCGGCCCGTTCGGTAAACGCGAACGCTGCGTAGCCGACGACGCGCGACTTATCACCCGCCGTATCGCCTGAATTGCGGAGATCGAGGAGCTCTCCGACAAGCCCCCGGCGCCGTGCGCAGACTGCGAAACCGTTGATCGGAGTGGCACCGCAAGCCTGCTTGTGGTCGATTGCCGAGGTCAGCGCGAGGATCTCCTCCACGGTTCCGCGATCGATGGCTCGTGCTTCGTCGTATGGGTGATAGTGCGACAGATCGGAGCTCACCAGGATCAGCGTTTCGGCGCCGCCCCAGAGGCGATCGATGACGGCGGCGACTTCTGCCGCGGTGGCATCTCCGACCGCGAAGGGGACTATGCGAAACGACTCGAGGATCGTTTGCAGGAACGGCAGTTGAACCTCCAGCGCATGCTCGAGCGCGTGCGCGGCCTCGCTGGTGCGCACCTGGGGCAAGGCGAGCGCCTCCGTTACTGCATTGGCATCGACCTCGATGGTTCCGAGCGGCGTGGCGAAGGCTTTCGCCAGCGGCAGGGCAAGCCCTCGGATCGGAACCCTGTGCACCGGGCCCAGCAGCACCACGCGGCGGATCTTCGCCCGGCTTGGGGCGATGCAAGCGTAGGCGGAGGCCGCGATCGGTCCGGAATAGACGTAACCCGCGTGAGGGACGATCAGGGCCTTGGGAGGTGCCGAGCCATCCCCGCGCTGGGCGGCCTGCGCCAGGAATTCGCGCACCGCGCTGGTCAGCGCCGCGGGCGCTTCGGGGTAGAACATACCGGCGACAGCGGCCGGACGGACAGCTTGCACGCGTCACCTCATGGGTCGTTGGCTCCAAGCCCGGGGCTGCTGCCAACCAGGGCCAACTCAAGGCCGAATGAAGGCAGCTCAAGCCGCCCAAGCCCGGTGACGACAGACTATTGTCGCGCGGACCGGCCTACTTTGCCACCGGCGGAGCGACTTTACGGTCCGCCATATGGCGAAGATAGTGGAGTAGCTCCGCGAGTTCCCGGTCGGAAAGCGTCTTCGTGTCAAAGGCCGGCATCTTCGACCCGGGCCACCGGCGCAGGGATTGTGGATCCCGAATCAGGCGCCGCAGCGCTTCGGGCCGCAGATATTCGGTTGGGTTATAGGGGATATTGAGGTCCGGCCCTATAGCGCTATCCCCGCCGCCATTCAACGTGTGGCAGCTCAGGCAGTGCTTCTGGAATGCGGCGAAGCCAGCGCGGATCGGATGATTCGCCGGTACGCTCGACGCAGGAAGGATCATCGGATAACGCTTGGCGATAGGCTGGACTTCCTCGATCCGGGTGATCTGAATAGGCCAGAGCGCCGGCGTCATCACGCCCTTGTCCCCCTTGCTCCAGACAAGATGAAAAGGGCCGGCCGTCGCGCGCTCTCCCGCTTTCAGCGGTGGCCACGGCGCATCGACCGGCTCGATCGCGAGATAGGCAGCCGCGTCGGCGCCCTGCGCGAGAAGCGGGGCCGCGGGCTGGGTGGCTACGACTCGGTCGCCGGCGAGAAATCGCACTTCGCTGTCAGGCGCGGTACCCGTGAGCAGGACCGCGATGGGGACCGCACGGAAGGTGATGTTCTTTCCATAGGCCGGATCGACGGGAATCGTAACGGTCGTCGCGACAGGCAGCGTCAGCAGGCCGCCCGCGGTATAGATCGCCGTGCGCCCTCCCGCGACGACGGTGAGCGAGGGTTCGGCGGCCAGAGTGGCGAAGCTAAAGGCGGCTGCGGCCAGGCACGCGAGCCGGCCGCAAGTCCTCCCCCGTCTCGATGCTCGCATGCCCCTCCTCGACGCAGGCCGCTACGATCAGTCGTCGTGCTGTGAAAGGCGCACGAGGTAGTTGCTTGACTTCTCATCACGCTCGAGCGAGAGCGCCCCGCGGTGTTGACCTTCCTCAAGCAGGGCATTGAACGAGCGGAAGCCGTAGTACGACTCGTTGAACCCTGGCTTGCGGCGCTTCAACGCCTGCTTGACCATCGAGCCCCAGATTTTCTCGTCCCCGCCGCGCTCGGCAATGAGCGCTTCGAGCGTCTCGGTGACGAGCTCGATCGCCTCCTGCCGCCGCGTTTCGTCGCTTTTCTTTGTTGGCGCCTCGGCGGGAGACACGGGCTTCGGCGCGGGCTTTTTCGCGGGACGCTTCTTCTCCCGCACCAGATCGTCGTAGTAAATGAACTCGTCGCAGTTCGCGATGAGAAGATCTGAGCTCGAATTCTTGACTCCGACGCCGATCACCATCTTGTCGTTCTCGCGCAGCTTGGAAACGAGAGGGGAGAAGTCCGAGTCGCCGCTGATGATGACGAAGGTCTCGACGTGCTCCTTGGTATAGCAGAGGTCCAGCGCATCGACGACCATGCGGATGTCGGCTGAATTCTTGCCCGACTGACGCAGGTGAGGAATCTCGATCAG
>DATFRA010000150.1:0-22414 GCA_035263705.1 Allostellaceae bacterium
CTTGGTGCCGCCGCCCTGGCTCGAGTTCACCACCAACGAGCCTTCGCGAAGGGCCACCCGGGTGAGTCCACCTGGCACGATTCGAATCTCCTTGCCCGTGAGCACGAAGGGGCGCAGGTCGACGTGCCGAGGCGCCACGCCGCTCGCCACGAAGGTCGGACAGGTCGAGAGCGCAAGCGTCGGCTGCGCGATGTAGTCGCCGGGCCGCGCCTTGAGCTTCTCGGCGAAAGTCGCGAGTTCGGCGGCGCTCGCCCGCGGTCCCACCAGCATGCCGTAGCCGCCGGAGCCGCGCGCCTCCTTCACCACCAGCTCGGGCAGGTGGTCGAGCACGAATCCCAAATCCTCGGCGCGGCCACAGCTGTAGGTCGGCACGTTCTGCAGGATTGGTTCCTCGCCGAGATAGAAGCGGATCATCGTGGGCACGTATGGATAGACCGCCTTGTCGTCGGCGACGCCGGTACCGACGGCATTGGCGAGCGTGACATTGCCCGCGCGGTAAGCGTTGAGCAGGCCCGCCGTGCCAACGACCGACTCTGACCGGAACGCCAGGGGGTCAATGAAGTCGTCATCGATCCGGCGGTAGATCACGTCGACGCGGCGCGGTCCCTCGGTGGTGCGCATGTAGACGATATTGTCGTCCACCAGGAGGTCAGCGCCCTCGACCAGCTCGATCCCCATCTCGTCCGCGAGGAAGGAGTGCTCGTAATACGCGCTGTTGTAAGAGCCGGGCGTGAGCAGCACCACGACGGGATCGCTCGCGCAGTTCACGGGCGCCACGGACTTGAGTGTCTCCAGGAGGTCCTCGGGGTAGCGCGCGACCGGCGCCAGCCGGTGCTGAGCGCAGAGATCGGGGAAGAGCCGCATCATGGCCTCGCGGTTCTCCAGCATGTAGGAGACGCCGGAAGGCGTGCGGCAATTGTCCTCGAGCACGTAGAACTGATCGGGCCCGGTGCGCACGAGGTCGATGCCGGCGATATGGCAATAGACGCCATGGGGCGTGTCGAGGTCCTGCATCTCCGGCCGGAAGCCCTCGTTGTGCAGGATGAGCCGCTCCGGCACCTTGCCTGCCCGCAGGATCTCGCGGCCGTGATAGATGTCGCGCAGGAAAGCGTCGATCGCGCGCACGCGCTGGGTGAGGCCGCGCGACAGCAGGCGCCATTCCTCGCCGTCGAGGACGCGCGGAATGATGTCGAACGGGATCAGGCGCTCGGGGTCGCCACCCTCGGAATAGACCGCGAATGTGATGCCGATGCGCCGGAACAGCAGCTCCGCCTCGGCTCGCTTGAGCACCACGGTCTCAGGCGGGGTCTGCTCCAGCCATCGCCGGATCGCCTCGTATTTCGCGTAACAGCCCTCCGGCCCGCGCATCTCATCGAAGGCCGCTACTGGCATCACCGTCTTCGCCTTGCCGTCGCTCACGCGGCGCCCTTCCCCAGCGGCGGGTTCTCAGCCCGCTCCTGCAATCCCTGTTCCACACCGTCTGGCTGCCCTGCTCACTGGTACGGCAGGACTTCGCCCGGCGATTGCCGAGTATGTGCTCGTCCTTGCTGAAAGACTAGGCAGTTACGAGCGCCGTCCGCCCCTAGTGGCGACCGGTCCGGTGCCGGTTGAGGCGTCGCTCCATGCGGCGGGCGTAGCTCGACATCGCGAAGCAGCAAGCGAAGAACACCACCATGGTGAAGACGTAGCCCTCATGCGCGAGGCCGAGCCAGGCGGGATCCTTGATTGCCTGGTTGACGGCGCCGAGGATGTCGAAGAGGCCGATGATGGTGACGAGGGTCGTGTCCTTGAAGAGATCGACCACATTGTTGACGATGCCCGGCATGACATGGCGGAGCGCCTGCGGCAGGACGATGAAGGCCTGCACCTGCCACCACTTGAGACCGACCGAGTAAGCCGCTTCCTCCTGCCCGGCTTCGACGCCTTGCAGGCCGCCGCGCACGGTCTCCGCCATATAGGCGGCATTGAACAGCACCAGCACCACCAAGGCGCGGATCAGGCGGTCAATGTGCACGCCCTCCGGCAGAAAAAGTGGCAGCATCACCGCCGACATGGTGATGACCGTCAGCAGCGGCATCGCGCGCCAGAGCTCGATGAAGCCGACGGAGAGCGTTCGCACGACCGGAAGCTGCGATCGGCGGCCAAGTGCAAGGATAATGCCGAACGGCAGAGAGCCCGCCACGACGACGAAGGCGATCAGCACGTCGAGCATCAGCCCGCCCCACTGGCTGGTGTCGACGTAGGCGAGGCCCGGGACGCCGCCGACCAAGAGGAGGCCCGCGAGCACCGGGAACGCGGTCATGAGCATCAGCAGCCAAAACCCTCGCCGTCGAGTGTTGTCGCGCATGACCGGGACACTAAACACGGCCAGCAGCAGGCCTGCGAGGTTCACTCGCCAGATCTCGTCACTGGGATAGTGGCCGTAAAAGAATTGCGGGAACCGGATCCGGATGAAGGTCCAGCAAGCGCCGTCGCCCGTGCAGGCGGATTTCGCGTTTCCGGAGACAGTAGCGTCCGTAAGCGCCCACTCGACGAAGGGCGGCACCGCCCAGGCGAGCACCACCAGCACCACCAGCGTTAAGACGGTGTTCGTGACGGAGCTGAAGAGGTTTCGCCGCAACCAGTCGAGGATGCGGCCGAGGGTCCCCTCGACCTTACCGGGGACTAGGTTCCCGGATCCGGTCCCACGCATGCGGGTGCCGGCGACGACAGTGGAGCTGCCTGCCTCCATTGTTACCGCTCCACCAGGGCGACGCGGCGGTTGTACCAATTCATCAGCGCGGAGGTGGCGAGGTTAATCCCCACGAAGATGGCCATCACGATGGCCATGGTCTCGGCCTCCTTGGCCGCCTGCTGCATCACCGTGCCGGCGAAGATCTGCATCAGCTCCGAATAGCCAACGGCTGCGCCGAGTGTGGTGCTCTTTATGATGTTAAGATATTGGCTCGTGAGTTGCGGCACCATGATGCGCAGGGCCTGCGGCAAGACTACCAGGAACAGCCGCTGCAAGCCTTTCAATCCGAGGGCCTGAGCTGCTTCGTGTTGGCCCTTGGGTATCGCCTCGATGGAGCCCCGCACGATCTCAGCGATAAAGGCGGTCGCGTAGATCGAGAGGCCGATCCAGAGCGCCACCAGCTCAGGCGGAACCTGGGTCCCCCCGGCGAGATTGAAGCCTTGGAGGACGGGATACTCGACATGGTCGACGCCCGCGGCAAACAAGACCAATGCCAGCAGAAGCAGGAACAGTGCCTTCGCTCCCACGCGCGAGGAGCCGATTTTCACTCTCCAGACGAAGGGCGTCGCAATGAGCACGGCGAGCGCAAGCCATGACAGCAAGCCACTTCCTTCGCGCATGACCGCGTCAGGCACAAACAGACCGCGGATGTTAAGGAGCACGCCGCCCGGCAGGGTGATGCTCTGCCGTGGCGACGGCAGCGTCTGTAGCACACCGACGTACCAGAAAATCAGCTGCACGAGCTGAGGTGTGTTGCGCACAAACTCAATGAAGGCCAGCGCAATGTTGCGGACGAGCCAGTTAACGGAGAGACGCATCACCCCGACCAGCAGGCCCAGGACCGTTGCGGTCACAATCGCCATCGCCGCGACCAGGACCGTATTGAGCAGACAGACTAGGAGGACCCGACCGTAAGTGTCGAACAGGTTCCAGGAAATGAGATGGAAGGGGAGGTCGAAGTGCGCCTGGTCAGCGAGGAATCCGAACCCGAAATGCAGGTTCTTTCGCGCGTAGTTCCCGGCCACCATGTCGGCCAGGAGCCAGCCGAAGGCGACCACGCCGGCCAACAATACCCATTGGCCGATGTAGGCGCGCCGCGACGGGCGCCTGACCATTCCGACGACCCCTTACCTATCTCAGACGGCGCTTACCGCCAGGGCAGCGGGTATTGCAGACCGCCCTTGGTGTAGAGCTCGTTCCAGCCGCGCGGCAGCTGCAGCGGACCGAAGTACTTGTCGTAGTTCTCGCCGTAGTTGCCGACTTCCTTCACGATTCGGTAAGCCCAGTCGTTGTCGACGCCGAGCTTCTTACCGAAGTTCTCCTCAAGGCCGAGGAAGCCGCGGACCTCGGGATTCGTCGCAGTCTTCTTGATCTCGTCGACGTTCTTTTGCGTGATGCCGAGCACCTCCGCTTCGAGCATCGCCATGTGCGTCCACCGCACCAGGATGTTCCAGCGCTCGTCGCCCTGGCGAGTGTAGGAGCCCAGGAACTCGCGGGAGATCAACTCGGGCAAGATTACCCAGTCGTCCGGCTTCTTCATGGACGAGCGCGCCGCCGCGACGCTGCCGCCGTCGTCGGTGTAGCCGTCACATCGTCCGGCCTCGGCCGCCGCGAAGGCTTCCTCCGGCCGCTCGAACAGCAAAGTGTTGATCTTGATGTTGTTGGCGCGGCCGTAGTCGGCGATGTTGAGCTCCAGCGTGGTACCGGTCAGCACGCAGATGGTGGCGCCGTTCAGTTCCTTCGCATGCGCGACGTTGAGCGACTTCTTCACCATGAAGGCCTCGCCGGTGAAAAAGTTATTGGCGCCGTGTGCCAGACCGAGCTCGGTGTTGCGCGTGAGCGTCAACGTCGAATCTCGGATCAGCACGTCGATCTCGCCGGATTGCAGGACCGAGAAGCGAACCTTCGAGGTGGTGCCGATGAACTTTACCTTGTCGGCGCTGCCGAGCACCGCGGTTGCGAGTGCGCGGCAATAGGCGATATCGAGACCCGCCCATTTGCCGGCGGAATCCTGGAACGCGAAACCGGGGATCCCGGTGTCGACGCCGCAGATCAGTTCGCCGCGCTTCTTGATCGCGTCCATGGTCGGGCTCTTGACCTCCTGCGCCCAACTTCCGGAAGCGAATCCCAGCATGCCCGCCACGACGGCGCCGCATGTAGCCAGTCTTGTCCAGTAATGCATCTGTTGCCCCCTTTTGATTGATGTTGACTGCGTTACGGCACTAGACACTACGCTCCATAATCGATCGGCGTCGCGTGCCAACCTTGGGCCCGCCTCGCCCAAAACGTCTCGCGCAACTTGGTGGAGATCGGTCCGGGCCGGTCGTTGCCCATAATGCGGCCGTCGATCCGCGACGCCGGCATGATGCCGCCTGCCGTCGTGGCGAGGAAGATCTCGTCGGCGTCGCGGAATTCCATCGCGGGGATCGGCCGGATCTCCGATTTAATCCCCATGGTCTCGCAGAGCTCGATCACGGACATACGCGTGATGCCTTCCAGCGCGCCGCGATCGGGTGACGCCACCACGCCGTTGGTCACCGAGAACACGTTGAACCCCGGGCCTTCCGTCACGAATCCGTCATAATCCAGCAGCACGCAGGTGTCGGCGCCGCGGTCATGGGCCTCCATCAGGCCGCGGGTCAGGTCACCCCAATGGAAATTTTTCACCGTCGGATCGATGGATTCCTCGGGAATCCGCGGCGTCTTCGCGATGATCAGGTGCGCGCCCCGCTCCTGTACTTCGGGCGAGATCACCCAGACCCACGGCATCGCATAGACCAGGAGATAGTTCTGGCAGTTAAGGGGATGCCGCGGCAGCCCGGGCTTCACGACGCCCCGGAGGCAATCCATGGCCACATAGGCCTCGCGCAAGCCGGTCCGCCGCACGCATTCGGCGGCGATGCTGCGGATCTCGCCATCGCTCACGCCGGGGTCGAGGCGAAGCGCTTGCATGGATTCGCGGAACCGGCGGAGGTGGTCATCCAGGCGGAAAAAGGCGCCGCCCCAAACCCCCACGACGTCGTAGGTCACGTCCGATCGGCGATAGGCGAGGTCGGTCACGGGGATCGAGGCCTCCGACAGTCGCATATAGCGGCCGTGCAAATAGGCGGCCCCATCCGGCCAAGTTGTCGTGGACATGGCTCAGTTCCCCTCGTATTTGGGCATGCGCTCATTCAAGCATGAAGCGCGGGGGAATGCACGCCGGGGCGTTTGGAAATGCACCGGTATCGCAGGGCCTTGAGTTCCCTGACACGGCTCCCCATTTGCAAGCCCTGCCCTCATGACGCATCAGCCGAAGCGCCACACGCTCATCGCCGTCTCGGGCGGCGAGACGTCATCGTCCGCAAAGCAAGAACCCATTTCTAGCGGCGAGACCGACCTGCTCGACGCCTATTCCCGCGCCGTGGTGGGTGCCGTCGATCTCGTCGGTCCCGCCGTCCTGCACATTCAGGTCGAGAACGGTGGACGGCCCGCGGGTGCCGGGTCGGGCGTTCTCTTCACGCCGGACGGCTATGCCCTCACCAACAGCCATGTGATCGCCGGTGGTGCGCGAATCCGCGCGACCGCGGCGGACGGGCGCGTCTCGGCGGCGTCGGTAGTCGGCGACGATCCCGAGACCGACCTCGCGGTATTACGCCTCGATGCGCCCCCGTCCGCCTTCGCGCGGCTGGGCAACTCGCGGCGGCTTCGCGTGGGTCAACTCGTGATCGCCATCGGCAACCCCCTGGGCTTCCAGGCGACGGTGACCGCAGGCGTGGTGAGCGCGCTCGGCCGCTCGCTGCGGGCTCGCTCGGGCCGCCTGATCGACAGCGTGATCCAGACCGACGCCGCGCTCAATCCCGGCAACTCTGGCGGGCCGCTGGTCAATTCCACGGGCGAGGTCGTCGGCATCAACACCGCGATTATCGCGGGTGCCCAGGGCATTTGCTTCTCTATCTCGTCGAACACCGTGGAGTTCGTGGCCGCGCGGCTCATCCGCGAGGGTCGCGTGCGGCGCTGCTTCATCGGCGTCGCCGGCCAGAACGTGGTGCTGCCGCGCCGGCTTTCCCGGTTTCATGGGCTCGAGCAAGGCTCGGCCGTGCTGGTGCAATCGACCGGAGCCGGCGGACCCGCGCGCAAGGCTGGCGTGCGCGACGGCGACATCATCGTGGCCGCCGACGGCGTCACGGTGGCCGACGTCGACGACCTGCATCGGCTCATGACCGAGGAGCGGGTCGGCCGCAGCGTTCCGCTGGTGGTGCTCCGCCAGGGTCAGAAGCTCGACCTCGCGGTCACGCCCGCGGAGTTGCCGCCACGGCCGGCACGCTGACCAGAGTCTCCTCCGGACCGGCGTAAGCGCTCCTCGGCCAGCGCGCGAGCGCGGCCCTGCCCTCCTTGGTGAGCGCATAGAGACCGCGCTCGACCCGCGCAAACCAGCCGTAGACGTTGCGCAAGAGGATGGTGGGCGCGTCCGGGACCGCGGCCTTGACCTCGCGGGTCGTGCGAGGGCCAGCCTGCAGTGCGGCGGCGCAGATGAGTGCCCGCTGACGATAGGCGGTCATGATCGGCGCCCGGGTGCCGCCGCCAGCGGCGGGATCGCCCCTTCGGCGGCGATGCTCCTCGACCAAGGCCGAACGCCGGCGCGGGTCGCGCCGTGGCCGCCAAGGCCGCGGCTCCACGAGCAGCTCCACATGGCCGCGCGGGAACACGCCGAGCAGACCGAAGCCCAAGAACCGACAGAGCTTGCGCACGCGCGGATCCGCCTCACGACCACGGCCGCGCGAGGACGCGCGCACCGCGAGCCACACTTCGTCACAGGCGGCGGTGCGGTCGACGCCCTGGAGCACGAGCTCCAGGGTGAAGCTCAGCTTCAATTCGCCGATCACCACGATGGGCGGATTGTCGCCGCTGAGAGCGACCAGGTCACAGCCGTCGATCTCGCCCTTGACCTCGAAACCCAGTCGCTCGAGGAAGCGCTTCACGGGCTGGTAGAGCGTCGTCTCCAATCGAAGTCCCCGTCGCGAAGACACGCGAGACTCTTGCGCGCCGCGCGGTGCATCCTATCCTAATCAGACGAGAGTTCGCATGCGGCTGCGCAACGAGTCGGAGGGGTGAATGCGATACATCTGCGATGGACCCGGCGACAAGACGTGGTTCCGGTTGGAGACCGCCGCCGAGGCAGCCGCGGAGTCGCTCGCGATGCACCACGCCGTCGAGAAGCACTTCTGCCGCGAGATGGAGAAGGCGACTCGGAGCTATCGGCCGGTCTCCAAGAACTTCATCGAGCAGGAGATTGGCCTGAAGTCTCATATCCAAGGGGAGATGCCGCTGTTCCTGACGCTGCGGAACTCCGAGGGTATCGCGCTGGTTACGGCCATGCTGCCGCCGGGCGGAAAGGAAGATGCAGCATTCCGGATGATCATCGTCGGCCCCGACAACGGCGACCCCTATCCCGACCACGGGCCGGCCATCGAGGCGCTCGGCCGGTACTTCGGGCTTTCACTAGAGCGGTCGCGCTGTTTTCCCTATCAGCGGCAATAGGCAAAAGCACGCGATGAACATCCGGCTCGACGGCCGAACGGCCCTGATCACTGGAGGCAGCAAGGGCCTGGGCCTCGCCACTGCCATCCGGTTCGCCGAGGCAGGCGCCGAGGTGGCGATCCTTGCAAGGAACGCCGAGACCCTCGAGACCGCGAAGACAGCCATCGGTCGGGTCGCGCGCTGCGGCGTCGCCGCGTTCCCCTGTGACGTCACCGATCCCGTGGCGGTCCAGCGCGCCTACGATTCGGTCCTGCTAGCCTTCGGCAAGGTCGACATCCTCGTCAACAACGCGGGCACGTCTCAGACCGGCAGGTTCGAGGACATCACGGACACGGTCTGGCAGGCCGATCTCGACCTCAAGCTCCTCGCTGCGATTCGGCTGTCGCGCCTGGTGCTGCCGCAGATGAAGACGCGGCGCTGGGGCCGGATCATCAATGTGCTCGCGACCGCGGCCAAGGCGCCACGGGCCCAGAGCGCCCCCACCTCGGTCTCGCGCGCTGCCGGCATGGCGCTCACCAAGGTACTCGCGAGCGAGTATGCGCCCGATAACGTGCTGGTGAACGCGCTCCTGGTCGGGCGCATCGTCAGCGACCAGATTGCCCGCCGCCACCGGACAGCGGGAACGAATATCCCGCTCGCCGCCTATATCCGGGAGCAAGGCGCCGGCATCCCGCTGGGACGCATCGGTGAGGCGGAGGAGTTCGCCAACCTCGCGTGTTTCCTGGCCTCCGACGCCGCCTCCTATGTGACAGGCACGGCGATCAACGTCGATGGCGGGCTCTCACCGATCGTCTGACGATGGGGCTGCCTTTCCGGCCCTGTCAGGTGTCCGAGAAATCCGGCGACAAGGCCGGATAGGGGATAGCTGACGGGGCGGAAAGACCTAAGGCTTGGCGGCGGATGCCGGACCGCTCTCGCGCAACCGGCGCGCCAACGCCGAATCCAGAGCGGAGAGCGTGGTCTCCGCTGCGAGACGCGCCTCGGCGTCCCGGATCCACGGTCCCACCGTCCCGCTCGCCGCGCGCTCGATCGGCTTCAGCGCAGAGATCGCCGACGCCAAGTCCTCGTTCTTGAGTGCCGCATCCGCGGCACCGAGCGCCGCCTCGACTCCGTTCTGATCGGGCGGCGCGTTGGGATCGCCGGCCTTCCCGATTACGATCTCCTGGAGCTTGTTCATGACGCCCCCGCCGGTCGTATTCTCGCCGGCGCGCCGAGCGGCCTCGTCCCTGCGCACATCGCGCGCGACCAGGCTGAACCGGTAGACCAGTGCCGTCAGGCTTGGAACTCCACGCGGTGCGCGCTCGTCGAGTGTCCGAAGCGCCGAGAGCGCCTCCGGCCGCTGCTGCGCCAGGCCCTCGGCGATCTGCAGCTCCGCAGTGAATGGCTTGGAGGTCATCAGGCTCACTCGGAGCGCATCCACCGCGAAAAGGAGAGCGACGTCCGTCTTGTCGAGCAACGCCGTCGCCTTGTCCGGAGACCCCGCCCTCTCCTGGAGAGTCGTCGTCGTGGTCTCGAGCGAGGTCGCCGTGGCCTCCAGACGCTCCAGCCGGGAGCGCTGCTCGGTCAGTTCCGCACCGAGCTTGTCGGTGCTCTCCTCGAGGCTTTGGGTGCGCGCGACCTG
This sequence comes from Allostellaceae bacterium, assembly GCA_035263705.1. GTDB lineage: Bacteria > Pseudomonadota > Alphaproteobacteria > ATCC43930 > CGMCC-115725 > DASZHJ01. The sequence continues at coordinate 9,876 of DATFRA010000150.1, forward strand.
TGCCGTGGCGGTGACGTTCGTGAGATCCGAATCCGAGGCTGCCTGAAGCCGCCTCTCGAGCCAGCCGATGCGGGTCGCATGATCCATCAGCGCCGCGTCCATTTTCTTGGTGTCGCTGCCGAGGCTCGCTTCGTTGGCGCTCGCGCTGTTGGCCGCCGCGCCCAGCGTATCAAGCCGCCGATCGACGCGGTCGAGGCGCGTGCCTTGATCCCCAAGCCCGGCCGCCAGCTTTCGGGCATCGTCGCCGAGTGCCGCCACTGCGCCGCTGACGCTCTCGCTGGCGCCGGTCAGCGCGTCGAGACGCTTGTCGAGCGCGATCAGGTGATCGCCTTGCTCGGCAAGAGTGCCACCGAGCTTGCGGGTTGCGTCCTCCAGTGCCGCCGCCCTCGCGGAGGCCCCGGCTCGCGCGCTGTCCGCCTGCCCCGCAAGCGCGACCAGCTTGTCGCCCTGCTCCGTCAGCGTCGCGCCGAGCTTCTGTGTGTCCTCCGCGAGCTTCGCTGCAGCGGCATTGGCCGCGTCCGTGGACTTAGACACGGCATCCAGGCGCTCGCCTTGCGCCTTCAGCGTGCCGCCGAGGCCCCGTGTCTCCTCCTGGAGGCGGGTGACAGCGGCGTTGGCCCGATCGACAGAGACCGAGACCGCGTCGATGCGATCACGCTGGTCCTTCATCGCCGCGTCCACGCGCCCGCCCTCGCCCTTCAGGGCCGCATCCAGCCGATCGCCTTGCGCCCTGAGCGCCGCGTCCAGCCGATCGCCCTGGGCCTTCAGCGCCGTGTTGAGCTTCTGTGTTTCATCCTTGAGGCCAGCCGTCGCGGCGTTGGCGCCATCCGTCGAGGCCGAGACCGTATCCAGGCGCTCCGTCTGGACCTTAAGCGCGGCGGCGAGCTTTTGCGTATCGCCCTTCAGACTCGCGTTCGAGGCGTTGGCCGTGTCGGTCGCGATGGCCAGGGTCTCCAGCCGAGTGCCGATCGCGGCCAGGCGATCGCTCTGCGCGCCAACCGATGCCGTGAACTTTCGGGCCTGATCCTCGAGCGTCCCCAGGCGGCCGACGGCACCGCTGTTCGCGGCGTCGGTGCTCGTGACCAGCGCCTGCAGACGCTGGTCGAGCGCATCCAGCCGGACGCGTTGTTCGGTCAGCGTCGCCGTGAGTTTCTGCGTCTCCTGCTCGATATTGCCACCGCCCGTGGTGAGCGTCGCTAGACCCTTGTCGAGCGTCTCGAGATGCCGGCTCTGTGCCCCGAGTTCGGCCTCGAGCTTTCGTGCCTGCTCTTCGAGGCTGCTCGCTCCAGCGGACTGCTGTGTCATCCCCTTGTCGAGCGCATCGAGGTGCTTGCCGTCCTCGGTGAGGGCGGCATCGAGCCGGTGTGTCGCGTCCTCCGATCCGGCGGTTCTGGTTGCGAGATCGGTCAAGCGCTTGTCCAACCGCTGGTCGAGCGCGTCGAGCCGCTCATTGATTTCGTTGACCTTCGCTAGCACCACACCGCTGTCGCCGGGCGCCACCCAGGGCAGGTGTGCCGCGAGCGAGATCGCCCAGTAGGGCGAGGTCGCCACTGCGACCAACACGGCCGCGATGGCCACCAGCATCGGCGCCACATTCCGCACCCGCGATCCGCCGGGGCGAACCGGCTTCTTGCGCGGAGCAAAGGTCTCGGTCCGTACCGGCGGGATGCGCGACGCCATCGGCGTGGCGACGATCGACGGCGGCTCCAGCACGGCCGTGTCGCCGCCGCCGGATTTCGCGGACGATGCGCCGATCCGCTCGGGACGGGGCCCGTCCGCGGGCATGTCTTCGCGCGGACCCTCGGACCGCGTCGGCGGCAGCGGCCCGCCGAACGCCTCCAGGATCGCCGCCTGCGTCGGCGCGCGGGCGACGACGAGGTTATCCCACGAGACCCCCTTGAGGGCGGTACCCACGGCCGGGCTGGTGACCACGGCGGTCATGCCCTCGCAGGCCGCGGCGAACCCGGACGCGGCGGCCAGCCGCGCGAACACGGTCGCTGTTCCCGGCGAGAAGAATACCGCGGCATCGATGGTGCCGCTCTTGAAGCCGGCGACGACCTTGCTGCTGAAGGCCTGCGCGGGCTCGGCGCGGTAGAGCGCTACGCGCCGCACGGAGAATCCGGCAGTCCCAAGCACGCGCGCGAGGTCGCGGCCAACTTCCGCCCCGGTGACGACCAGGAGCGCGCCGCCGAGCGGATTGAGACGGCCGACGACCAAGCTGGTCAGCGCCTCGGCGTCGCCGTCGACGCTCTCGATCTCACCGAACCGTGCCGCGCGCGCCGCTGCCATGGTGGCGTCGCCGAGCGCTATCACCGGAATGTTGCGGCGCTGGCTCGCGGCGGCGAAGGCCCGCACACCGTTGGGGCTGGTGAACACCACCGCCTGAACGCCCGGCAGCGACCGCTCGAGCGCCGCCGCGGATCCCGGCTCCTCGGATGTCGTGAGCAGCGGATCGAACAGGACCTCATGACCATGCGTGCGCAGCGCGGCGGAGAGCTCCGTCGCGTCGGCGGCCGGGCGCGTGATGAGCACCCTCATGCCGGGACTCCTCTTGCCAAACGGGGATACAAGACGCCGAGATCGCGCCGCCGCCCGCGCACGCGAGGCTCAAGCCCAGTGGCACGGGTGCTTGGGCCGCTGCACGGTCGGCGACAAAAAAGGGCCATGGCGTTTTATTAGTTGTTTCCTCGTCTTAAGGGAAGAGTCGTTTGTCACATTCCGCTCACCGCTTAGAGTCGGCATCGATAAAATTGTGACGATTGACACACGGTGCCTGCCCAACCGGCGGTTCACCATGAATCGGTTCGTGGATCGTGCGTGAGCATTTTGGCGCCCTGCGCGACATCTATTGGCGATCCCGCGGGCTTTGGCTATGAGAATCGGCGGCGGTGGCGTGTCGGGCTTTGGAGAATCGAGCGATGCGCGGAGCGAAGCGGACAACGCGGCTTCACAGCCAGGATCCCGAGGCGTTCAAGTGGGCGATGGTCGCCGCCGTCGTGGCTATGGTGATCACGGCGGGGGTGGTGCGGTTCGGACCGGAGCGGCCCGTCACTGGGTCCGACCACCAACGGATCGAGCAGACCCTGCGCGGCGTCGTGCATAACTGATCGGGCCGAAAACCATCAGGCACGCTTTGCGGAACAGCTTGAAACCGCGCGCCGCCGGCAATGCAATCATGAGAGATCGACTGCGAACCGTTTGAGGTCGGCGAGTTCGCAGTACTCAAGTGCGCGCTCGTGCGTGGCGCGCAGCACGACTCGAGGAGCCTCTCCGGCGTCGAGGGCTTCCCGCCAGCGCGGCGCGCACAGGCACCAGCGGTCGCCTGGCTTCAGTCCGGCAAAGCCGTACTCGGGTAGAGGCGTGGATAAGTCATTGCCGCGCGACTTCGAGAAGCGCAAGAACGCCTCGGTCGCGACGACGCAGACCGTGTGGCTTCCCCCGTCCTCCCGGCTGGTGTCGCAGCAGCCGTTCCGGAAGAAGCCGGTCATAGGCTGGATCGAGCAGCTCTCGAGCCGCTCGCCCAGCACGTTCCGCGAGGGCGCGCGACCACTGCCATTGCCGTTGCCGTCCCTAGGCATGTCGACCTCCACGCAAGGAGATGCTGTTACGTTTAGCGCCCCGCGCGGCGACGGCAACCCCCGCCCGTGGTCGCGGTCGCCGATGGTCGCCCGGTCCGTGGGTTCATCAAACGGTACGTTGACTCTCAACGTCTAGGTTGTTAATAAAGCGCCATGTCCAGCTTGCGAGCAACGCCGCTGCCCATCGAGACCGAGGTGGAGCAGGAGCCCGAGATCGCGCTGCTCGACCGCGTGTTCTTCGCGCTGTCGGACCCCGTGCGCCGACAGATCTTGGAGCGCCTCGATGGTCAAGCACTCCTAGTCTCCGAACTCGCGGCCCCCTTCGCGATCTCGCTGCAGGCGGTCTCGCGGCACATCCAGGTACTGGTGCGCGCCGGCCTCGTGCGCCAGGAGCGCACCGGCCGCATCAGCCGATGCAGCCTCGACGCCGGGCCCGCTTATGCGGCGGCGGTGTGGCTCAACCGTTATGCGAAGTACTGGCAGCAGCAGTTCGATCTGCTCGCGGCCACGCTCACCGAAATCGACGCGCGGCGCCCCGGGAAGCCGCAGCCGACCGCACCGCGCAACCGCCGCAAGCGCGCGCCAAGGTATCGCTGAGCGGACGCGGTCCCGGTTCCCCGATTGCAGGAGGTCCAACCCATGGAAAGCCATCGCATCGCATCGCGCGACGAGTGGATCGAGGCTCGAAAACAGCTCCTGGCGAAGGAAAAGGAATTCACGCGGCTGCGCGACCAGCTAAGCCAGCAGCGCCGCGACTTGCCCTGGGAGCGCGTGGAGAAGTCCTACGTGTTCGATGGGGCGAGCGGCAAAGAGACGCTCTCGGATCTGTTCGAGGGGCGCCATCAGCTGCTCGTCTACCATTTCATGTTCGATCCGACGTGGGACGCCGGCTGCAAGAGCTGCTCCTTTTGGGCCGACAATTTCAACGGCATCGTCGTGCACCTGAAGCACAGAGATGTCACGTTGCTCGCGATTTCGCGTGCGCCGCTCGCGAAGCTCGAGGCCTACCGCAGGCGCATGGGCTGGAGCTTCAAGTGGGTCTCATCCGCGGGCAACGACTTCAACCGCGACTACTACGTCTCGCACACGCCGGAAGAGCTCGAGAAAAAAGACGCGTGTTACAATTACGCGCGGCAGCGGCCCTACGCGTCGGAGGCACCGGGCATCAGCGTGTTCTACCGCGACGACCCGGGCGCGGTGTTCCATACTTATTCCTGCTACGCGCGCGGCCTCGACATGCTGAACGGCGCCTATCACCTCCTCGATCTGGTACCGAAAGGGCGCGACGAAGCGAGTCTGCCGTTCCATTCGGCGTGGCTGCGTCGGCACGACGAGTACCAGGACTAGCCTCGGTCAGGAGCCACACGATGAACTACACGGACACCACGAAGAAGCTCGCGGAGTACCGGCGTCAGATCGACGCGCTCCGCGCGAAGATGCGTACCGCGCAGGCCGCGACAGAGCCGCAGGAAGTCGAGAACTACGCCCTCGCGGCGCCCGAAGCGACGACCCATCTCTCCGATCTCTTCGGAAAGAAGGACGACCTCATCGTGATCCACAACATGGGTGCATCCTGCGTCTACTGCACGCTGTGGGCCGACGGCTACAACGGCATCTATCCGCACCTCGCGGATCGCGCGGCCTTCGTGGTGGCCAGCCCGGATCCGCCCGCCACCCAGCAGAGGTTCGCGGCAAGCCGCGGCTGGCGCTTTCCCATGGTGAGCCACCAGGGCACCAGCTTCGCCGCCGACATGGGCTATCGGTCCGAGGAGGGCAGCTGGCTTCCCGGCATCTGCGTGTTCCGCCGCGACGGCAAGCGCGTGCTCCGCGTCGCCGACGCGCCGCTGCATCCCGGCGACGACTTCTGCGCGCTCTGGCACATGTTCGACATGCTCCAGGGCGGCCCGGGCGACTGGGAACCTCGCTTCAAGTACCCTGCGCGCACGGACGTGGCCTCGCGCGTAGCGAGGCCACGCTCGCGATTACGGAAACCTTAGGAGCGGCGCTTTCCGACGGCTTTGAGCGGCGTTTTCGCGCGCTCGAGCTCGAGCAGCACCACGCGCGCGCCCTCCTTCGAGCGCGCGAGTTCGGCGGGCGCCATGCCATCGAGAAGCTTGCTGGGCTTCCGCATCCATACATGTGCGTGATCACCCAGAATCTTGCGCGCCTCGTCCTCGACGCGGAGCGCGGTGTCCTGATCGGTCATGACGCGCGGGTCCCTCTTCGTTGGCTCGTGTCCCGGAGCTCCCCAGCTATAGCAATAGGCGTCGCACATTCGCAACCTGTCCCATCGTGTTACATCTATGTTACAGCGCGAATGCCTGTGTGCATTCTGCGCCGGCTGAACGACTTCACAGGGGACAAATGGAGAATTGGGCGGAGATTCGCGATTGGCGTAAGGCCGAACGCGCACGGCTGATCGCCGAGCGCATGGGGCTCCGTGGCGAGGCACGAGCGCGTCACAATGCCGCGATCACTGGTGTCCTGCAGAGGCTCCTGTCGCCGGACATGATCATCGGCTTCTACTGGCCGATCCGTGGCGAATACGATGCCCGCAAGCTCATCACGGCGCTGCTCGATCGAGGCGGGCGCGCGGCGATGCCAGTCATTCTTCAAAAAGGCGCGCCGCTGGTGTTTCGCGCTTGGCATCCCGACGTGCGCATGGAGAACGGCTTCTGGGACATCCCGGTCCCAGCAGACGATGACAGGGTTGTTCCGACCACCCTGCTGGTTCCCCTAGTCGGCTTCGACGACACGGGCTACCGACTGGGGTACGGCGGCGGATACTATGACCGCACCCTCGCGAGCCTGCCCGCCAGCCCCCTCGCCATCGGCGTGGGATATGAGCTCGCGCATCTCCGGACGATCTATCCGCAACCCCATGATATACCCATGAGCGCGATCGTGACGGAGGGCCGTGTCCAACGCGGCCTCGCCAGAGGGGCGGTCACTTATTGAGCAGGCGATAACCAGAGGACCACCATGAACGAGCAGCACAAGCAGCCGAAATCCGACATCGAGATTGCGCAGGCTGCGCGCATGCGGCCGATCGTCGATGTCGGCCGCGACAAGCTCGGCGTTCCCGCCGACGCCCTGCTGAACTACGGCCCCTACAAGGCCAAGGTGTCGCTCGACTACATCAAGAGCCTCGCGGACCGGCCGGAAGGCAGGCTGATCCTGGTCTCGGCAATCACACCCACCCCGGCGGGGGAAGGCAAGACGACCACGACCGTCGGGCTCGGCGACGCGCTCAACCACATCGGCAAGAAAGCGGCGATCTGCCTCCGCGAGCCGAGCCTCGGGCCCTGCTTCGGCATGAAGGGCGGTGCCGCCGGCGGCGGCTACGCGCAGGTTGTGCCGATGGAGGACATCAACCTGCATTTCACCGGCGATTTCCACGCCATCGGCACCGCGAACAACCTGCTCGCGGCCATGGTCGACAACCACATCTACTGGGGCAACGAGCTTGGCATTGATCCCCGCCGTGTCTCTTGGCGGCGGTGCATGGACATGAACGACCGGGCGCTGCGCTCCATCGTGAGCTCGCTCGGCGGCGTCGCCAACGGTTTCCCGCGTGAAGACGGCTTCGATATCACCGTCGCTTCGGAGGTGATGGCGATCTTCTGCCTCTCGAAGGACCTCGACGACCTGCGGCAGCGGCTTGGCAAGATCATCGTGGCACAGACCCGCAACCGGACGCCGGTGCGTGCGTCCGACGTCAAGGCCGACGGCTCCATGACGGCGCTGCTCAAGGAGGCACTCGCGCCCAACCTGGTGCAGACGCTCGAGAACAACCCCGCCTTCATCCACGGCGGCCCATTTGCCAACATCGCCCATGGATGCAATTCCGTGATCGCCACCAAGACCGCGCTCAAGCTCGTGGACTACGTGGTGACCGAGGCGGGGTTCGGCGCCGATCTCGGCGGCGAGAAATTCATCGACATCAAATGCCGTAAGGCCGGGCTAAGGCCGGATTGCGTGGTCCTTGTCGCGACCATCCGCGCGCTCAAGATGCACGGCGGCGTCGAGAAGCAGGACCTCAAGACCGAGAACCTCGCTGCCCTCAAGAAAGGCTTCGCCAATCTCGAGCGGCACGTGCACAACCTCCGCGAGCGCTTCGGCCTGCCGGTGGTGGTCTCGGTCAACCGCTTCAGCGCCGACACCTCGGCCGAGGTCAGCTTGCTGCGCGAGCTCTGTGCCAAGCTCGAGGTCGACTGCTTGATCGCGGACCACTGGGCGACCGGTGGCGTGGGTGCGGCAGAGGTCGCGAAGACCGTGGTGCGCCTAGTGGAGAAGGCGAGCTCCGGCTTCAGATTCCTCTATCCCGACGAGATGCCGCTTTGGGACAAGGTCAAGACCATCGCGCAGCAGATCTACGGCGCCTCGGACATCACCGGCGATCAGTCGATCCGCAACCGCTTCAAGGAGCTGCAGGCCGAGGGTTTCGGCCATCTGCCGGTCTGCATCGCCAAGACGCAGTTCAGCTTCACCACCGACGCCGCGCTCAAGGGCGCGCCCTCGAACCACGTGGTGCCGGTGCGCGAGGTGCGGCTCTCCGCTGGAGCCGAGTTCGTGGTGGCGATCTGCGGCGACATCATGACCATGCCGGGCCTCCCCAAGGTCCCCGCCGCCAACAACATCTCCGTCGACGCCGGGGGCCGGATCACAGGGTTGTTCTAGCGCAGCAGGGAAGGCCCAAGAGGCTGATCCTTGCGGCACCGCGCCGCACCATGCTATGTCGCTTTCTGGAAAGAAACTGTCGCATTCCGCAATATTCGGAAAAGCGACAGCGGGCAAAATTAGTCATTCTCCCAAAGAGGTTTCGGCATGGCTGAGGGTGACGATCTCGACCTGAACTCGCTCAATGACGCAGAGCTGGTCGAGCAGATGCATGACGACCTCTACGACGGGCTCAGGGACGAGATCGTCCAGGGCACCAAGATCCTCCTGGAGCGCGGCTGGAGCGCGGAGAAGGTGCTCAACGAGGCGCTGGTCGACGGCATGCGCATCGTCGGCATCGACTTCCGCGACGGAATTCTTTTCGTCCCGGAAGTGCTCCTCGCCGCCAACGCCATGAAAGGCGGCATGGAGATCCTCCGCCCGATCCTCGCCAAGTCCGACATCGAGCCGATTGGCAAGATCGTCATCGGCACCGTCAAGGGCGACGTGCACGACATCGGCAAGAACCTCGTGGGCATGATGCTCGAGGGCGCGGGCTTCGAAGTGATCGACCTCGGCATCAACAACCCCGTCGAGAAATATCTGGCAGCGCTCGAGCAGCATCGGCCGGACATCCTCGGCATGTCGGCGCTGCTCACGACCACCATGCCCTACATGAAGGTCGTGATCGACACGCTCCGGGAGAAGGGGCTGCGCGACGACTACATCGTGCTGGTGGGCGGCGCGCCCCTCAACGAGAACTTCGCCAAGGCCGTGGGCGCCGATGCCTATTGCCGCGACGCCGCCATGGCGGTCGAGACGGCGAAGCGGCTGATCGCCGAGCGGCGGCAGGCGCCGAGCCTGCGCAAGGAGGCTGCGGCGTCGTGACCAAGAAGCGCCCTCTCCTGCTCATCGCCTGCGGCGCGCTGGCGCACGAGGTGATGGCGGTGCTGCGCATGAGCAAGCTCGAGGGCGTCGAGGTGCAGTGCTTGCCGGCGAAGCTGCACAACACGCCGCAGCACATCCCCGAGGCCGTGCGCGCCAAGATCCGCGAGGAGCGCCCGCGCTTCGAGCGCATGCTTGTGCTCTATGGCGATTGCGGCACGGGCGGTTTGCTCGACCAGGTGCTCGCCGAGGAAGGCGTCGAGCGGATCGCCGGCGCCCACTGCTACGAGTTCTTCGCGACCACGCCCGTCTTCACGGAGATGTCGGACGCGGAGCCCGCGAGCTTCTACCTCACGGATTTTCTGGTGCGCCACTTCGATCGGCTAGTCTGGAAAGGGCTCGGCATCGACCGGCACCCGCAACTGCTGCCGCTCTATTTCGGCAACTACCGGCGGCTGATCTATCTCGCGCAGACCGATGTTCCCGCGTTGCGCACGAAGGCGAGGCACGCAGCCGAGCGGTTGGGCCTCGCTTATGAATACCGATTCACCGGCTACGGCGACCTGCGGCCCGCGATCTCCGCAGCCGCGGCGGCGAGCGAGCTTCTTCCGATCCGAGCAGCGGCCGCTCCGGCGGTCTGAGAGCGATGTATCAAGTGCGCCTCTGGTCGACGCGCCACGCGCGCGGCCTCGAGACCCTCTATCAAGCCTTCGAGCGGGTGCTGGTCGCCCTCGATCCCCTCTGGCGCCGCATCGGCTACCAGCGGCTCGAGCGTCCCGTCGCCGCGCTCGAGCGCGCGGTCAAGGGCCTCTTTTTCGATTGCCAGATGTGCGGGCAGTGCGCGCTCAGTGACACCGGCATGACCTGCCCGATGAATTGCCCGAAGGCCATGCGCAACGGCCCCTGCGGCGGCGTGCGCCCCGATGGCTTCTGCGAGGTGAAACCCGCCATGCGCTGTGTCTGGGTGCAGGCCTTCGAGGGGAGCGAGCGCATGCGACGCGGGAGCGACGCGATCCGCGTCGTGCGGCCCGCCGTCGACCGGCGCCTCGAAGGGACCTCTTCGTGGCTCCGCGTCGCGCGCGAGAAGGCGGCAACGCCATGATCTTCGCCGACGAGCCGGCACCGGGCGCGCCGCTGCCGATCCTGCCGGGCCACAGCTCGCCTGGCCGCTTCGAGCGCGTGCTCCGCGCGGGTGCCTTCGCGGTCACCGCCGAGCTCTCGCCGCCGGACTCCGCCGATCCCGAAGATGTGTATGTGCGGGCACGAGTCTTCGACGGCCGCGTTGACGCCATCAATGCGACGGACGGCAGTGGCGCCAATTGCCACATGTCGAGCGTCGCGGTGTGCGCGCTGCTCACGCGCGTCGGATACTCGCCGATCCTGCAGATCTCCTGCCGCGATCGGAACCGGATCGCGATTCAGGGTGACATCCTCGGCGCCGCCGCCATGGGCGTCTGCAACCTGCTGTGCTTGACCGGCGACGGCGTGCAGGCGGGCGACCACCCGCAGGCGAAACCGGTGTTCGATCTCGATTGCATGTCGCTGACGGAGATTGCGCGGCGGCTTCGCGACGAGGGCAAGTTTGAGAGCGGCCGCCCGCTCACCAACCGACCGAAGATGTTCCTGGGCGCGGTCGAGAACCCCTTCGCGCCGCCCTACGACTGGCGGCCGCTGCGCCTCGCGAAGAAAGTTGCCGCCGGCGCCCAGTTCATCCAGACGCAGTACTGCTTCGACCTGCCGCTGCTCCGCCGGTTCATGGCGCGCCTCGACGCCCTCGGCCTGCTCGAGCAGGTTTTCATTCTGATCGGTGTGGGACCCCTGCCCTCCGCGAAGACGGCGCAGTGGCTGCGCCACCATGTCGCCGGCGTGCACATCCCCGATGCCGTGGTGGAGCGCCTCGCGGGCGCCGCAAAGCCCAAGGCAGAGGGCCGCAAGCTCTGCATCGAGCTCATCCAGGAAATCCGCGAGATCAAGGGTGTCGCCGGCGTGCACGTCATGGCCTATCGCCAGGAGGAGGCCGTGGCCGAGGTGATCGACGCCTCGGGCGTGCTCAATGGCCGCATCCCCTGGTACCCCGAGAGACACAAGAATTTGCTGCAGGAGAAAGTCGCACCATGACGGATACCGTCCTCAGCTCCGCCACCAAAGAGGTCGTGATCGGCTTCGACCGGCCCTTCGTGATGATCGGGGAGCGCATCAACCCCACGGGCCGCAAGATTCTAGCGGAAGAGATGGCCAACGGCGATTTCAGCCGGGTCGAGCGCGACGCCATCGCGCAGGTCGAGGCGGGCGCGCAGATGCTCGACGTGAACGCCGGCATTCCGCTCGCCGACGAGCCCGCGATCCTCGCCAAGGCGATCCAGCTGGTGCAGAGCGTCACCGACGTCCCGCTCTCGATCGATTCCTCGATCGTCGCCGCCCTCGAGGCGGGCCTCGCGGTCTACAAGGGCAAGCCGCTCGTAAACTCGGTCACCGGCGAGGAGGAGCGGCTCGAGGCGGTGCTGCCGCTGGTGAAGAAATACGGCGCCGCCGTGATCGCGATCTCCAACGACGAGACCGGCATTGCCGAGGACCCCGACGTGCGCTTCGCCGTCGCCAAGAAGATCGTGGAGCGCGCCGAGGACCACGGCATTCCCCGGAGCGACGTTGTCGTCGATCCGCTCATTATGCCGCTCGGCGCCATCAACCAGGCCGGCGTGCAGGCGTTCCGCATCATCCGCCGGCTGCGCGAGGAGCTCAAGGTGAACACGAGCTGCGGCGCCTCCAACATCAGCTTCGGCCTCCCCTCGCGCGGCGGCATCAACGCGGCCTTCCTCTCAATGGCGATCGGCGCCGGCATGACGTCGGCGATCACGAACCCGTGCCATGACGAGATCCTGCGTGCCGTCATGGCCGCCGACGCCATGATGGGGCACGACCCCCACTGCATGCGCTGGCTGCGCAAATTCCGCGAACAGCCACCGGCCGGCACCGCCAGCGCCGAGGGCGAGGCCCAGCGCGGCCGGCGCGAGGGACGGAGACGCCGTGGCTGACGACGCTGCCATCGTCTTCACGCCCTCGGGCCTGCGGGGCCGTTTCCCCAAGGGCACGCCGGTGCTGCAAGCCGCGCGCGCGCTTGGCGTTGACGTCGACTCCGTCTGCGGCGGCCGAGGCATCTGCGGCCGCTGCCAAGTGACCCCTGTCGAGGGCGAGTTCGCCAAGCACGGCATCGTCTCCCGTGGCGAGCATCTATCGGCCTTCTCGGACCCGGAGCGCGCCTACAGCGGGCGCAAGCCGATGCAAGCGGGACGGCGGCTCTCATGCTCCGCCAAGATCCAAGGCGACCTCGTCATCGACGTGCCCGCTGACAGCCAGGTGCATCGCCAGGTCGTGCGCAAGGCGGTCGAGGCCGTCGCGATCGAGCTCGATCCCGCGATC
>DATFRA010000151.1:0-6825 GCA_035263705.1 Allostellaceae bacterium
ATTTCGAGACGATGCCGGTCGATCCCGGAAAGAACACCTCCTGTGCCTGGCGCAGGCGATCGCGGAAGCCCGGCGGCCCCGCCAGGGTGAGCGGCCGGGTGCGCCGGCTCACCAAGTGCGCGTCCAGCAGGAAGAACGGCAAGCCGCCGAAGTGATCGCCATGCAGATGGCTCACCAGCACAGTGTCGATGCTGTTGGGGTCGACGCGGTAGCGCTTGAGCGCGATCAGCGACGACGCGCCGCAGTCGATCAGGAACCGCGTCTCCGCCGCGGTCACCAGAAAACAGGTGTGATACCGCCCGCCGCTGCCGAAGGCATCGCCGCTGCCGAGAAAGCGGATCTCCATATGGTCTGCTGGTGGTTGAGGGAGATTGTAGCGGATGCTAGCGTCCCGCGCCGACCGGCAGCAAGAGAAGCCATTTACGCCGTCGGCGAGGGTTGGAGTGGCGGGTCGCCCGACGGCGGAGAAAAAGGGGAACCGATGACTATCAGTTACGACGATTTCGCCAAGGTCGACGTGCGCGTCGGGACCATCGTCGCGGCGGAGCCGTATCCCGAGGCGCGCAAGCCCGCCTACAAGCTGCAGGTCGATTTCGGGCCCGAGATCGGCGTGAAGAAATCCTCGGCGCAATGCACCGTGCACTACCGGCTCGACGAGCTCGTCGGGCGGCAAGTTTCGGCCGTGATGAACTTCCAGCCGAAGCAAATCGGCAAATTCATGTCCGAGGTGCTGGTCTTGGGCTTTCCCGATGGCGCCGGCTCGGTGGTGCTGGTCGTGCCCGACAAGAAAGTGCCGAACGGCGGCAAGTTGTTCTGAGCTTCCTCGATGCGCTACGGTCATTGCCGCGGGATGACCAGCCCATCAAGAAGAGGACATCGCCCATGATCTACGAGCTGCGCGTCTATCATTGCCTCTCCGGCCGGCTGCCTGACCTGCTGAAGCGCTTCGACACCATCACGCTGAAGCTCTGGGAGAAGCACGGCATCCGTCAGGCCGGTTTCTGGACCGTGGTGGTCGGCGACTCGAACCAGGACCTCTACTACATGCTGCAGTGGGAATCGCTCGCTGAGCGCGAGAAGAAGTGGGGCGCCTTCATGACCGATCCGACCTGGCTCTCCGCGCGCGCCGAGACCGAGAAGAATGGCCCGATTGTCGCCTCGGTCGCCAATACGATCCTGCAACCAACCTCTTTCTCGTCGGTGAAATAGCGCACCCATGATCGAGGAACCGCCGCTCCTCACCATCCGCCGCCTCATCCCGCGGCCCGACCCCGCCAGGCTCGCATCGCTCGCGGGCGTGCAGACCGGCAATCTCGTCGACGCCATGGACGGGCGCGGCGCCCTCCACTACGCGATCAAGCCGGTGGATCCCAAGCGGTCTGCTTTCGTCGGCCCCGCGCTCACCTGCGAGCCCGGCCCTTCCGACAATCTCGCGATCCTTGCCGCGATCGCGATCGCCGAGCCCGGCGACGTCATCGTGGCGGCCGGCGACGGCTTCACGGGCACCGCGATCGTCGGCGACAACATGGCGGCGATGGCGCGCAACCGCAAAGTGGCCGCCATCGTCGCGGATGGGCTGATGCGCGACAGCCCGGGCCTTGTCGCCGTGGGTCTGCCCCTGTTCGCCCGGGGCATTACCCCGAATTCCTGCGTCAAATCCGGGCCCGGGCGCATCGGCCTGCCGATCGTGGCAGGGGGTGTCGGCGTGGAGGCCGGTGACATCGTGGTGGGCGATGTCGACGGCGTCGTGGTGATCCCGCGGGCGCAGCTGGCTGCGGTGCTCGACCGGCTTGCGGCAGTGCGACGCGCCGAGGCGGCGCTCCAGGAGAAGATCGCGAACGGCCTCGATTGCCCCGAGGCGGTGCGCGCGCTCCTCGGCTCTGACCGCGTCCGCTACATCGATTGAGCCCGCCTTGAAGTTCAGCGATTTCCTGTTCCCGGAGAGCCGGGATCCGCAGCAAGACGGGCTCGTGCTCGATGAGACGCTGCGCGAGGCGCGGCTCGCCGACGAACTCGGCGTCGGCGCGCTCTGGCTCGCCGAGCATCACTTCGACGGCATCTGCGCCTATGTCGATCCCGTGAGCTTCGCCGCCGCGCTCGCGATGGCGACGCGACGGTGCGGGATCGGCTTCGCGGTGGTGCAGACCTCGCTGCATCACCCCATTCGGCTCGCCGAGCAGCTGTCGCTGATCGACCAGCTCACCAAGGGGCGGCTCATCGTCGGCCTCGGCCGGGGCACCGCCTACAACATCTACGACTACCAGGGCTACGGCTTCGATCACCACGAGGCGCAAGAGCGCTTCGAGGAGGCGGAAGCGGTGATGCTCAAGGCCTGGACGGGACAAGCCTTCGAGCATCGCGGCAAGCATTTCGACCTGAAAGTCGCGGGGCTTCGTCCCGCGCCCTACACCCGGCCCCACCCGTTCCTGATACACGCCGCTTCCGGCGAGGCGTCGATGGTGGAGCTCGCGCGCCGCGGCCAACCCTTCCTGATGAACGTGCAGACCCTCGATGTCACGCGCCACCGGATGGACCTCTACCGCAGGACCATGCGGGAGTCCGGCTACGGCGACGCGGCGGTCGCGCGAAACATCGAGCAGTGTTGGATCTGGCGCAACGTCTACGTCGCCGAGACCGACGCCGAGGCCGAGCGCATTGCGGTCTCGGCCTTTCATGCCATGCAGCAGCATCGCGCGGCGCTCCGCGAGCGCATCTACCGCGAGCAGGGCGTGCGGATCGAGGTGCCCGTACCGACGCTCGGCGCGCCTGCGCGCGTCGATCCGCGCCATGCCCTCATCTGCGGCTCGCCCGCCACGGTCGCCGAAGCCTTCGCTGAAATCGAGAAGATCGGCGTCGGCGGCGTCATCATGCAATTCCGCCTCGGCCCCATGGCCCACGAGCACGCGGCGCGCAGCCTCTCGTTGTTCATGCGCGAGGTCGCTCCGAAGTTCCGGGGCAAGGCGACCTGACCGCACTGCGTCCTTCGCCTCGCGCCCTTCAGGCGCTGCTCAGGATGAGGCGGATGGTTTTGTGGTACTAAGAAAATCTCCTCATCGGGGGCCGCCCGCGAAGCGGGCGAGTCGAAGGACGCACTATATTTGTCCAAGCGGGATCCGCTTCAGGAGGTACCGCCATGACCGCCCATTACAAGATCCGCACCCTCAACAACTATGCGCTCCATCCGGAGACGCTGATGATGGGCTACGGCTATTCGCCCGCGCTCTCAGAGGGCTCGCTGAAGCCGCCCATCTTCCTCACCTCGACCTTCGTCTTTGAATCGGCGCAGCAGGGCAAGGACCTGTTCGACCTCACCGCCGGCCGGCGCCAGCCGCGGCCGGGCGAGAAGATCGGCCTGGTCTACTCGCGCTTCAACAACCCGAATTTCGAGATTCTCGAGGACCGGCTCGCGGTCTGGGACGAGGCCGACCGGTCGGCCGTGTTCGCGAGCGGCATGGCCGCGATCTCGACGGTGCTACTCGCGTTCCTGCGCCCCGGCGACACGATCCTGCACAGCCGGCCGCTTTATGGGGGCACCGAAACGCTGATCCGCAACCAGCTCACCCAATTCGGCGTCACGCCGGTCGGATTCACCGACGGGATCGATGAGGCCAAGATCGCGGCCGCCGCGCAGGAGGCGCTCGCAAAAGGCCGCGTCGGCCTGATCATGCTGGAGACCCCCGCCAATCCCACGAACGGGCTGGTCGACCTGCACGCCATCGCCGCGTCCGCGGACGCGATCGGCGGGAAGCAGGGCCATCGCCCGCCGGTGGTGGTGGACAACACATTGCTGGGTCCGATGTACCAGAAACCGCTCCGTCACGGCGCCGACCTCGCAGTCTATTCGCTGACGAAATACGCGGGCGGCCACAGTGACCTTGTAGCTGGCGGCGTCTCGGGATCGGAGGAGCTTGTGCGCCGGATCGGCCTCCTGCGGGGCGCCCTCGGGACCCAGCTCGATCCGCATTCCTGCTGGATGCTGCTGCGCTCGCTCGAGACGCTGGGCGTCCGCACCGAGCGGGCGAACGCCAACGCGCGCAAGGTGGCGGAATACTTGCGCGCGCATCCCAGGATCGCGCGGGTGCACTATCTCGGATTCCTCCACACGAACGATCCGCGCAAGGCGGTGTTCGACCGGCAATGCAGCGCGCCGGGCTCGACCTTCTCCTTCGAGGTCAAGGGCGGCGAGGCCGAGGCCTTCGCGATGCTCGATCGGCTCAAGATCATGAAGCTCGCGGTGAGCCTGGGTGGCACCGAGACGCTGATCTCACATCCGGCTTCCACCACTCACTCCGGCGTCGCGCGGGTGCTGCGGGAGGAGATCGGGCTCACGGATGCGCTGATCCGCATCTCCGTCGGCATCGAGAACCCCGACGACCTGCTTGCGGACCTCCGGCAGGCACTGGCTTAGGCGCGCTCCTACACCGGCAGGTGCACGCGGACGCGCAATCCGCCCTGCGGCGAATCCTCGAGGCTGATGTCGCCGCCGTGGCTCAGGGCCACGTCGCGCGCGATGGTAAGACCCAGGCCGACGCTGCCGGTCTGCGGGCTGCGCGCGGCGTCTAGGCGGAAGAACGGGCGGAACACGTCGTCGCGCCGGTGCGCGGGAATACCGGGCCCGTCGTCGTCGACGAGCACGTCGATGCCGTCCTTCACCGGCACTGCGGTCACCCAGACATGGCTGCCATAGCGCCGCGCGTTCGCGATCAGATTGGCGACGCAGCGCTTCATGGCGTCGGGGCGGACCGAGATCGCGAAGGCCTCGGGCGCGGCGATAGTGACAGGGGCGCCATCGCGCCGAGCGTTCGCGACCACGTCGTCGAGCAGCATCGGCAAATCCGCTTCACGGGGTGTCTCGCCGCCCTCGCCGCGGGCGAAATCGAGGTAGCCCTGCACCATGCCCTGCATCTGCGTCACGTCGGACCTGAGCTCGGCGACAGTCGGGTTGTCGCCCAGGAACTCGAGCGCGAGCCTCATGCGCGTGAGCGGCGTGCGCAGATCGTGCGAGACGCCCGCCAGCATCTCCGTGCGCTGGCTGATCTGCCGCTGGATGCGCTCGCGCATGAGCAGGAAGGCGGCCCCGACCCGGCGCACTTCGGTAGCGCCCGCGAGGCGGAAATTCGGGACGTCGCGGCCCTTGCCGAAGCTCTCCGCGGCTACGGCCAGCCGGCGCAGCGACTTCACCTGGTTGCGCATAAACAACGTCGCCACGGCGAACAGTACCAGCGATGAGCCGGTCATCCAGAGCACGAAGATGTAGGTGGTCGGCGTGAACAGCCGCTTCTTGGGCACCGCGGCCTGAAGCACGCCATCCGGCAGCGCGACGGTCACCAGGATGTCGCGGGGATCGAACTCGTCGTCGATCTGGAACGGGCGCCGCACGCGCTCCGTCAGCGCCGCGACGAGATCTTGGCTGCCGCCCGAGGCCACCTTCGACATGCCCGACGGCAGCTTCTCGCCGGCCCAGAAGATGTACTCAATCTCCGTGGCGCGTCCAGCGCGCTCGAACTTGCGGGTCCGCTCGGCGGCGTCGGTGATCACGCTCATGTCCTGGACGACCTCGGAGATCTCCCCCGCTACCGCGGAGGAGAACCGGCGCGACACTGTGTCCCAGACGCGGTCGTAGAAGATCCAGGTGGCGATCAACTGCACGAGGATCAGCGGCGTCACGATGATCAGCAGCGAGCGTCCGAACAAGGTGCGCGGCAAGATGCGCTTGTGCCAGCGCGGATCCTGCACCGCGTGGCGCGTCTCCGCGATCCCTCCGGCGCCCAGACCGGCCGGCGGTGCCGGCGCCTCAATCGGGCTTGAGGACATAGCCGATGCCTCGGACCGTCTGCAGGTAGCGCGGGAATTTCGGGTCGCGCTCGATCTTGCGCCGGAGCCGCGTCATCTGCACGTCGACGGTGCGCACGTTGCCGCTGAACTGCGCTTCCTCGGCGAGCCGCTCGCGGCTCACCGCCGTGCCCGCGCGGTTGGCGAGCGCGCCCAGGAGCGCCGCTTCCGAGGCGGTGAGATGCACGGGCTCGTCGCCGCGCCAGAGCTCCGCGCGCTTCAGGTCGAGGCGGAACCCGCCGAACCGCGCCTCGTCCCGCGCCGCCGTGCGGTCCGTCGCGGCGCGCGCGAGGATGTTGCGGATCCGCAGCACGAGCTCGCGCGGCTCGAACGGCTTGACCAGGTAGTCGTCGGCACCCTGCTCGAGGCCGTAGACACGGTTCTCCGCCTCCGCCATGGCCGTGAGCAGCAGGATCGGTACGCGCCGCTCAGCCTTCAGGCTCGCGGTGAGCTCGAAGCCGTTCTCGCCGGGCATCATCACGTCGACGATCGCGAGGTCGTAGTCGAGGCTCCTGAGCTTGAGCCGCGCCTCCGCGGCGTCGGCGGCGAGCGTGATGCGGAACCCGTTGTCGGCGAGATAGCGGCGTAGCAGGCCGCGCAGGCGCTCGTCGTCATCCACCACCAGGAGATGCGGTGCCTCGGCGGCGGCCATCTCGGGTCTCGCTTTCAGCGCCGCGCGCCGGGCGGGCGGGCGAACTTGGCGCGGTCGGCGTCGCTGCCCATGATGCCCAGCATCACGTTGCGGAAGCCCTCGACCGCCTGTGCGCCCGCTTCCCGATAGGCCTTCGCCACGCGCTGGCGCTGGTTCTCCGAGAGCTGGCGCTCGAGGTCGACGCCCTTGGGCGTGAGCTCCAACAGGCGCTGGCGCCGGTCGCGGGGCCCGGGCTTCTGGAGGATAAAGCCCTGGCGCACGAGCTGGCCCAGCACGCGGCTCAGGCTCTGCTTGGTGATGCGCAGGATGCCCAGCAGCTCGGTCACGGTGAGTTGCGGATA
>DATFRA010000152.1:0-4837 GCA_035263705.1 Allostellaceae bacterium
GCATGTCGGGCAGCGGCGGCTGCTGGTGTTGGCCGGTGAGTTCGGCTGGGCGACGACACATGCGGCGATCGAGGCGGTGCTGGACGGCGCCGAGCGCCAGACCCGCGCGGTGATCGCGCAGTGGAAGGACGGTGTCTACAAAGGCGAAGCGATCCTCGACGACGATGGCCACAAATACGAGGACATTCCCATCCGCGCCACCGTCACCAAGCGCGGCAGCGACCTCGTGATCGACCTCTCGGATTCCCACGAGCAGGTGATCGGCTTCGTCAACTCATCCTATCCCAACATGCGCTCGGCGGTCGCGGTGGCGCTCTCCTACCTGATCGATCCGCACACGCCCAAGAATGACGGCACCTTCCGGCCGATCGAGGTGATCGCCAAGCCCGGCACCATCGTCTGGGCGAACGAGGGTGCGCCGGTGACGCTCGCCACCAATCACTGCGGCCAGGAGATCATCGAGGCGATCATCCGCGCCATCGCCCCTGCCTGCCCCGACCGCGCCATGGCCGGCTGGGGCCGCCGCTTCCGGATCGCGATCCAGGGCCGCGATCCCCGCCGGAACCGCCCCTTCATCTGGCACATGTTCCAGGCGCGTCCCGGCGGCGGCGCCTCGCCCGCGGGCGACGGCTGGCCCGGCGCCGGCGAGTGGCAGGCGGCGGGCGGCATCAAGTTCGGCAGCCTCGAGGTGACGGAGGCGCGCTTCCCCCTGTTCTTCCGGCGCCACGAGTTCCGCCAGGACAGCGGCGGCGACGGCGAGTACCGCGGTGGCCCCGGCTGCGTGCTGGAATTCGCTGTCGAGATCGACGGGCCCGCGCTCGGCAACACAGCCGGTGACGGCGTCCGCCACGGCGCCTGCGGCATTCTGGGCGGCACCGACGGCGAGCCCCACCGCTACGTGCTGCGCTCCAAAGGCCGCCCGCCCCGCGTGATCAAGACCAAGGAAGTCGGCATTCCCATCCGCCCCGGTGACGTCTTCATGGTGGAGTCCGGCGGCGGCGGCGGCTGGGGCGACCCGAAGAAGCGCACGCGCGAGGCGCGGGCGCGCGACGTGGAGCTGGGGTTCGTCAGCGCGCCCGGCAAACCGCTCACTGCTGATGCGACCGCGGACCTCGTCACCGCCAAACGAAAGCGCGCATAGTCATGTACCGCATTGGCATTGACGTCGGTGGCACCTTCACCGACCTGGTCGCGGTTGACCCGTCTGGCCGCGCTGTCCTCGCGAAAGTGGTGTCGACGCCACGGGACCCCTCGATTGGCGTGTTGGCAGGACTCGCGAGCCTCGCGGAAATATTGGACTTGCCGCTGAGCAAGCTCTTCGCGGGGACCGAGCGGATCGTGCATGGCACAACGGTCGCGACCAACGCGCTGCTGGAGCACAAGGGTGCCAAGGTGGGGCTGCTCACCACCGAGGGTCATCGCGACGTGCTGGAGATGCGCGAGGGGCTGAAGGACGACCGCTACAATCTCCGCGTGCCGCCACCGGAGCCGCTCGTGCCGCGCCAGCGCCGGCTCGGCGTGCGCGAGCGGATGCGGGCCGACGGCCGCGTCGAGACGCCGCTCGATCCCGCCTCGCTCGAGCGCGCGATCGAGACGCTGACCCGCGACGGCGTCGAGGCGGTGGCAATCTGCTACATGCACGCCTATCGCGATCCCCGCCACGAGCGCGCCACGGCCGAGGCGGTGGCGCGCGCCATGCCGGACGTCTACGTCTCGCCCTCCTGCGACGTGTTCCCGCAGATCAAGGAATTCGAGCGGGTCTCGACCACGGTCGTGAACGCCTATGTCGGGCCGGCGCTCTCGCGTTATCTCAATCGCCTCGCGGATCGCCTGAAGGAGGCGGGCTACAAGGGCCCCGTGTTGATCATGCAGTCGCATGGCGGCGTGGCGCCGATCGTGGAGTCGGCGCGGCTCGCGGCGGGCGCGGTGCTCTCGGGTCCCGCCGGAGGCGTCGCCGGCAGCCGGCACGCGGCGCGACTCCTCGACGCCGGCAACCTCATCCCGTTCGACATGGGCGGCACCAGCACGGACATCAGCCTCATCGTCGGGGGCGAACCGTCGCTCGCGGTCGACCGCAAGGTCGGCGGCCACAAGATCGCGCTCAACAGCCTCGACATCGTGAGCCTCGGCGCCGGCGGCGGCTCGATCGGCCGCGTCGATGCCGGAGGGATACTCTACGTGGGTCCCGAGAGTGCCGGTGCCGATCCTGGTCCCGCCTGCTACGGCAAGGGCGGCACCGCGCCCACGGTGACCGACGCGAATCTTGTGCTCGGCTATCTCGATGCCAAGCATTTCCTCGGTGGTCGCAGCACACTCGACACGGCGGCCGCGGACGCCGCGGTCGACGGCCTCGCGCGCGAGCTCAAGGTGTCGCGTATCGCGGCGGCCGAGGGCATTCACCGGATCGTCAACACCAACATGGCCGAGGGCATCCGGCTGGTGTCGGTACGGCGCGGCGTCGATCCCCGAAGGTTCGCCCTGCTCTCCTTCGGCGGCGCCGCCGGCATGCACATCACCGACGTGGCGCGCCAGCTGGACTTGACGCGCGTGATCGTGCCGCGCGTCGCCGCCGTGCTCTCGGCCTGGGGCATGCTGGCGACCGACCTGCGATTCGAGGTTGCGCGCACGCATATCGGCGATGCCGGCACCTTCGACGGCGCCGCGACCAAGCGGCTCTTCGAGGATATGGCGGCGGAGGCGACGGCGCGGCTGCGTGCCGCCTACGACGGCCCGATGAAACTACAGAGCTCCGTCGACATGCGGTACGGCGAGCAGATTTTCGAGATCAACGTCGCGCTCGACGACATCGATTGGGGCGTGCCCGATCCGCTGCCGGAGATCGTCGAGCGCTTCCACCGCCGCCACGAGGAGCTCTACACCTACGCCATGCGCGACCAGGAGGCTGTGCTGGTGAACGCCCGCGTGGTCGCGATCGGCGTGCTGCCGGACCTGCCGCAGGAGCCACGTCTGCCCGCCGCCGCGCCGGCGCCGCCCCGCGACGAGCGCCGCATCTACCTCGGCGAGTGGACGACGGTGCCGGTCTTCGACTTCGAGCGCCTGGCTCCGGCGCAAGCGATCGCCGGCCCGGCGATCGTGGAATCCGCGATGACGACGGTGCTTCTGCGGCCGGGTGATCGGGCACGCACGACGGCGCACGGGTGGCTCGATATCGCGGTACCCGCGCGGTAGCCCGCGATAGAGGGGCTCTCAATTAACGTCATGTCCGGGCTTGGCCCGGGCGTCCACGTCTTTTTCTTCGCGGGGGAACACGTGGATGGCCGGGACAAGCCCGGCCAGATGAATGAGGGAAGGTGCACGCGGAATCGGTCCTTCAGTGCGTCAGTCGTCATCCTCGCTTTCGAATAGTTTTCGAACGACAGCGGCACTGGCGCGCGTTATATCGGTTCGCGCGCGATCCAATTCCGGCACGGCGGAGTCACGAGAACAATGGCTGTCGATTCAAGAAGCGCGACGCGGCGCGAGCCCGCGTGGGTCAGGCCATCGGTCGAGGCCATGCCACGCCACGGCTTCGGCTCTCCGAGCGCGGCGGATTTCGCGCGGCCGAACGCACCCAAAGTCCGCATGCTCCACCTCAACGAATCGCCCTACCCGCCCTCGCCCAAAGCTGTGGCGGCGGCGCGGGAGATCGCGAGCAGCCTCAACCGCTATCCCGACAGCCAGGGCAAGGTGCTGGCCCAGGCGCTCGCCGTGCGCACCGGGATTGCACCCGCGCGCATCCTGTTCGGCTGCGGCAGCGACGAACTGATCCACGACTTCTGCACCTTCGCGGTGAGCGCCGGCGACCACGCGGTGGTGCCGGCGCCGACCTTTCCGAGCTTTGCCACGGAAGTGCGCATCCAGGGCGCCACGCCGATCCGAGTCAGGCTCGATGCCCATGGCGCCAACGACGCCGCGGGCCTGGTCGCGGCGGTGACGGACCGGACGCGCTTGGTCTTCTGCTGCACGCCCAATCCACCGAGCGGCGGCATGGTGAGCGCGGCCGGGATCGAGACGCTTGCGAAGGGCGTGCCGGACACGGTCCTGCTGATCGTGGACGAGGCCTATCACGAGTACGGCCGCCACGCCGGCGGACCCGACGTGCTTCCGATCCTTGCCAAGCGCCGCGGTCCCTGGGCGGTGATGCGGACGTTCTCGAAGGCCTATGGCCTCGCGGGCGCGCGCCTCGGTTATGCGCTCTGCGGCTCCGAGGCCGTCGCGGAAGCGCTGCGCAAGGTGAAGCTGCATTTCGGCGCGACCGCGACCGCACAGGCGGCCGCCCTCGCCGCCCTCGAGGACGACGCCTATCTCAACAAGGTGGTCGCCGCCGTCGCGCGTGAGCGGGAGCGCCTCGGCGATGGTCTGAGGCAGCTCGGCCTCGATGTGTTTCCGAGCGCCGCCAATTTCGTCTCCGCGGTGCTGCCGATCCTGGCCGCGACGGCAGTCGAGGAATTGAAGCGCCGGCGCATCCTGGTGCGCGACTGGCGCGACCCCGAGCACCTCCAGGAGATCCGAATCACCGTGGGCTTGCCCGACGACACCGACGCGGTCGTCGCGGCGCTCCGCGACATCCTGGGTCAGGCCGCCGCGTAGGGCCCGCGGTCGCGTTGACCGCTGCGCCGGTTCCCGGGATAGTGGCCGCAAGAAGGCGCCATCTTATGGGGAGGCCGCCATGACCGTTGCCTATTCGCAGCAAGGCTCCGTCGCCGTTCTCACCGTCGACAACCCGCCGGTGAACGCGCTGAGCCAGGCCGTGCGCCAGGGCATCGTTGACGGGATCGAGCGCGCAATCGCCGATCCTGCGATCACCGCCGTGGTGGTGATCGGCAAGGGCAAGACC
>DATFRA010000153.1:0-6212 GCA_035263705.1 Allostellaceae bacterium
GACAACAACGAGACCATCCGCGACGTCACCGAGCGCACGGCCAGGGTCTTTCACGAGGACATGGCGGCGCTCGGCAACCTCAAGCCCGATCACGAGCCGCGCGCCACCGAGCACGTGGCCAAGATGATCGAGCTCATCGAGACATTGATCGCGGGTGGTCACGCCTATGTCGCCGAGGGCCACGCGCTGTTCTCGGTCGGCAGCATGACGGACTACGGTAAGCTCTCTCGCCGGAGCCAGGACGAGCTCCTGGCGGGCGCACGCATCGACGTCGCCCCTTACAAGCGCGACCCCGGCGACTTCGTACTTTGGAAACCCTCGACGCCGGATCTGCCGGGCTGGGAGAGCCCCTGGGGCCGCGGCCGGCCGGGCTGGCACATCGAGTGCTCCGCCATGGCCGAGACCTTCCTCGGCGAGACCTTCGACATCCACGCCGGCGGCCTCGACCTGATCTTCCCGCACCACGAGAACGAGATCGCCCAGAGCGAGTGCGCCCACGCCGGCAAGCCGCTCGCGCGCTATTGGATGCACAACGCCTTCGTCAATTTCGAGGGCGAGAAGATGTCGAAGTCGCTCGGCAACTTCCGCACCATCCGCGACGTGCTCACGCAGGCGCCGGGAGAGGCAGCGCGCTACGCTATGCTCACCGCCCACTACCGCGATCCCATCGACTTCACCGCCGATCGGCTGCACCAGGCGAAGCAGACGCTCGATCGGTATTATCTCGCTTTGCGCGGCGTCGAGGCCGTGCCGCCGGCGGCCGGGAGCAATCTGCCCGATCCCGTACGCGCGGCGCTCGAGGACGACCTCAACACGCCAGAGGCGTTGACGGAGCTGCACAAGCTCCTCACCACGCTCAACAAGGCACGTGACCGCGATGAGAAAGCTCGGCTCAAGCGCGCGCTGCTCGCCGGCGGTCTGGTGTTGGGCTTGCTGCAGCAGGACCCGGAGGCGTGGTTGCGCGGCGGTGCCCACGAGACCGGCGAGATCGAGAGCCTCATCGCCGCCCGCAACGCCGCGCGCAAGACAAAGAACTTCGCCGAGGCCGACCGCATCCGCACGGACCTCGCCCTCAAAGGCATCGTGCTCGAAGACAA
Source organism: Allostellaceae bacterium (assembly GCA_035263705.1). Classification (GTDB taxonomy): domain Bacteria; phylum Pseudomonadota; class Alphaproteobacteria; order ATCC43930; family CGMCC-115725; genus DASZHJ01. The sequence continues at coordinate 1,098 of DATFRA010000153.1, forward strand.
GCCCGACGGCAGCACGCTCTGGCGAAGGGCGAGCTGACATGGTTTGGCAAAGAGCAACACTCTCTCACGGGTCATGCCCGGGCTTGTCCCGGGCATCCACGTGTTCTTCGGCGACAAACGAAGAAGTGGATGGCCGGAACGAGCCCGGCCATGACGAAAAAGGAACGCGTGGCTCCGAGTGACCCCCGAGCGCATCTCCATCTATGACACCACGCTGCGCGACGGGGCGCAGACGCAGGGGGTGGATTTTTCGGCGGCCGACAAGGCGGCACTGGCAGGCGAGCTCGATCTCCTGGGCATCGACTACATCGAGGGCGGCTGGCCCGGGGCCAATCCGACCGACGATGCCTTCTTCGCGAGCGCGCCCAAGCTCAAGCATGCGCGGCTCGCGGCTTTCGGCATGACGCGGCGCTCGGGGCGGAGTGCCGCAAACGATCCCGGGTTGACGGCGACGCTGGCGAGCAGGGCGAAAGTCGCGACGCTCGTCGGCAAAACCTGGGACTTCCACGTCAAAGTCGCACTCGGCGCAGAGCTACCGGAGAACATCGACATGATCGCGGAGTCGATCGCGCATCTCCGCGGCCGCCTCGACGAGGTGATCTTCGACGCCGAGCACTTCTTCGACGGCTACAGGGCGAACCGCTCCTACGCGCTCGATTGCGTCAAGGCCGCACACCAGGCGGGCGCGCGCTGGATCGTGCTCTGCGATACCAACGGTGGCGTGCTCCCCGACGATGTCGAGCGCATCGTCGGCGAGGTGACGAAGCTCATTCCCGGTGACCGCCTCGGCATCCACTGCCACAACGATACCGAGAACGCGGTCGCGAACTCGCTCGCCGCGGTGCGTGCAGGCGCGCGGCAGGTGCAGGGAACGCTCAACGGGCTCGGCGAGCGCTGCGGCAACGCGAACCTGGTCTCGGTGATCCCCTCGCTCATGCTGAAGATGGGGTTCGCCACCAGCCTCGGCGACGCCGGCTTGAAGCGGCTCACGCACGTCTCGCGCCTCCTCGACGAGCGCCTGAACCGCGCGCCCGACCGCCACGCGGCCTATGTCGGCGAGGCCGCCTTCGCGCACAAGGGCGGGCTCCACGTCTCCGCGGTCGAGAAGGATCCGCGCTCCTACGAGCACATCGACCCGGCGGCGGTCGGAAACCGCCGGCACGTGGTGGTCTCCGACCAGGCCGGGCGCTCGAACCTGCTGGCGCGGCTCCGCGAGATCGGCATCGACGTCGATGCGAGGCACCCGAAGCTGGGCGCATTGCTCGAACAGGTGAAGGCGCGGGAGTTCGACGGCTATTCCTATGACGGCGCCGAGGCGAGTTTCGAGCTGATGGCGCGGCGTCTGCTCGAGAGCGTGCCCGAGTATTTCAAGCTGCAGAGCTTCCGGGTGCTCGACGAGCGGCGCTGGAACGCGCGCGGCGAGCTGGTGACGCTCTCGGAAGCCACGATCAAGGTGGAGGTCGGCGGTCAGCGCACCATGACCGTCGCCGAGGGGAACGGTCCCGTGAACGCGCTCGACAGCGCGCTCCGCCAGGCGCTGATCCCGGTTTTCCCGGAACTCGGCGAGGTCCGGCTCACCGACTACAAGGTGCGTATCCTGACGCCGCAAGACGGTACAAGGGCGGTGACCCGCGTGATGATTGAGACCACAGGTCCCGGCGGCGAGACGTGGTCGACCGTCGGCGTTTCCGCGAACGTAATCGACGCGTCTTACCTCGCGCTCCACGACAGCCTGACCTACAAGCTCTTGCGGGCGGGACGGCGCTAGCCATGGCCGGCACCAATCGGCGGCGCCTCAGGATCGCGGAGGGGCCGGCGGTGATCCTGGTCGAGCCGCAGCTCGGCGAGAATATCGGCACGGCGGCGCGCGCGATGCTGAATTGCGGCCTCGGCGAGCTGCGGCTGGTCAAGCCGCGGGACGGCTGGCCCAACGACAAGGCGGTCACCTCCGCGAGCGGCGCCGATATCGTCGTGAACGGCGCGAAGCTTTTCGGCTCCATGACGGACGCAATGGCGGATCTCCGCCACGTCTATGCCGCGACCGCGCGCAATCGGCACATGGTGAAGCGGATCCTGACGCCCGCCGCCGCCGTGCGCGAGATCCGCGCGCACATGGCGAAGGGCGAGAGCTGCGGCATACTGTTCGGGCCGGAGCGCACCGGCCTCACCAGCGACCAGACCTCGCAGGCAGAGACCATGATCACGGTGCCGCTCAATCCGGCATTCTCGTCGCTCAACCTCGCCCAGGCGGTGCTGCTGATCGGTTACGAATGGTTCAAGGCCGGCGACGCTACACCCCCCGAGACGCTCCACGTCGGCCACAGCCGGCCCGCAACTCAGGCGGAGTTCGAGCGCTTCTTCGATCACCTCGAGGAGGAGCTGATCCTCAACGGCTTCCTGCGCGACCGCGAGAAGCGCCCGAGCATGGTGCGCAACCTCCGCTCGTTGTTCCTGCGCGCGCAATGCACGGAGCAGGAGCTGCGGACGCTCCACGGCGTGGTGACGGCTTTCGCGGGTCCGCGGCGGAGGGCGGGGAAAAAGAAGGTCGCGACGGTCAAATAACGGATCCTTGTTCGCGCGAGCGCTTCAGCGCTGGATCGGGCTCCAATCCGGGCAGGACGCCGCGACCCGCGCGTACTCCAGGCCGGCATCGACCTGCCGCTGAAGGTCGCTCCGTTCGGCCTGAAATTCCCGCCAAGCCTCGTCGAATGCCGATTGCACGCGTGCCGCCAATCGAGCTTGTGCCGCGTCTTGCTTGTCCGAGGAAGCTTCGATCGGACCCAGATTGGCGACCGCGTCCTGGATCGCCCGTTGCAAGCGCGGCGTGTGCTTGCGGACGGCTTCGTCATCGGCTGCTTCGTGCTTGCGCTCGTGCGCGAGAACCGCGGCGTGCGGGCATGTTCCGGGCAAGAGCTCGCTCGCGACCAAGATTCGGCGCGTCGGCATGGCGACGCCAACATTCACCGCCGTGATGAAGAAGCACGCGGGCGAGGTCTTCTCCCTTCTGAGCGTGAACGAGCGGAACTGCATCCGGATCTTGGCTTCAATCTCGGCGTCATAGAGACCGATGGTTCGACCCGCGTGATAGGCGGCGGGAGCGAGTGCCTGGATCGTGCGCTGGGGCTTGGAGGTGTCGAGGACCGGTTCGGGCAAGCTCGCATCGACGTGAACGGCCGCCTGCGCACGGGTGCATGCCAGCGCAGCAGCGTGGACGGCTGGTGTCCAAAGGGTCGACAGGGACGCGACCGAGACGCCGGCAGCGCCACCCGCGAACCGCAAGAAATCCCGCCTCGTGTCCGCGATCATGACTCCCAGGCAACGATACCGATCCGCGCAGATCTACGATCATCCGACTTCGGCGTGAAGGCAAACCTCCATGTCTCCAGGGTGGGTCTACTTTTTTAAGGCGGCGCGCTCTGGTCTGCGGCAACCGATGGTCGCAACCCCCAAGAATCGTCATGCCCGCGCTTGGCGCGGGCGTCCACACGAGCTTCGGGGGAACGAGCCAGGTGGACGGCCGGAGAAATCCGGCCATGACGAGCCCGGGGACTCTACTTCTGCCCCGCGACCAGGAGCGGCGAGGGGCGGTGTGCGCGGGTATGGAAGCGCCAGATCGCGACGAGCTCGCGGCGGCGCTGGCCCACCAGCGTGGCGCTTGCCAGGAACAGCAGGAGCGAGCCGATGGGATCGCCACCGAGGATGAACACATGGGCGAAGAGCATGACGAAGGCCGTGCCGCTCAGCATGAGGGCGCCCACGGCGGTGCAGCCGGGCACGAAGAGCAGCCCCGAGCCCAGCACCTCCACCACCACGGTCAGATACCGCAGGCCCTCGAGCAGGCCGAACACGAAGGAGGTGGTGACGCCGGTCGATGGCCAGGTGTGGGCGGGCTGCGCCCAGCTGGTGTCGACCAGCACGAGCGCTTGCATTAGGAAAGCCGCGGCAACACCCGCGCGTCCCACCCAGGAGGTCATGCGATAGACGGTGAGATACTTCAGTCGAGAGCGTGCCATGACCGAGCGCCTTCTTCTGGAGGCGGAATAGAGTCGGCGACCTCGTCTCCGCCATCTTGGGGCGCGCACGTGTCGTGTTGTTTGGAGAAAGCTTTAGAGTTGTAGCCGGTCGGCAGGCGATTGCCGGGCCCAGCTCGTAGCTACCACCAGTTGAAGAGGTGCCCGAAGAATCCGCCGCCGGGGGGTGGCGGTGGCGGCGGTGGGGGCGGCGTGGGCGCCGGCGGTCGGCCGTTCCTGGTCACCGACAGGTTGAAGGAGTTGCCGGAGAAACTGTAGTTCCCGGAAGGGGGCGCCGGCGGCTTCATCATGACCGGTGGCGCACCACCGCCGGGTCCATGCAGCTCGGGCCCGGCGACGAAACGGGCCACGCCGCGGGTCGCGGGACCGTGCATGTTGAAGGCGTGCGCACCCGAGATCGTCGCCGCGGTGGCGGCGGTGAGGGTGCAGAACCAGAGGCACGAGCGGTTCATGGCGCGACCTCCGCGGGGATCGCGGGCACGCGCGGCTCGATCGCCTCGGGCATCGCGGCGGGCTCGGGTGCGACCATAGCAAGCGGCAGCGAGATCTCGACGATGAGGCCGCGCGGGCTTGCGTTCCGGGCTGCGACCTTACCGCCGTGGAGCCGCACGGCGCGCTGGCAGATCGAGAGTCCGACGCCGGCGCCTCCGGTCTTGCGCGCGCGCGCCTGGTCGACGCGGTAGAACGGCTCGAAGAGGTGTTCGAGCGCCTCCCCCGGCACACCCGGCCCGTGGTCGCGGATCTCGAGCTCGGCGGTGCGGCCGTCGGGGCTCGCGAGCGCGATCTCCACCTTCGTGCCCGGCGAGGTGTAGAACATGGCGTTGCGCACGACATTCTCGATCGCGCGTCGCAGCAGGTCCTCGTCGCCGGCGACCATGAGCGTCACGCCGTGCTTGTGGAAGACGATGTCGCCCATGCGGGTCTGGGATTCGAATGTGGCGTCAGAGAGCACGCGCTCGACCACGGCGCCGAGATCAACGGTGGCGAACGGCGTGAGCGCCGGCCCCTGCTCGAGCTTCGCCAGCGTCAGCAGCTCGCCCGCCAGCACCGAGAGCCGCTCGAGCTCGCGCTCCATGCGGTCGAA
>DATFRA010000154.1:0-3690 GCA_035263705.1 Allostellaceae bacterium
TCCGGAATGTGCCATTTCCGGACCTTGGATTAGCGTCGTCATTGCACCCAATAGGGAAATCCTACCTGGCCCGCTCGAGATATCGAGCGACCCAGGCCGCGATCACGGCCGCGACATAGTCCGCATCGCTGGCTCGCCTCAGCAGGTGATCGGAGTCGTCGAGGGACACGAAGCTCTTTGGATGATGTGCATGCTGGAAAATGAGCGCCGCGTTCTCGATGCCAACGACCGCGTCGGTCGGCGAATGCATGATCAGGAGCGCCTTGCGCAGACCGGAAATGTGCTCCGCTCCGCTATAGCGGCGCACGTCCGCCACGAACTCCCGGCTGATGGTGAAAGGCCTGCCGCTCAAATGAACCTGGGCGGCCCCCTCCGACTCGATCGCGAGCAACTGTTGCTTGAACAGATTGAGCACATGAGCGGCATCGTACGGCGCCGCAATCGTGGCGATCGCCCTGACTTCCGGGATCCCGCCCGCGACGGCCAGCACCGCCGCACCGCCCAGGCTGTGGCCGATCAAGAGCTGTGGCGCCAAGTCACGCTCGCGCATCGCCGCCGCCGCCGCTTTCAGGTCCTCGATGTTCGAGGTCAAACCGCCATTGCCGAACTCACCTTCGCTCGAGCCGAGTCCGGTGAAGTCGAACCGCAAGACACCTATGCCGCGCGACGTGAGCGCGCCGGCGAGACGATTCGCAGCATAAATGTCCTTGCCGCATGTGAAGCAATGGGCAAACAGGGCAGCGGCACGCGGCGGAGACTCCGGCAGGTCGAGCCGGCCAGCCAGCCGCTGGCCGTTGGATCCCACGAAGTCAAAGCGCTCAGTCGGCATCTCGCGGTACCCGGCAACGGATCAGACGCGTAATCAAGTTCTGGCCGCGTGTCCGCGGACGCAGGTAACCATGCTCGGCTTCAGAGCCTGGCCGCGCTATGGCCGAGCCTCGCGCCGCTCGGACCATCTCGCCCAGAGGGACGCGACCGCGATCACGATTGCGATGGCGACGATGTGCACCGACAAATCGAGCAGTGTGACGTCGAACGGATGGAAGAATTGCAGCAGGAACGCCGCGATGGCGGCGACGCCGAGACCGCCGATGGCGGCGACGCGCACGGGCGCCAGCGGGCGGGCGCGACGCAGCACCACCATGAGGCTGACGCCGAGCGGCAGGCTCACGGCGAGGATGAAGCGGAAGCAATGCGTGCTCTCGCCGAGCTCCCAGCCGTCGGGTCCGAAGCTGATCCAGTGGCGATAGCAACCGTAGCCGCTGGTCGCGATCCAGGCGGCCAGAGGCGGCAGCGGCAGGAGCATCCAGGCGGGCGCGCGGTCCGGCAGGCTCAGCTCGAAGGCCGCGATCACCGCCGCGATGCCCGTCAGCAGCGTGGCGATCATGTCGAGCGCCAGCTGCGGGTCCCGCGCCCGGCGGGCGAACACGCCGAGGTCGGAGAACACCGCGATGACGATCGCCGCCAGCACCGCGACCGCGAGCAGCCAGAGCATCGCGCGCCGCGCCGGCGGCGGCAGGCGATGCACCGGCCCGGCCTCCGCCGAGAGGCGCTCGATCAGCCGGTCCGTCGCATCGCTCACCGTTTGTCTCCCTTCAGCTGCGCCCTGAGCGCACGGATCGCCCGGTGCACGCTCACCTTGAGGGACGCCACGGACTTACCGCTCGCCCGCGACGCCTCGGCAAGCGAGAGCTGCCTGAGCTTCAGGAGCTCCAGCGCCTCTCGTTGTCCCCGCGGCAGGCTCGCGATCGCCGGACCCAAGTCGCCGGCGCGCTCGCGCGCCTCCATTTCCTCTTTCGCTCGAGGGTCCGCGAAGGTTTCGTAGGCCCGCTCGTCCGCGACCTCGGCCACCTCGGTGCGGCCGCGCCGGCGGAGCGCATCGATGGAGCGGCGCCGGGCGATCGCGGCGAGCCAGGGACCGATGGGGCGCCCGGGATCGTAGGTGTGGCGCACGCGGTGCACCGTCAGCAGCACGTCCTGCACGACGTCCTCGACGCGATCGGGCGTGCGATGCTGGCGCGCCGCGAGCGCGCGCAGGAACGGCAAGATCTCGCGCAGCAGGCGCTCATAAGCGGCGCGGTCGCCGTTCTGGGCCGCGGCCATCAGTGCCGACCACTCCCGATCCCTTGCGCTGTCGTGATCGCCGGCCGGCGCCATCGTCGCGAGTCCCTGACGTTTTGCCGCAACCAAGATCGCCGTCGTTCCGTCCGATGCCCGTGGCCCGATGCGATCTCGCTCGACCGTCGATCCTCGGCAGCGGCGTCGGACGCTAGACCACTCGCCGGATCGCGTGGAAGACCACGAGCACGATGACCGAGCCCACGATCGCCACGATGAAACTGTAGAGGTTGAGGCCGCTGACGCCCGCCTTGCCGAAGGTCTCCATGATCCAGCCGCCGACGAAGGCGCCGATGACGCCGAGGATGAGGTCGCGGATCAGCCCCTCGCCGGACTTGTTGACGATCTTGCTGGCGACGAAGCCCGCGACCAAGCCAAGCACGAGCCAAGCGAGAATGCTCATTCCGTCCTCCCCCTTCCATGTGACCGCGCCGAGTGGCGGCGCATAGCCTCTAGTCCAAGCGACGCGCCGCCGTCAACGCGGCGCCGCCGTTTCGCCACAAGTCTTTCCGCCAGGGTGGGTGAGGTCACGGGTTTGCCACCGCAGATTCCAGGCGCGGCCTACGTTCTATGGGCAAGCCACGTCGCCCATCGCGGCGCGGAATCCCCTATGGAAGGAGACGATCCATGCGCGCGAAATTGACCTTGGCTGTTCTGCTGGTCGGCTCGCTTTCTCTCGCGGCCTGCGGTCAGACGCCGGGCTGCCGCGCACTCACCGGTGCCGGCGTCGGCGCGGCCGGTGGCGCGGTCATCGGCGCGATCGCGGGCCACCCCGCGACCGGCGCGATCGCCGGCGCGGCCGGCGGCGCCTTGCTGGGCGGCCTCAGCTCGCCGAGTTCCATCAACGGACCGTCGCCGTGCTACTGAGCTTGGTCCGGTTTTGTTCTTGACGAATCCGGATTGATCTGGTAAGGGAACGGCATACTCGAGAGGGCTCGACGCGAGAGCGGCGGGCCCTCTTGCTTTTGTCTTGCAGGCGAGGGCTCGCATGAACGGGCAGAGGGGAGTCCTGAGGCTCTGGGCCGTGCTGTCGCTCGGCTGGATCGTCGGCCTCGACCTGCTGCTCGTCTTCGTGATCAGCCGGTACCGCAGCGTACTCTGGGGCTGGTTCGACCTCAGCGAGGCGATCGACTGGCCGAAGCTGATCGAGGCGAACGTCGTGCCGCCATTGTTGCTCGGTGCCCTGATGGTGCCGCTCGGCCTCGCCCGATCGCGCAAGCCGGAGTCGAGCTGAAGCGCTCCGGCATCGCCGCTGTCTGCCGGAGCGGATCCCGTGCAGTTCGGATGCTTCCGGCCCGCGTCATGCCCGGCCCCCGTGCCGGGCATCCACGTGTTCTTTTGCCGCCGGGAAAACGTGGATGGCCGGAACAAGTCCGGCCATGACGAATGAAAAGTGGCTCGATCGCATCCGGAATTACGCAGCGCCCGCCCGCGGCGGGGTGACCCAGCGGTGCCACACTCGCGACACTCAGAACCCACCGAACCTATGGCCGGGCTGATCGTTCGTCCGATATGGCACGCTCGAGAATGCTGCGAGAGCAAGCGCGGCTGCTGCGCGACCTCGCCGAGAAG
>DATFRA010000155.1:0-6334 GCA_035263705.1 Allostellaceae bacterium
TGCGCCGATTTGCGCGCCGCCTTCGAGCGCCTCATTCGCTATCTGCTCATCCTCAGCGACGCCCTCACCATGACGATGAGCGAGGAACGTGCGGGTTGCCGCGTGAGCTTCGTTCTCCTGGGCGGCAACCGGCCGGTGCCGCGCCAGCGCATCGAGTTCATTTTCGTCACGGTGATCGGCTTTTGCCGCTGGATCACCGGGCGCGAGGTGCACCCGGTCGGGGTCGAATTGGTGTATCCCGCACCGCTCGATCTCGAGCCCTACCGCGCCGCCTTCCGCTGCCCGGTCTCCTTCGACGCGCCGCGCAACAGCCTGCTCTTTGCAAGCGCCGACCTCGGCACGCCGCTGCCCACCTCCAGCCCGGTCCTGGCCGAGCTGCATGAGCGCTTTGCCGGCGACTACCTCCGGCGTTTCGATCACGCCGAGACCAGCTATCGGGCGCGTGAGGTGATCATCCGCCGCTTGCCCGACGGCGAGCCGCGGCGGGATCAGGTCGCGGGCGAGCTGGGCATGAGCGAGCGCACCCTGCAGCGGCGCCTTGAGGAGGAAGCGACGTCTTTCGGGCAGCTTCTCGACGACACGCGCCGCGAGCTCGCGGAGCAATATCTCGGGCGGCTTCATCTCTCGCTTGCGCAGGCGGCCTACCTGCTCGGCTTTGCCGACCAGAGCAGCTTCTTCCGGGCCTGCAGGCGCTGGTTCGATCGATCGCCAGCGCAGTACCGCAGCCAGTTGCTCGGACAAGTGCCTCGCGCGCCCGGCAAACCCTCGGCGACCTGATCCCGGGGCCCGGACCCGCCGTTTGTTCATGGCGCGACCCGGAGCCTCTCGGCAACGCGGACGTACTCCGCCTTAGAAGCCCTGGAACGCTCGGTCAATACATCCGCTCCTTGTCGAGCACATTGCGCATCTCGCCGAGGCGGCCGTCGAGCCAGCAGCGTAGGTTCCAGCAAAAGATCTCGGTGATGGCCTCATTCTCGCCCACGACGGTGCTCGCGGAATGCGGGCTGATCAGAACGTTGGGCAGGTCCCAGAACGGGCTCTCCGGCGGGAGCGGCTCGGTCTTAGCGACATCGATCGCGGCGAAGCCGATACGGCCGCTCTTGAGACCGTCGAGGAGCGCCGCCTCGTCGATCACTTGGCCGCGCGCGATGTTGACGAACACCACGCCCGGCTTCATCGCGGCGAAGGCAGCACGGTCAATCATGCCCTCTGTCTCGGGCGTGTGCGGAACCGTGACCACCACCGCGTCCGCGCCGGGGAGTGCCGCGTGAAGCTCGGAGCGTGGCCGAATCTCGTGGAAGAGCGCGTTGTGCGTCCGGCTCTTAGTCACGTCGCGGCCCACCACAGTGGTGGTCATCTCGAAGGCGCGCGCCCGCTGCGCGAGACCCCGGGCGAGATCGCCGGCGCCGATGACGACCAGCCGGCGTCCCGCGAGTCCCTCGCCGCAATAGCGGGTCCAGCGATGCAGGCGCTGCTCGGCCTGCAGATGGCCGAGGCCGCGCCAATGCGCCAGCAGTACCATGAACACGAATTCCCCGAGGGGCGTCGCGTGGACGCCGCGCGCCGTCGTCACCAGCACCTCCGGCCGCAGCCCCAGGCTCTTCATGAGCTGGCCGACGCCGGTGCTGGTCTGCTGCACCCAGCGGAGCTTCCGTGCCGCTGCGAGCTGCTCGACGTTGCGCGGCACGTCCCACAGGACTTCCGCTGCAGCGAGCGCCTCGAGCCATCGCCGCTGCTGGGCCTCGGTGCGCCGAAACGGCGCGCCGACGTGGTCCCCGATATAGCGCGTCGACGGCAGGAGGTCCGGCTGATAGTCAACCTCGAGCTTCGCGGGATCGACGGCGCGGATACGATCGACGAGCTCCGGCTCGAGTGGTGAGGTGATGAATATGCGGGTTTTCGGCATGAGGGAGTTCCGATGCAGCGGGTTGGCAAGCGGGACGGGCTCGGCTACCTATACGAGGCCAACGGACGCAAGCAAGAGGGGAAGGTGATGTCGACCAACAGCGAGCTCCTGGAGCGTCGCAATAATGCCGTGCCGCGGGGGGTGGCGAGCGCCACCGCCGTGTTCGCGGCGCGGGCGGAGAACGCCGAGCTTTGGGATGTCGAAGGTAAGCGCTACATCGACTTCGCGGGCGGCATCGCGGTGCTGAACACCGGGCACCGCCATCCCAAGGTGATGAAGGCGATCGAGGCGCAGCTCCAGCGCTTCACGCACCCCTGCTTCCAGGTGACACCCTACGAGCCCTATATCGCGCTCGCGGAGCGACTGAACCGCCTCGCGCCCAGCAAGGGCCCGAACAAGACCATTTTCCTCACCACCGGCGCGGAGGCGATTGAGAACGCGGTTAAGATCGCCCGCAATGCCACCAAGCGTCCGGCGATCATCTCCTTCGTCGGCGGCTTCCACGGCCGCACGCTCATGACCATGGCGCTCACCGGCAAGGTCGATCCGTACAAGCGAGGCTTCGGCCCCTTCCCGGGCGAGGTTTATCACGTCCCCTATCCGAACAAGTTCCACGACGTGACCGCGGAGGATTCGCTCCGTGCGCTCGAGTTCCTGTTCAAGGCGGACGTCGAGCCCACGCGGGTAGCCGCTATGGTGATCGAGCCGGTACAGGGCGAGGGCGGCTTCTACGTCGCACCCTTCGAGTTCCTGCGCGAGCTCCGCAAGGTCTGCGATAAGCATGGCATCCTGCTCATTGTCGACGAGATCCAGTGCGGCTTCGGGCGTACCGGCAAGATGTTTGCGGTCGAGCATTCCGGCGTGGCGCCCGATCTCATCACCATGGCGAAGAGTCTAGCGGGCGGCATGCCGCTCTCGGCCGTGACGGGGCGCGCGGCCGTGATGGACGCGGTCGATCCCGGCGGACTCGGCGGCACCTACGCCGGCAACCCCGTCGCTTGCGCGGGCGCACTCGCCGTGCTGGAGGTGTTTGAGGAGGAGAACCTACTCGAGCGCAGCAGCAAGATCGGCGAGCAGATCATGCGCCGCATGAACGCGCTCGCGGCATCCAACCGTTTCCCCTGCATCGGCGAGGTGCGCGGTCTCGGCGGCATGGTCGCGATCGAGCTGGTGGAAGACCGCACCACCAAGACGCCGGCCGCCGCGCTCACCAAGCGCTGGGCGGAGAAGAGCCTCGAGAATGGGCTCCTGCTGCTCACCTGTGGTGTTTATGGGAACGTGGCCCGCGTCCTGGTCCCCTTGACAGCGGGTGATGCCGTGGTCGAAGAGGGACTCGAGATCATGGAGCGCTCGCTCGAGCAGGCGATGGCGAGCTGATCCTCCGTGGAACCACGGGCCGGCCGTTGCGGCCCTGGATGAGCCGCGGCCGCTTGCCGCCGACCGTTTTGGCACAGTAACCTTTCGACCACGCTGCGCGAAAGATAAGGTGACGCTCCTCGCGGGCGCTCACGTGAGAGGAGGCAAGGGTGCCGACGGACGAGGCGCACCGCGCGGGCGTCTGCGCGTTGGCCGTAATGGCCAAGGCGCCACGGAGCGGCGAGGTGAAGACGCGTCTCGTTCCGCCGCTTCGGGCGGAAGAGGCGGCAATCCTCAGCACCTGCTTCCTAAAGGATATCGCCGGCAATTTCATGGCAGCGTCCAGGAGCGTTCCGGTTGCCGGCTACATCGCCTATTCGCCACCGGGGTCAGAGGGATTATTTCGCGCGCTGGTCCCGCCGGAGATTTGCCTGCTGCCATCGCGGCGGATCGGGTTGGGCTTTAGCCTACTCGACGCCACGGAGGATCTCCTGGCAGCCGGCTACGGCGGGGCGTGCCTCGTGAATGCGGACAGCCCGACGCTTCCAACGTCGATCCTGGTCCAGGCAACCGAGGCGCTCCGCGCGCCCGGCGATCGGGTCGTCCTCGGCCCTGCTTCCGACGGCGGCTACTACCTCATCGGTCTGAAGCAGCCGCACCGGCGACTGTTCGAGGACATTGACTGGAGCACGGAACGGGTGTTCCGCCAGACCGTCGAACGAGCCGCGGGCATCGGGCTCGATGTCGTGACGCTTCCGTCGTGGTACGACGTCGACGATGAGACGTCCCTGCGCTGGCTGTGTCACGAGATTTTGACGGGGCGGCCGCCGCCCGACTGCGGCCGTCAGGGCTATGCCGCGCCCGATACCAGCGCCTATCTGCGCGGCCTCGCAGAGTCGGGGGCCGGCGAGCGTCTGGGCGTCGACTCCACGACGATCGAGCGAATCGCGCCATGAAGACGGGACCCTCGCGCATCGCGATCCTGGTCGCGCTCGGCGCGTCGATTCTGGCCCTGACCGGCATCGGGCTGCTCCTTCAGCACCAGAACGCCCATAGCGGCTTCATCATCCTCGAACTCGCGCAGGGAGCGCTCTATCTGGCCGCGGTCGCCCTGACGTGGCGTGGCGGACTCTCCCGGCGCGCCTTGGTGGGAATCCTCGCGGTCGCGGCGCTGATGCGCATCGGCGTTCTTCTCGCACCACCCTATCTCTCCGATGACGTCAATCGCTATGTCTGGGATGGCCGGGTCGAAGCCGCCGGCATCAATCCCTATCGCTATGTTCCGGTCGATCCGCACCTGGCGGCGTTGCGGGACGATACGATCTTCCCCAACGTCAATCGCAGCACTTACGCGCCGACAATCTATCCGCCGGTCGCGGAATACATCTTCTTCATCGCCACGCGCGTGAGCGAATCGCTGACCTGGATGAGGGCCACGATGATCGCCTTCGAATTGGCGGGCGTGGTATTGCTGCTCAAACTCCTGGTGCTCCTTGATTTGCCGCGCGAGCGAATCCTCATCTATGCGTGGCATCCACTCGCGCTGTGGGAGTTTGCCGGAAGTGGGCATATCGATGCGGCCGTGGTTGCCTTCGTGACGCTTGCGCTCTGGGCGCGCCGGCGCGAGGCGGCTTGGCTCACGGGGAGCGCGCTGGCCGCCGCGGCGCTAGTGAAATTCTTTCCCGCGGTCGTCTTTCCCGCGCTCTATCGTCGCTGGGACTGGAAGATGCCGGCGGCGGCGGTGGCGACGGTTGTTGTCGCCTATCTGCCCTTCCTGAGTGGGGGTACGTCCGTCTTCGGTTTCCTGTCCGGCTATGTGAGCGAGGAGGGGTTGCAGAACGGCTCGGGCTTCTTTCTGTGGACTCTCCTGAGACGGGTCGTGCCGCCGCTCGACGGCCTTGGCGTCGCGCCCTATCTGGCGTTCGCGGCCGCGGCCCTCGCGGCGCTCGCGATTTATGCCGTGCAGAGGGATAGAGCCGCCGATCATGGCATCGCCTCGGCCACGGCCTTGGCGGTCGGGGCGACTGTTCTGCTCTCGCCGCATTATCCCTGGTACTTCTCTTGGATCGTGCCGTTCCTTTGCTTCGCGCCCTTCCCGTCGGTGCTTTATTTGACGGTCACCAGTCCGCTGCTCTACTTCGTGCCTGGCGGGCCCGATCCCGAGGGCGCCAGGACGGTGTTCGAAGCCGCGATCTATGGGCCCTTTGCCGCCCTTGCGTGTCTGGAGCTGTGGCGTCGGGTTGCGCGCGCCGGTGCACATTGGATCAAGGTGGAAGCGTGAGCGCCGAGACAGCCGCTGCCATCGACCGGCTGCAGGGTCCCGCGCGATACTTCGATCATATCGCCGAAGGCCGCGGTGCCGTCGCCGAGGTCGAACCGGTGTGTCTCTATCTCGAGACAACGAACCGCTGCAATCTCCTGTGCACGACCTGTCCGCGAACCTTCGAGGACCTCGAGACACCCGCCGATATGAGCTGGGAGCTCTTCACGTCGATCGTCGACCAGTTCCCGAGGATCGCCCGGGTCGTCCTCCATGGCGTTGGCGAGCCGATGATGGTGCGCGCGCTGCCGCGCATGGTCCGCTACCTCAAGGACCGCGGCACCTACGTGCTGTTCAATACCAATGGTACGCTGCTTACGCGTCGCAAAGGCCAGGAGCTCGTCGATTCCGGATTGGACGAGCTCCGTGTCTCGCTCGACGCGGCCGAGGCGCGCTCCTTCGCGCTCGTCCGCGGCCGCGACATGTTCGACCGCATCGTGCGCAATGTGCGCGCTTTCACTGCGATGCAAGCGGCATCGAGGCGCGAGACACCGCGGGTCTCGCTCTGGCTGACCGGCCTCAGGGAGACGCTGGCGGAGCTGCCGGCCTTCGTCCGCCTGGCGGCCCACATCGGCGTCCGCGAGGTCTATCTTCAGCGTCTTGTCTACTTTCCCGAGGGGCAGGGCCTGGCGCGGCCGGAATCGGCGCTGTTCGAGCAGGTGAATGGGCCGGAACGCGGGCTGATCGCGGAGGCCGAGGCGCTCGCGCGCTCGCTCGGCATCGTCTTCAACGCTTCCGGCGCCACCGAGCCC
>DATFRA010000156.1:0-13452 GCA_035263705.1 Allostellaceae bacterium
CGGCACCGGCCGGTTGCCGCCCAGGAGAACGAAGCTCACGCGGCAACCCGCACGTTCCTCGCTCATCGTCATGGTGAGGGCGTCGCTGAGGATGAGCAGATAGCGAATGAGGCGCTCGAAGGCGGCGCGCAAATCGGCGCACGACATCATGGTGTAACCGACCACGTCGAAGCTCGCGGGCCGCGCGATCCGATGCTGGGCGAGCCCGATCGCGGGATTGCCCGAGCGCTCGGCGGCGAGCTCCCAGAGCTGGCTGATCCGCTCCGACGGCAGGCGCCCCGCGGGAGCCTCGAGCTCCGCGCGCTCGATCCCGGCCTCGGCCAGCAGCGCACGCACGTCGAGGCCTTCCGCGGCCAGCATCTCCGCGATACCTTTCACCCAGATGGCGGCCGTCGTCGGCTTGCTCATCCTCCGCCCCTCCCAGCGGCGCAGGTTGGCACTCTTCGGCTAATAGATTGGCCGCCTCGGTCACTGACACGAGCGGCGCCCCGGTCTAGCGTCCTAGCGTACGGACCGTTCTTGACCTGGACCTGGCAACGTCGCGCAACCCTTTCGTGAAGCATGCCATGGAACCGCAGTCCGCAGGGCGATTTTCGGAATGCGTACCCGGAGCCGCCGGGCGGGCTTCGGGCAAGGCTCAGCAAGGAGGAAACATGTCAAATCGGCATTGGCTCGCCTCGTACGACCCGCGAATTCCCGCCGAGATCGATCCCGAAGCGCACGCCTCGGTGGTCGCGATGCTGGAGCAGGCGATGCAGCGCTATCGGGACAAGCCGGCGTTTCGCTGCTTCGGTCAGACGCTGACCTATGGCGACACCGACCGGCTGTCGCGCGACTTCGCGGCCTACCTGCAGAAGAGGCTCGGCGTCTCGAAGGGCGATCGCATCGCGGTGATGCTGCCCAACATCCCGGCCTTCCCGCTCGCCATGCTGGGGATCCTGCGCGCGGGCGCCGCGCAGGTGAACGTGAATCCGCTCTACACGCCGCGCGAGCTCGAGCACCAGCTCAACGACGCCGGCGCCGAGATCATTGTGATCTTCGCTGGCGTCTCCGGGACGCTCGCCGAGATCATCAGCAAGACCGCGATCAAACACGTGATCAGCGTGGGTCTCGGCGACGGGACCGGCGCCATGCTCGCGAGCCCGCCCGTCGATGGCCGGATAAAGAACGCCATCGCGTTCGGCAGCGCGCTCGCGGAGGGCGCGGACCTCGGCTTCGCGCCGGTGCCGCTCCGCGGCGAGGATTTGCTGTTCCTGCAATATACGGGCGGGACCACCGGGCTTTCGAAGGGCGCCGCGCTCTCCCATCGGAACCTCGTCGCCAATACGGAGCAGTTCAAGGCGTTCATGCTCGACGCGATCCGCCCGGGCGAGGAGGTCGTGGTCACCGCGCTGCCGCTCTATCACATCTTCGCCTTGATGGTGAATTTCATCACCTACTTCTCCGTCGGCGCGGAGAACTGGCTGGTGCCCAATCCGCGCGACATGGGGAGCTTCATCGAGATCCTGCGGGCCGCGCGCTGTACGGTCTTCACGGGCGTCAACACGCTCTATGCCGGGCTATCGGCGCATCCGCAGATCGGCACCGTGGATTTCTCCCGGCTGCGCGCCGCGATCGGCGGCGGAGCCGCCGTGCTTCCGACCACGTCCGCGCGGTGGAACGCGCTCACCGGCCGCAATATCCTCGAGGGCTACGGGCTCTCCGAGACCTCGCCGGTCCTCACCCTCAATCCGATGACGCGCGAGGGCTTTTCGGCGACGGTGGGGCTGCCGTTCCCCTCGACCGACATCAGGCTCGTCACCGCGGAGGGGACGGAAGCGGCGCTCGGCGAGGCCGGCGAGATCTGCGCCAAGGGCCCACAAGTCACCCGCGGCTATTGGCAGAAGCCCGAGGCCAACGCCGCCGCCTTCACCGCTGACGGCTATTTCCGCACCGGCGATATCGGCGTCTTCGACGAGAAAGGCTTCCTCAAGGTCGTCGACCGCAAGAAGGACATGATCATCGTCTCGGGCTTCAACGTGTATCCGAACGAGGTGGAGGCAATCGCGGCGGCCTGCACCGGCGTCGCCGAATGCGCCTGCGTCGGACGGCCAGACGAGAAGACCGGCGAGGCCGTGCGCTTGTTCGTGGCACGGTCGCCGGGCGCGACGCTCACCGAAGAGCAGGTCATCGCCCACTGCCGGCGCGAGCTCGCGGCCTACAAGGTGCCGAAGGAAGTCCGCTTCCTTGATGCGCTGCCCAAATCGGCCGTCGGCAAGATCCTGCGCAAAGACCTGCGCGCGATTCCCTGAGGCGGAGGCAAGTGCCATGGCCATTCCGAACTACACGATGACGACGGCCCCGCAGTTCGTCGGCCAAGAGCTGGGCGCATCGGACTGGGTCGCCGTGGATCAGGAGCGGATCGATCGGTTCGCGACCTGCACGGGCGACCGGCAATGGATCCACGTGGACGTCGAGCGCGCCAGGCGAGAGAGCCCGTTCGGCGGCCCGGTGGCCCATGGCTACCTCGCCCTCTCGCTGATCGCCGCGATGGTGCAGGAGCTCGGCGTGATCCCGCCGGACGCGGCCACCGGGCTCAATTACGGTCTCGACAAGGTCCGGTTCATCGCGCCTGTCAAGGCGGGCGCGCGTGCGCGCTGCCGGGCGAAGCTCCTTTCGGCCGAGCCCCAGGACGGCGGACGGCTGCTTCTCAAGCTGCACTGTGCGCTCGAGATCGAGAACCAGCCGAAGCCCGCCCTGGTCGCGGAACTGCTCTGCATGCTGATCGCAAGGAGTGCTGTCCATGCCTCGTGAGATTCCCCATACCGCGGAGCCCGTGACGCAGCCCACGCTCGCGGCCAATCCGCTGGTCGGCGTGCGCGGCCAGGACTTGCTGGACTCCGCACGCGTGCTGCTCGGCCGAATGGCGGCGAAGCCCGGCGTCGTCGCGCAGGAGTACTTGTCCTTTCTCGGCGAGCTCGGCCGCATCGCGGCCGGCGGCTCCAAGCTCGCGCCCGACGCCAAGGACAAGCGTTTCGCCGATCCGGCGTGGACCGAAAGCGCCCTCTACCGCGGGCTCGCCCAATGCTATCTGGCCTGGGGCGGCGCGCTCAATCGGTTCGTGGACGAGGCGGACATGGAGAAGCGCGATGCCGACCGGGCGCGCTTCGTCGTCTCGCTTTTCGTGGACGCGATGTCGCCCACCAACTCGCTTGCCGGAAACCCGGCGGCGCTCAAGAAGCTGATCGACACGGGCGGCAAGAGCCTTGTCAATGGCCTGGAGAATTTCATCACCGACCTCGTGCGCAATGGCGGCCTGCCGGCGCAGGTCGACAGCCGGAAATTCGGCGTTGGCAAGAATCTCGCGACCACGCCAGGCGCGGTCGTGCTCCGCACGCCCGTGATGGAACTCATCCAGTATCGGCCGGTCGGCGACAAGGCGCACCAGCGGCCACTGCTGATCGCGCCGCCGCAGATCAACAAGTTCTATGTGTTCGACCTGGTGCCCGAGAAGAGCATCGTCCGGTTTGCGCTCGAGGGCGGCCTGCAGACCTTCGCGATCAGTTGGAAGAACCCGACGCCCGATGACGGCGATTTCGGCCTCGACACCTATGTCGGCGCCCTCGAGGAGGCCGTCGACGCGATGCGAGACATCACGGGCTCGGCGGACGTCAACATCTGGGGGTCGTGCTCGGGCGGCATCACCGTCTCGGCGTTCCTCGCGAACCTCGCGGCCCGCGAGGAGCCGAAGGTGCACAGCGCCACCATCGCCGTCTGCCTGCTCGACATGGCGGCGGCGCGCGGCACGACGGCCGGCATGTTCATCACGCCGGAGTCGATGGCCGCGGCGAAGGCCGCATCGTCGCTCAAGGGCGTGGTCGAAGGGCGCGAGCTCGCGCGCATGTTCGCGTGGATGCGGCCCAACGACCTGATCTGGAACTACTGGGTCAACAATTACCTGATGGGGAACGCGCCGCCCGCCTTCGACATCCTCTACTGGAACAACGACACGACGCGGCTTCCGGCGCGGCTGCATGGCGACTTCCTCGACCTCATCGAGAGCAATCCCTACGTCAATCCCGGGCGGCTCGAGGTGTGCGGCAGGCCGCTCGACATGCGGCGCCTCGACCTCGACAGCTACGTCGTCGCGGGGATCACCGACCACATTACGCCGTGGCAGGGGTGCTACACCACCGCGAGGCTCTACGGCGAGCGCAGTACCTTCGTGCTCGCCAACAGCGGCCACATCCAGAGCCTGATCAATCCACCCGGCAATCCCAAGGCCATGTTCTGGGCCGGCGCGCCGCAGCAGGCCGCTCCCGAGGCATGGCTCGAGCAGGCGCAAAAGCATGCCGGAAGCTGGTGGCCGCACTGGCTCGCGTGGATCAAGGCCCGCTCGGGCGACATGACCGCGGCGCCGGCGGCCTTAGGCGGCGGCAGCCATT
This sequence comes from Allostellaceae bacterium, assembly GCA_035263705.1. GTDB lineage: Bacteria > Pseudomonadota > Alphaproteobacteria > ATCC43930 > CGMCC-115725 > DASZHJ01. The sequence goes on from DATFRA010000156.1 coordinate 4,425, forward strand.
CGACCCTCGGCGACGCGCCCGGCGAGTACGTCATGGAGACCTAGGTGGAGGTCGGCCTCCACGACGTCGACGGCCAGGTCCTGCGCGTCGGCGTTCGGCGCGGCGACGGGACGCGCCCGCCGCTCCTGCTCTTCAACGGGATCGGCGCCAGCATCGAACTGGTCGAGCCGTTTGTGGCGGCTCTGGAGGACGCGGAGGCGATCGTCTTCGACGTGCCCGGTGTCGGCGGCTCGCCCGCGCCGAGGCTGCCTTATCGTCCATGGACCTTGGCGAGGCTGAGCGCCCGCCTGCTCGACCGGCTGGGGCACGAGCGGGTGGACGTGCTGGGCGTATCCTGGGGCGGCGCGCTCGCGCAGCAGTTCGCATTCCAGCACGCGGCGCGCTGCCGGCGCCTGGTTCTCGCGGCGACGTCGCCCGGCCACCTCATGGTGCCGGGCAAACTCTCGGCGCTCCTCAAGATGGCAACGCCGCGGCGCTACCGCGATCCCGGCTACATGAGACGCGTCGCCGGCGAGATTTATGGCGGCGCCTTTCGCCACTCGCCGGAGCTTGCGTTCGAGCACCTCCGCCACGTCAGCTGGTCCAGCGACTACGGCTATTACCTGCAGCTGCTCGCCGGCTTCGGTTGGAGCAGCCTGCCGTGGCTCCCTTTCCTCTCCCAGCCGACGCTCGTGATGGCCGCGACGGACGATCCGCTCGTGCCGGTGGCTAATGGACGCATCCTCGCGAAACTCATCCCGAACGCCCGCCTGGTAACCATCGACGATGGCCATCTGTTTCTCATAACCAGCGCCGGGCCGTCAGCCGGCTTGGTTTGCGATTTCCTCAATCAAGTCCAATAGCCATCCCGAACCCGTGACGATGGCGATTTACGCCACGGCGAGCATTCGGTCGTCGCCGGCCCTGCGGCAATCTAGGTTAGAGTTCGCAGCACCCGCACGATTTCCGCGGGCTCCGCGCGTCGCGTGAAGTCGACGTTGACGAAGGCGTAACGGATCACGGCCTGCTGGTCGACGACGAAGGTGGCGGGCATCGGAATGAACCAGCCCTCGTTCCCGTGGCGGGCGGGGAGATTGACGCCCCTGCCGGCAAGCAGCTCGCGGTAGGGATCGGGCGCGCGGAAGAGCACGCCGAACTGCAGTCCGACCGCCCCATCAACGTCCGAGAGCACCTCATAGGTCAGGCGATGGTCGCGCTTGGTGGCGGCAAGGTGGCCGCCGGTGTCTGGCGTCAGTGCCACCAGCTGCCCGCCCGACGCGGTGATATCCGGCAAGGCCGTCTCCAGCGCCTCCAGCGTGCGTCGGCAATAGGGGCACCAGTTCCCGCGGAAGAAATTCACTACCAGCGGTCCCCTCTTCAGCAGCTCATCCGAAAACACGATGTGCCCTTCGGCATTGGGCAGCATGAAGCTCGGGATGGTGTCGCCGGCCCTGAGTGCGCGATCGGCCGTCTCAGCGCGGCCGAGTTGGCGTACCACCGCCTCATAGGCCAAGCGGATGCGCTCGTCGGCGTTGCCGCGGGCGCGGATTTTGTCCAGGTCGTCTTTCAGTGACATCGGTGTCGTCTCGCTAGAGGCGGTCACTCATGCATACCGAAAATTCTGATGTGCGTGCGCATCCCATTCGATTCCAATGCTTTGCAATCATGATTTCGATGCTCCCGGCCGGGACACTACGGTCCAGTCGCGTGCCCGCATCAGCTTGAGGAAAAGCGCCAGTGCGGGTCCATGCTGCCGACCCCCCACGGCGGTAAGAACGATTCGCCGTACCGCTGTGCTATCGGCGAGCGGGCGGGCCACGAGATCGGGGGCAATGGGCTGATGGGCCGCCCCGATCGCGACCCCTAGCCCGGCGGCGACCATCTCCTGGATATGATCCTCGCTCGATCCCGTGTGGCGCGTGAGCGGCTTGACATCCGCCGCGATGCAGAGCCTGTCGAGCGTCTGCTCGAAATCGCAGCCCCTGCTTGCGCGCACTAGCACACATTCCCCGGCAAGTGCCGCGACGGGAACCTCGCTGAGCGCCGCCAGACGATGTCCGGCCGGGCACAGCACGACATACCGGTCCTCGAACAGCGGCCACCGGTTGAGGCGCTCGGGCAGCTTATCCGGTTCGGCGATCACGGCCGCGTCGAGCTCGCCTTCGAGCATCTTCGAGGAAAGCTCCGCCCATCCGCCCTCGGCGATCGAGAGCTCGAATGCCTTGACCCGGTTCTCCAGCTCGCGGAGCGCCGGCCGCAGGATCTGCGCCGAGATCGTCATGCCGAGGCCCAAGCGAAGCGGCGAGAACTCCCGCCGATTGAAAGCCGCTGCCTGCTTGGTTGCGGCCTCGGCCGCGCCGTAGGCGGTTTCCAGATGCGGCAGCATAACGCGGCCGAGCTCGGTGAGCTGGGTGAGGCTACGCTCACGATAGATCAGCGGTCCGCCGAGCTCCTCCTCGAGCTTCTGGATCGCGCGAGTCAAGGCGGGCTGCGACACGTTGGAGGCCTCGGCCGCGCGCGTGAAGTTGAGCGTCTTCGCGAGCGCCAGGAAATAGCGGACTTGGAACAGCTCCATGCTCAGGCCTTGCAGATTCCTCGCCTATCTTAGCCGGTCATCGGTCCCGTGATGAGACGCGAGCCTCGTTGAAACGTGACATAGGCCCAGAGCCAGTCCAGCAGCACCGCCAGCCGGTTACGGAACCCGATCAGGAAGTACACATGGACCAGACCCCAAAGCAGCCAGGCGAGCCGGCCGTGGAGGCGCGTAAAGCCGAAGTCCGCAACGGCCACCTTGCGGCCGACGGTGGCGAGATTGCCCAGGTGCCGATAACGAAAGACCGGAGGCGCTGGTCGGCTCTCCAGGCGCGACAGGGTGACCTCAGCGGCGTATCGCCCTTGCTGCTTGGCGACCGGCGCAATGCCCGGAAGCGGTTTGCCATCGGTTCCGCCGACGGTCGCGGTATCGCCCAGGACGAAGATCTCGGGGTGTCCGGGCAGCGTGAGGTCGGGCTCGACCTTGACGCGCCCCGCCCGGTCCGCCTCCGCATCGAGCCATTTGGCCGCTGGTGAGGCGGCAACGCCGGCCGCCCAAAGAATGGTGCGCGCCTCGATACGCTCGCCGGCGACCGTGACGCCGCCGTCGTCGCATCGTGTTACGGGCTGGCCGAGTCGGACCTCGACGCCGAGCCGCCCAAGCGACCGCTGGGCGGCCGCCGAGAGGCTCTCCGGAAAGGTCGCGAGCACGCGAGGACCGCCTTCCACCAGCATGACCCGGGTCGCGCGCGGGTCGATATTGCGAAAATCCGCGGCGAGCGCCTTGCGCGCGAGCTCGGCGATGGCGCCCGAGAGCTCGACGCCCGTCGGTCCCGCGCCGATCACGACGAAGGTCAGGAGCCGCCGGCGCTCTGCCTCGTCCTCCGTCGTCTCCGCGCTCTCAAAAGCGGTCAGGATGCGACGGCGGATGTCCGTGGCGTCGTCGATCTTCTTGAGGCCGGGCGCCACGCTCTCCCACTCGTCGTGACCGAAATAGGCGTGCCGCGCGCCGGTCGCGACGATCAGCGTGTCATAGGGAATGCGGCGATCGTCCATCTCAACGAAACGCGCGTCCTTGTCGATGCCCATTACCTTGCCAAGCAGCACCGTGGTGTTCCGCTGCCGGCGCAGGATGCTCCGGATCGGCGTGGCGATGTCGGCGGGCGACAGGCCGGCCGTCGCGACCTGGTAAAGGAGCGGCTGGAACAGATGGTAGTTGCGGCGGTCGATCACCGTGAGCTTCACCGGCGCCTTGCCCAGCCGCTTGGCGGCGGTGAGGCCGGCGAAGCCCGCGCCCACGATCACCACTCGCGCCGGACTTTCGCAGCTTCCTCCAGACGCCGCGGCGAGCGTCTCGAGGGGCGAGAGAGCGTCCATCTTATCTATTCCCGCCGCGCAGGAACCTGCGCGCAATCAAGTGGTCGAGCGACAGCGCACCCGGCCCGCGCGTCAGGATGAAGACAAGGATCGACGCCCACATCAGATGCTCGATCCATTGCTCCGGATAGACGAAGACCTCGATCACGAGGGTCATGCCGAGCATCGGCAGCGTCGCGAGCCGGGTGGCGAGGCCCGCGACCAGGAGCACCGGGCAGGTGAGCTCCGCGGCTGCCGCAAGGCTCGCGGCGATCTCCGGCGGCAAGATCGGCACCATGTACTCGTCGCGGAACAGCGCGATGGTGGTGTCCCAGCTCGCGACCTTGGTCATGCCGGAATGCCAGAACACCGAGGCGATGCTGAACCGCAGCAGGAGCTGCAGGATTGCGAGCGGAAAGCAGCTCAGACCGTCGATCAGAGCCTCGATGCGCTCGATCGGGGTAGCCGACGGATGGGCGGATGCCGTCCGAGTCATCATGGTTCAGTCCTCCTTCAGGCGAAAGCCGACCACGCCGCCCTCCTCCAGAAGAGTCCCGAGTGTGACGGTGAGATCGAAGAGCAGGTCGGTGCGGAGCGCGACGTCCGCCGCATCAGCGAGCGTCTCGCCGCGGGCGAGGGCCCGAAGAAACGCCCATTCGCAATCAGTCAGCGACTTCAACGCCACCTTGTCCCCGCGGCGGTGGATTTGCAGCCGGACTTCACCGCTATCGAGATCGATCGCGAGGTCCGGATCGCCGTCAGCCTGGTTGGCGCGCCAGATACGCTCGATCGGCCAGCGCGATTTTAGGAATCTCACGCTCGGGTGCAGCGCCAGCACAAGCCGCGGCGCATCGGCGGCAGAGATGCCGGAGAACTCGGTCCGCGCGATCGCGGGAATGCCCGCCGCATGCAGGGCCTCGTTGATCGACCATTCGAGCCGCGCGACGTCGGCGAGATAGGACAAGTCCCGACACGGCGGGAATTCCGCCAGGAAATCCGGGAACTCGCCGCCGTAGTCTGTAAGGTTCGGACGCGCCGGCATGTGCCCGCGCAGGAACTCGTGCGCGGCGTAGGCGAAGAAACTGTCGCTCACCAGCCGGCAGATCACCGGATAGGTCGCCTTGAGTGCGTCCGTCAGGGTAATGATGGCGTGATTGCGGTAGATGCGCAGCCGCGCCCTTGGATCCATGCCGTCGCCCGAGACGAGATCCGGGAGGTGCGCCTCGTCGCCGCCGCAGATCACATCGCAGATGTCCCGCTGGAGCTCTTCAAGCGAAGGCACGGGCCCTCCTCTCGGCCACCGTCATGGCGCTGATCCGGTCGGCGTAGCGTGCCTCGCCGAGCAGCACGCCGAGCGCAGGCAGCCGTGAATCCCACTCGATCAGCGTCGGTTTCGGGCCGAAGTGGTGGAGGGCGTGGGCATAGAGGTCCCATACCGGCTTCGAGACCGCGGAGCCGTGATCGTCGATCAGGATGGTGCGGCCATCGACGTCGGCGCGATGGTGGCCGGCGAGATGGATCTCGCCGACCGCGCGCGCCGGAAGCGCCGCGAGATAGGCCCAGGGATCGAAGCCGAAATTGTCGGCGTTCACGTAGAGATTGTTGACGTCGCAGAGGATGCCGCAGCCGGTGCGGCGCACGAGTTCCGCCAGGAACTCGCCTTCCGCGATGGTCGAGTGGCGGAAGCGCAGATAAGCCGAGGGGTTCTCGATCAGGAGTCGCCGCCCGAGCGCTGCTTGTGCCTCGTCGATGTGCGCGCTGACGATCTCGAGGCTCTCCTCCGTGTAGGGCAGGGGCAGCAGATCGTTCAGGTAAATGCCAGGCAACGCGCTCCACGAGAGATGCTCGGAGACCAGATCGGGATCGACGCGGTCGACCAACGTGCTCAGGCACGAGAGGTGCTGACGATCGAGCGCGCCTGCGGTGCCGAGCGATAGCCCGACCCCGTGGATGCTGATGGCGTAGTCGCGGCGCAGCTTCTCCAGCCCGCCGATCGCAGGCGAATCCGTCATGTAGTTCTCGGCGTGCACCTCGAGAAAGCCGATGGCGGGGCGGGTCTCCATGATCTCGGCCACGTGAGCCGAGCGCAGGCCGATGCCGGCCGCAGCCAGGCCATCGCGCGTCGTGATCTTGTGCCGTACCATGGCACCGCCCCTCTCCATCGGTGTCAGCTCTTCGCGGCGAGGCTGCCGCCGTTGATCTTGTCGCAGGTACCCGCGGGCACATAGATCCAGGAATCGCCCGCAGCGGCCTTCTTGGACTCTCCGGCGCAGGAGTGCGTGGCGGTCTGGCAATCGTTCTGGCCGGCGGCGGCGATGCCGAAACACTTCTCGGCCTTGAAGGCGGGCGCCGGCGCGGGACCGGCGCTCGCGATCAGCGGCAGGGCGATGGTCGCGGCAACGGCAGAGGCGACGACGAGGGATGTCTTCACGGGGAATGCTCCTTTGAGATCCGGTTTTGCAGAACGAGACCGCGGCGGCCTCGTTCGAGTATGACGGTACGAGCAGGGCCGCCGCCGCGGAAATGCCGAGTGTCTATTGTTGCGATGACTCCGGTGTATGACATGAAAGCCGTGGGACGCCGCGCAGTTCCGGGTTATTTGCCATCGAGCATCAGGACGGGGGTCCAATCCGACGGCGGTGGCTCGGCCAGCAATCGACGGCAACGGTCGAGGAGGATCTGTGACGGGCGGTCGGCGCCGCGCGCTCGGTCCGCCCGCTCGAACTGCGCGATGGCGGCGCGCCACTCGCGCGCGGCGTAGGCGTCGAGCCCGGCCTCGTAGGCCGAGACCCACTCGGGAATTGTGTCGGAGCCTGGCTCCGCGATGGCCAGCAACTCGAAGATCCACAAGCCCTGCATGCGGCCGTAGACGGCAACCAGATCGAGCCGCCGCGCGAGAATGGCATCGCCTGCGGCGACGCGCGTTTCCTCGCCGATTAGGATCCCGGTGCCGTAGCGCTTGTTCACGGCCTCGAGCCGGCTGGCGACGTTCACGGGATCGCCGATCACGGTGTAACTGAGGCGCTCGCGCGAGCCGATGTTCCCGACCAGCATTCGGCCGGTGTTGATGCCGATGCGAATATTGAGAGGTGCCCGTCCCGCGCGCGCTGCCTCGCGCCGCTGCTCGGCAAGCCGGCGCTGTAGGTCGAGCGCCGCCGCGCAAGCATCGACCGCGTGACCCTCGTTCGGCACCGGCGCGCCCCAGAACGCCATCACGGCATCGCCGATGAATTTGTCGATGGTGCCGTGTCGGCCGTGAATGGCGGCGGAGGCAAGCTCGAGATATTCCGTCAGCGAGCCCACGACCTCGTCGCCGAGCCGCTCCGACAGGCTCGTGAACCCCGCGATGTCCGTGAACAGTACCGTGAGCGTCTCCTGGTGCCCGCCCGGCCGCGCCTCGATGCCGCGCGACACCAGGGTGCGCACGAGCGCCGTCGGCATATATTTCTGGAACGAGGCGAGGCCTCGGCTCATCTGCATGAGCGCGCTCGAGAGATCGTCGAGCTCGCGCAGCCGCGAGGGAATATGTTGCACGTCCGCGAGATCGAAGCTCTCGATGTGCTGGAGTTCGCCGGCGATGCGCGCAAGCGGCGTCCCGAGCAGCCGATTGGCGGTGAGAATCGCGAGCGCCGCCATGACGAGCGTCAGCGCCGCGAGGCCAATCAGCAGCAGATCCGCGCTGCGGTCGATGGTCGCGAGGAAGTCGCTGCCGGGAATGACCGTCGCCACAACCCAATTCTCGAATTTGAGCGGAGCGAAGGTGACGAAATAGTCCCGATGGTCGTCGCCGCGCATCCGTAGCTGCCGCGCCGCCGCCAGCGTGGCAAAGTCGAGATCGCTGCTCGTGAGGGCCTTCTTTACGACGCCAAGCTGCACGTTAACGTCGCCCAGCGCTTCCAGGCTGGGCATCACGCCATCCTCTTGCTGTTTGAGGGCGCGCGGATCCGCCGAGGCGATCACGTCTCCGTTGCGATTCAAGATCACGGCCGTCCCCGTCTTGCCAACCTGCACCGTCATGAGGAATTGCGAGATGCGCTGGAGCTCGATCACCACCGCGATGACACCGGCGAACGCGTTGTTCACCTCGAGAGCGCGCGAGGTCGTGACCGCCTGGCGATCGCTGCTCGGGAAATGCTCGGAGTGCGTCCAGCCCGGCCCGCTCTCCTCGACGGCCTGCCGGTACCACGCCTCCTCCGTCGCGGCGTAGCTGCTGGGCTCGATCTCGCGATTGCGGAAGATGATGTCGCCGACATCGGGCGCGTAATAGTCGATGCGGCGCTGGGCGCTCCGGTGCGCCTCGTCCCATTTGACTTCCACCATGTCGATTTCGTCATCGCTCACTTTGTGGGCGCCGAAGAAATCGCCGTTGGGGAAACCGAGCGAGATCCAGGACAGGCTCGGCTGCGAGCGCAGCAGTGACAGGAACAGGAACTCCCGCTTGGATTCATCGGTCGTGCTGATCGTGCCCTGGAAGAAGATCGAGCGCACTGCCTCCTGCATCGACCAGGCGTCGTCGAGCACGCCACGGACCTCGTGATGGATGGACTCGACGATCTGCCGATTGAGCTGCGTCACGACGTCCGTGACGTTCTGCCGAGCCGTGTAGGACCACGATAGGTGGATCAGCAACGCGGTGAGGGCCACTGTCGAGGAGACGAGGATCGCAAGCGCGAGACGCAGGCCCAGACGCTTTGGTCTGGGCCTGCGCTCGCCTGTGACATCCTTGGCGGCATCGTCCAATCGGCTGGGGGAGGCCGATGCGGGGAGGAGGAGCGCCGATGCCGCCACGAGGACGCCTCAGAGGTATTGCTGGCGGATGTCCACCGTGGATTCCCGACCAATCCGGTCGAAATTCGCTGTCAGCCAAGTATCGGCGCACGTGCGGCCGATATCGCGGAGATGGGTGAGAAAGCCCCAGTCGCCGTTGAGCTTGCTGGCGACGCCGAGCTTGTTCATCTCGTCCTCGGCGGAGATGCCATGAATATAGAGGCGGCGCAGGTCGTTGCTGATCACCTTGCCTTCGTCGATAAGGCGCGTGACGAAGCTGATGGCGCGCATCTCGCGCATCAGCGAGGAGTTGAAGCTGATCTCGTTGATCCGGTTCATGACCTCCATCGCAGTGCGCGGCAGCTTGTCGCGATGCAGCGGATTTATGTGGACG
>DATFRA010000157.1:0-3786 GCA_035263705.1 Allostellaceae bacterium
CTACCAATTCCGCCACGACCGCATGTGGAGAGGAATGCCGGGAGACCCGGCTTCAAGCGACGGCGCAGCATGTAACAAATCGAATGTGCGCGGACAAGGGCGGGCTCTCCGGCGGGCCTTTTCACGGATTCACGGGTCTGCTGGTCACGCCGCCGTCCCGACCGTCACGGCAATCGAGGGCCATGCCGGCGAAATATTCGGCCGCCTCACCGCATGTCGGGGCGGCGCGGCAGCATCTGCTTCAGCTCGACTGCAATGCGGTTGCCGCTCACCACCACGGCGCCCGTGGCGACAGGCATGTCGTTGGCGAGTATCCTGACCTCGTCGTTCTCGCCCGAGTCGAGCTCGATGACGGCGCCGCGGCCGAGCTGGAGCACCTGGTGCACCGGCATGGACGTCGTGCCGAGCACGACCGCGATATCGAGCGAGACCTTGTCGATTGTGGCCACGGGCGTGTCCTGTTGGATGGCTGCCGCGGACACGACACGGGCTGGTGAACGAGTGGTTAACGTGCGCAACACCCTTGCCGGCAGCATGAGGCCGGCGGCCGGGCTCGCCGCCGTCGAATGGATGGTGAGCACGCGGTCGGTCGGCTATGCGGAGGCGGTCGCCGCCATGGACGCGCGGGCCGCCGCCGTTGCGGCCGGTACCGCACCGGAGCTGGTCTGGCTGCTCGAACACCCGCCGCTCTATACGTCGGGCACGAGCGCGCGGCCCGGCGACCTCATCGAGGAACGTTTTCCGGTGCACGCAAGCGGGCGCGGCGGGCAGCTCACCTATCACGGCCCCGGTCAGCGGGTCGCCTATGCGATGCTCGATCTCAGACGACGCACGCCCGATGTGCGCCGCTACGTCGCCAACCTCGAGGAATGGATCATCCGGACGCTCGCCGCCTTCGCGGTCGCGGGCGTGCGGCGCGAGGACCGCATCGGCGTCTGGGTGCGCCGGCCCGACAAGGGCGCGCAGCACGAGGACAAGATCGCCGCCATCGGCATCCGGCTCCGGCGCTGGGTGACGCTGCACGGCATCGCGCTCAACGTCGATCCCGACCTCGGCCATTTCGCCGGCATCGTACCATGCGGCGTCGCCGATCCGCGCTATGGCGTGACCAGCCTCGCCGAACTCGGCCGCAAGGTCGCAATGGCCGAGGTCGATGCCGTGCTGCGGCGCGAGTTCGAAGGCCTGTTTGGACCCAGTGCGGACGCGACGCCGGACGGCATCCGCGACATCCGCCTGTCACTCGCTGCACGCAACGCCTCTTAAGTCTTCACGACGATGGCGTCGGCCGCAATAGATTTGGGGGGGAACAGCTGCCATGAATTCGGAGCTCGCGCGGCGGATCGCATTCACGCTCGGCGCGCTGTTGATCTATCGACTCGGCATCCACATCCCGGTGCCGGGGATCGATCTGACGGCCTGGATGCGCATTTTCGACAGCCAGGCGGGCGGCCTTCTGGGCCAGCTGAACGTGCTCTCGGGCGGGGCGGTCCGTTCGCTCGGCCTTTTCACCATGTCGATCATACCATACATCACGGCCGCCACCTTCCTGCAGCTGATCTCCCTGGTGTCGCGTCGGCTTGCAGCACTCTGGAAAGAAGGCGAGGCAGGCCCGCGCCGATTCGACCAATGCGCACGCTACGGTGCGGCGCTTCTGACGGCGATGCAGGCCTACGGCATCGCAATCGGACTGGAAGGCACCGGCGGCGTCGTTTCCGAGCCCGGCGCGCTCTTCCGGCTCACGACCGTCGTCACACTTACGGGCGGCACGCTCTCCCTGATCTGGCTCAGCGGACAGATCACCGATCGCGGCATCGGTAACGGCATCGCGCTCATCCTGTTTGCCGGCGTCACTACCACGTTGCCGGGCGCGGTCGCGGGAACGCTGGAACTCAACCGCCAGGGTGTCATTTCGTCCGGCGTGATCGCGATTTCAGAGCTGCTCACCTTTGCGGTGGTCGCCCTCATCGTGGCGGTGGAGCGGGCCCGCCGGCGGCTCCCGGTCCGATTTGCCGAACGTCAGACCAGCGCCGGCACGTTGCCCAGCCAAACCACCGATCTCGTCCTCAAGCTCAATCCTGCGGGCGTCATGCCGGTCGTCATGGCGTCGTGGGTTCTGAGTATCGTGTTCGCCCCCCTGATGCTCGCAGCTCTCTACCAAGGTCGTCGCCTGCCAGCCGGGATGATCGACGTCCTCGGCATGCCGCTGCACCAGCTGGTCTATGCGGCTCTCATTGCTCTCTTTGTCTTTGTCTACACCGCATTCGTAAGCGACCCGGAGCAGATGGCTCATCGCCTCACGACACACGGCGGCGTCATCCCGAATATCGCGCCGGGCGATGCGACCGCTGAGCATCTGGACGGCTTGCTCACGCGCGTGGCCGCGATCGGTGCCGTCTATCTGGCGTTCCTGATGCTACTCCCGGAATTGCTGATCACCTTTCTTCAGGTGCCGTTCTATTTAGGGGGCATCCCGGTGCTGACCCTGGTCTGCACCACCCTCGACATCGAGGCGCAGGTCCGCGGGCTTCTCGAAACGCCCGCGCGATGATGCGCTGCCCCCGCCCGCTTCATGGCTAGTCCGCTCGGTGCTTCACACCGTCGAGAGCAGCGAGAACGTCTCGCCGGCGCGGCGCTCGCCCAGCTCGCGCGCGCCCGCCTCGTACACATCGACCGCCGTGACGCGCGCGAGCGCCGGGCCCATCCGGCACGCATCGATCATGCCGGTGACGGCCGAAAACGGTCCGGCAAAGACCGCCTCGACGGCGCCGTCGCGCCGGTTGCGCACCCAGCCCTCGATCTTGCGCGCGTGCGCCTCGAGCTCGACCCAGCGACGGAAGCCGACGCCTTGCACGGAGCCGCGGATCATCACGTGGCGGATGACGCGAGCCTCGCTCATGCGAGCCTGCCTGCGACCTCGCCGGTGTCCGGCGCGCGCGCCGCCCGCCGAACCGACGGCAGCAAGCGCGTGAGCCTTTCCCGATAGTCGGCCGGCAGATCGAGCTCACGCGCGGCCGCGAGCACGAGCTCGAGATAGCCGGGCTTGGCCGCGCCGGGCGCGCGCGCGCGGCTGACGTAGACGAGCGCGGCGGCGCGGCGCGCGCCGATCCGCACCGGCAGCGTCACCGTGCGATAGAGGCCACTGCCGAGGGCCTCGTAGGCATTGAGCGCCGCGAGGTCGCGCGGCGCGAGCCGCCACAACAGGCCGTGCACGCGCTCGCCCGGCGCGCGGACGATCGAGGCATAGCCGTCGGCCGTGACCATGAAGCGATGACCTTCCAGCACCGCGACGCCGATCTCGCGCGCCGACGGACAGCGCGGCCGCATCAGCGCGCGGCTCATGTTGGAGCCATAGGCGAAATAGAGCGTCATGGCGTATCGATCTCAACGCCCGTCACTGCGAGGAGTTTCGCGGCATCCGGCGCGCCTGGCCGAGATTTGCTTGGCGAAGCCTGTCCTCGGGCTTGCCAAAAGGCAAGGCCCGCGGGCTCGCGATGACACCTACTCGAATTCGAGAATGACCGCGTCGACCGCGAGGCTGTCGCCCGGCTTGGCGAAGATCGCCTTGACGACGCCGTCGCGCTCGGCGCGCAGCACGTTCTCCATCTTCATCGCCTCGACCACCGCCAGCGTCTCGCCCGCCTTGACCTCCTGGCCGACCGCGACCGCGACCGACACCACCAGGCCCGGCATCGGGCAGCGCAGCTTCTTGCTGGTGTCGGCCAGCACCTTGGCGGGCATCAGCCGTGCCGCCGTCGCCTCGCGCTCCGTATAGACGAAGGTCCGCGC
>DATFRA010000158.1:0-4645 GCA_035263705.1 Allostellaceae bacterium
CAGGTTGAGCGCCATCACCGTGAGCGCGAGCGCGCCGCCGGGGATCGCGATGATCCAGGGCGCCTCGCGCATGTATTGCCGGCCCTCGGCCATGATGTTGCCCCAGGTCGGCGTCGGCGGCTCGGCGCCGAGGCCGAGGAAGCTCAGCGTCGCCTCCGTGAGCACGGCATAGGCAAAGAGGAAGCTCAGCTGCACGATGAGCGGTGCCATCGCATTCGGCAGAATGTGCCGGCGCAGGATGCGCCAATGCCCCGCTCCCGCCGCTACCGCCGCCTGCACGAACTCCATCTGCCGGATCACCAGCACCGAGGCGCGCACGATGCGGGCGGTGCGCGGTACGTAGACGATGGCGAGCGCCACGATCACGTTATGGGTGGAGCGGCCAAGCACGGCGGTGACCGCGATCGCGAGCAGAACCGGCGGAAACGCCATCAGCGCATCGTTCATCCGCATCAGCGGATTGTCGAGCCGGGTGAAATATCCCGAGAGCGCGCCCAGGAGCGCGCCGAAGATCGCGTTCAGCACCACCACGGATGTGCCGATCATCAGCGAGAGCCGCGCGCCATGGGCGACACGGGCGAGCGCGCTGCGGCCGAAATTGTCGGTGCCGAACAGGAACTCCGCGCCGGGAGGCACGAAGCGCGTGCGCATGGAAAGCCTGGTCGGATCGGCGTCGCTGATCATCGGCACGAACACCGCCGCCAGCACGAGGACTGCAAAGAGCGCGAGGCCGGTCTCGAAGGAGCGATGCCGCAGGAGCCGCTGCGCGGTCTCCCAGCGCGCGCGCGCGCCGAGCCCGAAGCGGTCGCCCGGAGCGATCGCGTCGATCGCGCCGGCGCTCTCAGGCATCGTCGTACCTCACGCGCGGATCGAGCCAGGCATAGGCAATATCCATGGCGATGTTGATGCCGACCACGAGCAGCGTCACGAACAGGAGCGCGCCCTGGATCATGGGATAGTCGCGATTGAGGATCGCGGAGGTCAGCAATTGCCCGACGCCGGGCACCGAGAATACCGTCTCGGTGACCACCGAGCCCGAGATTAGCAGGCTCACGATGATGCCCACGACGGTCACGATCGGGATCATCGCGTTCGCGAGCGCGTGCTTGCCGATCACGAGGTAGTGCGGCAGGCCCTTGGCGCGCGCCGTGCGGACATAGTCCTGGCGGAGCACCTCCAGCATGGTGGACCGCGTGATGCGGGCGAGCAGCCCCACCTGCAGAAGCGCCAGCGACACCGCGGGCATGGTCGCCGTGCGGAGCCAACCGACGAAATCCTGCTCGATCGGGATATAGCCGCCGGTCGGCAGCCAGCCGAGATGCACCGAGAACAGCACGATCATCATCAGGCCGATCCAGAAATTCGGCATGGAGATGCCGAGCATCGCGAACATCATGGCGGCCTGATCGACCCAGGAGTTCTGCCGCATGGCCGCCAGGATGCCGCTCCCGAGGCCGAGGAGCAGCGTCAGGACCAACGAATAGGCGCTGAGCGAGAGCGAGACCGGCAGGCGCTCGAAGGTGGCTTGAGTCACGGGCTTCCCCAGGAACAGCGACCGTCCGAGATCGCCGTGCAGGAGGTCGCTGTACCAGCGGACGAGTTGCACCTGCACCGGCTGGTCGAGGCCGAGGTTGTGCCGGATCTGCTCGCGCTCCGCGGGCGTGGCGCTGACGCCCGCCAAGGCGGCGCTGACGTCGCCGGGAATGAGCCGCATCAGCCCGAAGGTGATGAGCGTCACCAGCAGCACCACCGGGATCGCCCCGGCGATGCGGCGCAGGATGACGCGGCCCACTCCCCTGCCCCGCTCCCCGCTACTCGATCCACACGTTGGCGAAACGCGGAATCCGGAAGGGCACGAAGCCCTTCACGTTGGCGCGCGTTCCCTGCACCTTGGTGAGCGAGCCGAACGGCACCGCGTAGACGCGGTCAAGCACGGTCTTCTGCAGATCGGCGAAGGCTGCCTTGCGGTCGGCGACGTCGGGCTTGCCCAGCATGTCCCCGTAGAGCCTGACCAAGTCGGGGTCGGGCACGTCGTTCTTGGGATAGAACACGGTCTGCGGGGGCACGAAGAACTTCGCCGTCGCGAGCGCGCCCAAGGCCGGCTGAGTCCCGTAGCCCGTGAAGAAGAAGTTCCAGCCCGTGCGCTCCTTGAGCTGGCGGTTGACCGAGGTCGGCCAATCCACGACGTCGAGCTTGGCGTTGATGCCGACGGCCTTCAGCTGCTCGGAGACCACCAGCGCCGCGTTGTACATGCTGGTGTAGTCCTGGTTCGTCAGCAAGATCAGCGGCTCGCCGTTGTAGCCGGCTTCCTGCAGATACTTCTTCGCGAGCTCCTTGTTCTTGATGTTGTAGGTCTCCTTGCCGGCGTCGGTGTAGAACGCGCGGCCGGGGTATTGAAAGCCGACGTTGAGCTTGTAGGCGCCGTCGGTCGCGGCATCCATGATCTCGTCCATGTCGAGCGCCGCCTGCACCGCCTTGCGGAAGGCGAGGTTGTCCGTCGGCGGGAAGGACGTATTCGGCAGCATGATGTGGATCCAGAAGTTCTCCAGCGGCAGCAGGACCACGTCCTTGTTGGTCTTGAGCTGGGCCTGCGCCTTGGTCGGCACGTCCTCGACCGCCATCAGCTCGCCGGTCTCGAGGCCGGCCACGCGCGCGCCAGGCTCCGTCACGATCCGGTAGGTTACGGTGTCGACGCAGGCGACCTTGTAGCCGCCGAAGCCCGTGCGCTGCTTGAAGTTCGTGTTGGGCTTGTAGCCGTCGTAGCGCTTCATTTTCACGTGGCTGTCGGCGACGTACTCGACGAGCTGGAACGGTCCGGTGCCGATCGGCACGAGGCGGAGCGCCTCGGCATCCTTCTGCTCCGAGGGGTAGATCACAATCGGGTTGCTGAACGAGCTCAGGTCCTCGATGAAGGTGGGCTGAGCCTTCTTCATCCGGATCACGAATGTGTATTTGTCCGGCGCCTCCCACTTGTCGACGTTGGCGAGATTGCCCCGCTCGATACCGAGCTTGGCGTAACGATCGAACGACGCCATCACGTCGTCGGTCGTGAGGTCCTTGCCGTTGTGGAACTTCACGCCCTGGCGGAGCTTGAAGGTATAGGTCAGGTGATCCGGCGACTCCTCCATGGAATCCGCGAGCTCGGGGATCGGATTGTAGTTCTCGTCCCGTGTCATCAAGGACTCGAACATGTTCATGGCGTTGTTGCGCGTCGAGATCGTGTTCGAGGAATTCATATCGAGGCTGTTCACTTTTGCCTCGCCACCGAAGACGAGATCACCGCCGGTCTTCGGGCAGGTGAAGGCCGTCTCGGTACTACCAGCCGGAGCAACAGTCGCGGGCGCCGCCGCGGGCAGCGGAGTTATCGCAGGAGCCGCAGCGGGCTGCGGCGCCGGACCCGCGGCAGCGGGCGCAGGCGCCGCGGCAGGTTGCGCGGCCGGGGGGGCGGGCGCGGGCTGCGCAGCCGGTGCGGCGGGCGCTGGCGCAGGTGCGGCGGGAGCCGCCGCTTGCTGGGGCACCGGCGCGGGCGGCGTCGGGCTGCGCGTATACATGTAAATGCCGATGATCGCGATCACCGCCACCACGGCCACCGCCAGGACTCCCACCCGATTTTGCATGGTCGCTCCCCTCCGCTGTTGATCCCGGTCTTAGGCCAGGTGCCTTGTGTATTGGCGCACGAAATCGCAATCGACGAGCTCGATATAGGCCCGGGTGAGCCGCTTCGTGACCGGCCCTGGGACGGCGCCGTCGCCCACGGTGGCGCCGTTGAATTTCGACACGGGGCACACGACCAGGCTGGTCGACGTCACGAAGATCTCGTCGGCGGTCGAGGCGTCGTAGAGATCGATGTCGGCCTCCTCGAGGGGAATGCCGAGCTTCGCCGCGAGCTCGATCACCGTGGCCCGGCTCACACCGGGGAGCACATAGCGCTCGCGCGGCGTCCGCACCCGCCCGTCCTTCACCAGGAAGATGTTGCTGCCGGTGCCTTCCGCGAGGTTGCCGTTCTCGTCGAGCAGGATCGACCAGGCTTCGGAATCGACCGCTTTCGCCTGCATGTCCGCGAGGACGAGGTTCATGTACTGGTGCATCTTGGCGCGCGGACTCAGCATGCTCGGCGCCACGCGGCGTGTCGGCGGCACGACGACGCGCATGCCGTCGCGATAGAGCTTGGCTCGCTGCTTATGTGGCAGCGGCACGCAGTCGATGATCACGTTGGCCTTCACGTGCTCCCAGCCCTCGTCGCCGACGGCATCGACGCCGCGACTGATGCGCTGGCCGATCCAGTAATCCTCGTCCTTGCCCAGGAGGTGCTTGTTGCGATTGAGCACGTCCTCGCTGATCTCGATCATCTCCTTCGGCTTCAAGCCGCAATCGATCTGCGTGTACCGGAGCGAGCGGTAGAGCCGATCGATGTGCTCCTTGATCTTGAAGATGCGGCCGTTGAACGAGCGCGTCATATCGAACACACCGTCGCCCTTGGTGAAGCTGCGGTCCCGGAAGGGGATCACGACCTCGCGCTCCGGAACGATCTTGCCGTTGAAATAGGCGACGCGCTGATTGGAGAGTGCGCTCATGGTTCCCTTTCGAGATTGGCGGGCATCAAGCGGTGCCCGTTTCCAAAGAAGCGGTCTATGCTCGACGTCTG
>DATFRA010000159.1:0-2491 GCA_035263705.1 Allostellaceae bacterium
GGCGCTCGAACATGGTCACGGTCGGGTTGGAGTAGCGCGCGTAGATGTAGCCCGGCTCGGTGTTGTTGAAGCGCGCCTCGCATTGCTCGGCGGTGTCGTAGACGAAGCCCTGGGTGGCGAAGATCGCCTCCGAGGTCTCGCCGAACTGGGAGCGCAGCGTGCCGGCGTGCACGAGGCGGGTTTCGGGGCGGTATTTTTTGGCGGGCGCGGACATTCTCGGACTCCTTGGACTGCCTTCTGGGCCTGGCTTCCTTCGGCCCATAAAAAAGCCGGCCGAGGGAAAAATCCCAAGCCGGGTCCAAGCGTCCCCGGCCTTTTAGCGATTTGTTTTACGTGGCTGCAAGCCGGCCGGCTCAAATGACCACGGGATAACGCGCTGTTTAGGGGCACGCGATCTTTCCGTCAAGATGGCTCTGCGATAGGAGGTGCCTGCATATCCCGCGGGGACTGATCCTTGGCCCTCACGTTCCGCGTCGACGACAAAGGCATCCTGCCGGACCGGCTGATCGCGGCGCTCGCAGACAGCGGCGGCATCATCGCGGCGACCGAGTTCGCCGACGACCAGATCCAGCCCGCGAGCCTCGACCTGCGGCTCGGCGAGGTGGCCTATCGGGTGCGCGCGAGCTTCCTGCCGGGGCCGGACGCGACGGTCGGCGAGCGCATCGACGATCTCAAGCTGCACGAGGTCGCGCTCGGCGACGGCGCCGTGCTGGAGACGAACTGCGTCTACATCGTGCCGCTGCAGGAGAGCATGGCGCTGCCCGCCGACATCGCGGCGTCCGCCAACCCGAAGAGCTCGACCGGCCGGCTCGACGTGTTCACCCGCGTGATCGCCGACCACACGCGCGGCTTCGACCGCATCGAGGCGGGCTATCATGGCCCGCTCTATGCCGAGATCAGCCCGCGCACGTTTCCCATCCTGGTGCGCGAGGGCTCGCGGCTCTCGCAGATCCGCTTCCGCCGCGGCAACGCGGTGCTGAGCCCCGAGGCGCTGGAGGTCCTGCATGCGCGCGAGAGCCTGGTCGACGATCCCGACGCCGACGTGAGCGAAGGCGTCAGCGTCGGCGTCGACCTCGCGGGCTTCGGCGGGCTCGTCGGCTATCGCGCCAAGCGCCACACCGGGCTGATCGATGTCGACCGCCGCGGCGGCTACGAGGTGGTGGATTTCTGGGAGACCATCACGGCGCGGCGCGAGAAGAACCTCATTCTCGATCCCGACGAGTTCTACATCCTCGCCTCCAAGGAGGCCGTGCAGGTGCCGCCCGAGACGGCGGCCGAGATGGTGCCGTTCGATCCGCTGGTGGGCGAGTTCCGCGTACACTATGCCGGCTTCTTCGATCCCGGCTTCGGCTATGCGGGCGCCGGCGGACGCGGCGCGCGCGCCGTGCTCGAGGTGCGCTCGCGCGAGGTGCCGTTCATCCTGGAGCACGGCCAGACCGTCGGCCGCCTGGTGTACGAGAAGATGCTGGCGCGTCCCGACCAGCTCTACGGGCAGACCATCGGCTCGAACTACCAGGCGCAGAGCCTGAAGCTGTCGAAGCACTTCAAGGCGTGAGAGGAGCGCGACATGATCCGACTTGTTCTGTCTTGCATGGGGTGCCTCCTGCTCACGCCGCTGCCGGTCGAGGCTGCGGGCGCCGATCAGCTCCCGATCCGCAAGGCGGGCCTGTGGGAAATCACCATGGTGAGGACCGGCTCGCCCATGCCGGCCATCACGATGCAGCACTGTACCGATGCGACCACCGACCGCGCCATGAACGGCATGGCGTCGCCGATGACGCAGCAGACCTGCTCCAAGCAGGACATCCGCAAGACGGCGACCGGCTACGCCACCGATTCGGTCTGCACCGTGGCGGGCCGAACGATCATCTCGCATTCGGAGGTGACGGGCGATTTCAATTCCGCCTACACGGTCGCCACCGTGTCGCACAGCGAGGGTGGTCCCGCCGCAGCGCGCGATACGACCAGCAAGATCGAGGCGAAATGGATCGGCGCCTGCAAGCCGGACCAGAAGCCCGGCGACGTCGTCATGCCGGGCGGGCAGAAGGTCAACGTGATGGACCTGCAGAGGCGCACGGGCCCGCCGCCGGCCAGGTAGTGTAAGGCCACCGGCCGGCGGTGCTAGGGCACCTTGCCCATTGGAATTGTTTGGTTTTCTGCTTGGGTTCTGCCAGGTCCTACATACCGTGCCTGCGGCTCCTGCGTCCTCTCCCCCGCTTGCGGGGGAGAGACAGAGAGGGGGCGCCGCTTGCTCACTGCTCGTGGCTTCCCCCTCCCCACCCTCCCCCGCACGCGGGGGAGGGGGACCAACCACCGTGTTTTGTTGCATTAACCCGCCTGCGGCGCGCGTCTTGAGCGATCGGTAACGAACGCCCGCTAGAACCATGCGGCGGCTTGGGGTGAGGACACACGACATGGACGAGCGCAGGGGCGTCGCGCGCACGCGCATCCGGCACAATGCCGAGATCGTCGTGGCCCACCGCGGCGCCAC
>DATFRA010000160.1:0-20994 GCA_035263705.1 Allostellaceae bacterium
CGGAGCAACGCCGGGCATGCGGACGAAGACGGCCTCCTCCTCGAGGAGGCGCTTCATCGACGTGGCGGCTCGCTCGGCGGTGCCGAGGTCGATCGCGACGAAGTTGGTGGCCGATGGCAGCGTCTTGAGCCCGAGCTCGCCGGCGAGCCGGTCGTAGTCGCGGCGACCCGCCTCCACCGCGCGCACCACGCCCGCGATGAAGTCGGGATCGCCCAAGGAGGCGTAGGCGCCTTCCTGCGCCACGCGGTTGACGCCGAAATGGTGGCGGATCTTGTCGAAGGCGCGGATGGTCTCCTGCGGCGCCACCGCGTAGCCGATGCGCGCCCCCGCCATGCCGTGGGCCTTCGAGAAGGTGCGGAGCCGGATCACGCGCGGGTCCTCGGCATCGATCGCCGGCAACGCCTCCGCCGGCGCGAAATCCGCGTAGGCCTCGTCGAGCACGAGGACGCAGCCCTCGGGGAGCCGTTCGATCAGGCGGAGCACGTCGGCGCCCGCGACCCAGCTTCCGGTGGGATTGTCGGGATTCGAGAGATAAACCAGACGCGCGCGGCGCCGGCGCGCGAGAATGCCCAGCGCCTCGGGATCGTTGCGGTCGGCGACATAGCGCGTGTTCACGAGCCTGCCGCCGAAGCCGTTCACATGGAAGGCGAAGGTCGGGTAGGCGCCCAAGGACATCGCGACACGGTTGCCGGGGTCGACGAAGCTGCGCACGATCAATCCCAGGAGATCGTCGATGCCGGCGCCCAGCACTACGTTCTCGCGCGCGACATTGTGCCGCCGCGCGATCGCCTCGCGCAGGTGGAAGCCCTCGGGATCGCAATACCAGTTGACGCGGCTCGACCCCGCCTGCATCGCCGCGACCGCTTTCGGAGACGGTCCGAACGCGCTCTCGTTGGCGCCGATCCGCACCTTGAGCGTCCGCCCGATGCGGCGCTCGAGCGCCTCCGGCGGCACGAACGGCACCACCGCGGGGAGTGCCGACAAGAGCCGCGCGTAGCGCGGGCGGGATGCGGCTTTGGTCATGACCCCTCCTGAACGGCAGCGGCGCGTCCCGGGGACGCGCCGCTGGTCACCCCCTCCGGCTTTTGCGCGATCAGGTGCGGTCGTGCGCGGGGCGGTCGGTGGCGGTGGGGCTCGCGCTGCCCGCGGTCTGCTGCTGCGTGACCTTGGGCTGCGCCTCGCCTTGCGCCGTCTCGTCCTCCTTCATCCCCGCTTTGAACGCCTTGATGCCTTTGGCGAAGTCGCCCATGACGTTCGTGAGTTTGCCGCGGCCGCCGAACAGAACCGCGATCACCGCGATGACCAGCAGCCAGTGCCAAATGCTTAAGCCACCCATGTGAAATCCTCGAGCTCAGGGAGATTGCAGGGAAGGCGACGGCTCGGCGGCGCTTTTGTCAAGGGAAAAGCGCGCCGGCGCCGAGGCTTGCCCGACTGTCGGCGCGTTCACACGCACGACGCGGGCGAGGGCCATACCGTATACTCCCGCCGCACAAAGGTATTCCCAGAGCGCCATTGCCCTCGACCGCCCTCCATTATCCGCCGCCCGATCCTTCGCCTTGGCCGATGGTGCCGCCGGAGGACGCAGGCTTCGACGCGGGGCGCCTCGCAGCCGCCGTCGCCTTCGCGCGGGCGCACGAGACACCCTGGAGCCGCGATCTCGCCGCCGTCATCGCCGGCAGCTATTTCGAGCCACCGCCCTGGAACGAGATCATCGGGCCGGTGCGTCCGCGCGGCGCGCCCAACGGACTGATCACCCGCCACGGCCGGCTCGTCGCGAGCTGGGGCGACACGCGACAGGTCGACATGACCTTCAGCGTCACCAAGAGCTATCTGAGTCTGATCGCGGGCATCGCCCATGACCGCGGCCTGCTGCCCGATCCGCGGGAGCGCGTGGGCCTCCGCGTCGAGGACGGCGGCTTCGACTCTGCGCACAACGCCGCCATCACCTGGCACCACTTGCTGCAGCAGACCTCGGAGTGGGAGGGCTCGCTCTGGGACAAGCCCGATCTCGTCGATCGCAACCGCAACCTCTTGACCGAGGGCAAGCCCGGCAACGTCAAGGGCACGGACCGCCCGCTGCACCCGCCCGGGACCTACTGGGAGTACAACGACGTCCGCGTGAACCGGCTGAGCCTCGCCTTGCTGCGGCTGTTCCGGCAGCCGCTGCCGCGCGTGTTCGCGGACGCGGTGATGCGGCCGATCGGCGCCTCCTCGCGCTGGGAGTGGCACGGCTACCGCAATTCGAAGGTCGAGATCGGCGGCGTCGCCATGGAGTCCGTGTCGGGCGGCGGCCATTGGGGCGGCGGCGTCTTCATGCATGCCGAGGACCAGGCGCGTATCGGGCTCTTGATGCTGGCGCGCGGGGCCTGGGCCGGCCGTCGCATTCTCTCCGAGCGGTGGATTGAGCTCTCGACCACGCCCTCAGACCTCAACCCGAGCTACGGTTATCTCTGGTGGCTCAACACGGGCCGCCAATCCTATCCCGGCGTCTCCGCCGAGAGCCTGTTCGCGCACGGCGCCGGCGCCAACACCACCTGGATCGATCCCGCCAGCGGCATCGTCGCCGTGATGCGCTGGATCGATGCCGACGCCCGGGCGGGTTTCATGGCGCGCGTGACGGCCGCGCTCCAGAGTTGAGGCCTTCCCGTTGGCTGCTGCGGCGGCGCGATGCTACGGTCTCGGGCCATGGGGCGGGTGTGGGTTTGGTGTGCGCTGGGCGCCCTCGCCGCGACGGGTGCCGTGGCCTCTGGGATGTTTTTGCTCGGTCCTAGCGAGCGGGCCGCGCTGGCGCCTGAGCCCGCGGACGATCTCTCCGTCGCGAGAGTGCCTGGTATCAGCGTGGCCACCACCGCGGTGGTGCCGCAACCGGCTACCGCACCGCCGCAGGACGCCACGCCAGAGCAGCCTGCTCCCCAAGCCGCGCCACCCGGCCCAAGCCTGAGCGAGCTTCCGATACAGGAGGTGGACCCGCGTTCCGTGCACGCGGTGCCCGAGGCCGCGCCTGCCCCGGTTCCCCATGTCACGATCCAGGATCGGCAAGGCCGCCCCGTCGGCCGCCTGTCGTCCGCCGCTCCGCCGCCGCCCTCCTATGTGCCGTCGGTCGGGCCCGGGTCCCACAACGAGGCCTCGAGCGCGCCGTCCTCCCGGCCGTCGGCCGGGCCCGCGCCCGATTACATCGCGCCCACGCCACCACCCGCTACCTATCGCCCTTCGGTCGGACCCGCACTCCCCGACGTCGCGTCTTCTCGGCCGCCGACCACCCAACAACCGTCCACTCCCGGGGCGGGTGCCGCGGGCCCGCCGGTTGAGCACACGGCCTCCGTTCCATCCGCATCGAGCCAGTTCTCCGGGCCCGCACATGCGACGGGCACCGTGAGCCTCGCGGTCGATGGGCACAGCGTGCGGCTCTATGGCGTGCTGCCGCCGGCGAGCACCGACCGCTGCACGCTGGGTACAGGCGCGCCGCAGACCTGCGCGGAGGTAACGCAGGTGATGCTCGCGGCGAAGCTCGCGCGTACGACCAGCGTCACCTGTCAGCTGCCCGCGGGCGCGAGCCCGGCGGATCCCGCGCGCATTTGCCGCGACGCCGCGGGCGTCGACCTCGCCGGCTTCCTGGTGAGCGAAGGGCTCGCGGTGGCCGACGAGCACACCAAGGCTGGCTACGCCGGCGCCGAGAGCACGGCGCGCTCCTCCGGCAAGGGGCTCTGGCGCTTTCGCTGAGTCCCGAGGCCGTCCCGTCATGGGCGCGATTTTTCGTCTCCGCGCGATCGCGGGGCCGATGTGCGCGGCAGCAGCGTGGCGCGCGGCAGCGTCTCGGCGACCGCCTTCGCGGGCGGCGATGGCGTCGGCTTAGGCGCGGGCTCGCGCGGTTTCTCGGATGGGCCCGGGCCGGTGATGACGTCGAAATCGATCATACGAACCTCCTTCTGCTGCGGAGGCCGTCTCGGGGCGGGATTCGGGCGTTTGGGCGAGGCCGAAATACACGAAAGCCGCCTGATCGAGGCGGCTTCGGTATCTACGACGAATGCGCGATCCTAGGCCGCCGGCGGAAACCGGTACCAATAGTAAGCAGTAAACGAGTGGGCGCGCGCGGTCGTCATGGTGTGCGCACCATAGGGCGCGTCGGCCGCGCGGTCAATCGGTCCGTCGCGGCGGCAAGCCGGGATCGGTCGCGACCACGCTCTCGCGGCGTTGCATGACTTGCCACCAGGCCGGGAGCTTCGGGTAACGCGACAGGAGCTGCCGTCCCTCGGGTGCCGCCGTGAAATAGGCGATCATCGGCGCCAGATGCAGATCGGCGAGCGAGAGCCGGCTGCCGACTAAGAATGCGCCGCCCGCTGCTAGCACCTCGAGAGCCCCGAGCGCACGGGCCGAGCCTTCGAGGCCACGCCCTATTTCCTCGAGGTCGACCGGCTCTCCGGCCCTTGCCCTGAAAACCGAGTGCACGAAGACCTGGCGGACCATCGGCCAATAGGAATAAGAGTCGACGATCGAGATGATCTGCGTCATGCGCGCCCGCTCGCGCGCCGCTTCGGGCTGCAGCTGCGGGCCGGGGAAGGTCTCGTCGACGTAGCGGGTGATCGCGCCGGTCTCATAGAGTGCGAAACCGTCGTGCACCAGCACGGGGACGCGCCGGAAGGGATGCATGGCGAGATAGGCCGCAGGCACGTCCGGCGCGAACGGGTTCACCTCGACATGCTCATGGGCGACGCCCTTCTCGAAGAGCGCCAGGCGCGCGATGCGCACATAGACGCTATAGTGGTAGCCGTGCAGGACGACCGTCATAGCTGCGCACTATCGGCGGACGGCCCCATCGTGCGCAAGCTTGGAGAACCATGCCCAGCCTCAGCCTCTGGCACATTCTGATCCTGGTCGTGGTGGTGGTCGTGCTGTTCCCGAACCTCCGCATCGCCGAGCGCGCCGGACGGGCGGTCGCGGAAAAGGTGCGTGGCTGGATCAGCCGGCCGCCCTTCCCGTGAGCGTGGCCCGAGCGGGCGCCCTGCGCTTGCATTCTGCGCCGCTCGCCGCTATAACGCGCCGCTCCTAACCCGGCGGCTGGCAAGCGCTTTTGGCGCAGGGCATGCCTCGTCGCCGATCGAACCCTCCTTCCCGAAAGGACGAAAATGCCCAAGATGAAGACCAAGAGCGGCGCCAAGAAGCGCTTCTCGCGCACCGCCTCCGGCAAGATCAAGTACAAGCCGGCGCACAAGCGGCACCGCCTCATCAGCAAGCCCAAGCAGATGAAGCGCAAGGCCACGGGTTCCGCCTATCTCGAGAAGGGCGACGCCGGGCTCGTGCTCACCTACATGCCGTATCTGAGAGGCTGAGCCATGGCACGCGTCAAACGGGGCGTCACCGCGCACGCCCGTCACAAGAAGGTCCTGAAGCTCGCCAAGGGCTACCGCGGCCGGGCCAAGGACGCCTTCCGCGTCGGCATCGAGAAGGTCGAGAAGGGGCTGCGCTACGCCTATCGCGACCGCCGCGTCAAGAAGCGGAATTTCCGCTCGCTCTGGATCCAACGGATCAATGCGGGCGCCCGCGAGGCAGGCCTCACCTATTCCGAGTTCATGAACGGCATCAAGCGCGCGGGGATCGCGATCGACCGCAAGGTGCTGGCGGACTTGGCCGCGCGCGAGCCCGCAGCCTTCCAGTCGATCGTCGAGAGCGCCCGCGCGGCGCTCGCCAAGAGCTGAGGCGCGCCGCCCATGGACGCCTGCCGGCAAACGCGATTTAGTCGGGGGACCTGTCGTTAGGCCCCGCCGCCAGGCGCCGCCCGTGGGTCAGCCGTGACCGGCCATCCCGGGTGGAAATGAGAGAGGGGCCGAAGCGCGTTTCGGCCCTTTTTTCTTTTCTCCATGATCGCGATGAGTCAGGTGAGACGATGAAAGAACAAGAACTCGATCCACTCCGGAAGGAGATCCTCGACGCAGTCTCTTCCGCGGAGAGCCGCGATCAGCTCGAGCAGGTGCGCGTCAACGCGCTCGGCCGCAAGGGCCGGGTGACGCAGCTCATGAAGACGCTGGGAACGCTCGAGGCCGAGGCGCGCCGCGCCGCAGGCGCCGCGCTCAATCGTTTGAAGGACGAGATCGAGGCCGCGATCACGGCGGCGGCCGACAAGCTCCTCCACAAGGACATCGAGCGCCGGCTCGTTGGCGAGCGCGTCGACGTGACCCTGCCGGTGGAGATGGGCGGCGAGGGGCGCGTCCACCCGATCAGCCAGACCACCGACGAGCTCACCGCGATCTTCGGCGAGATGGGCTTCAAGGTCGCCGAAGGTCCGCACATCGAGGATGACTTCTACAATTTCACCGCCCTCAACATCCCGCCGGAGCATCCGGCGCGCCAGGAGATGGACACCTTCTATCTCACGGAGAAGCGCGACGGCAGCCGGAAGGTGCTGCGAACCCACACCTCGCCGGTGCAGATCCGCACCATGCTCGCGGAGAAGCCGCCGATTCGGATCATCGTGCCCGGCCGCACCTTCCGCAGCGACCACGACGCGACCCACAGCCCGATGTTCCACCAGGTCGAGGGCCTCGTGATCGACCGCAGCACGCATATGGGCCACCTCAAGGGGTGCCTCATCGAGTTCTGCCGCGCTTTCTTCGAGATGGACGACCTGCCCGTGCGCTTCCGTCCGAGCTACTTCCCCTTCACTGAGCCCTCGGCGGAGGTCGACATCGGCTGCTCGCGCGAGGGCGGCGGACTCAAGATCGGCCCGGGCGCCGATTGGCTGGAGATCCTGGGCTCCGGCATGGTGCATCCGAAGGTGCTGGAGAACTGCAACATCGATCCCGGTATCTACCAGGGCTTCGCCTTCGGCATGGGGATCGAGCGCATCGCCATGCTCAAGTACGGCATCCCCGACCTGCGCGCCTTCTACGACAGCGACCTGCGCTGGCTCCGGCACTACGGCTTCCAGGCGCTCGAGGTGCCCTCGATGGTCGCGGGGCTGCAGCGATGAAGCTCACGCTCGGCTGGCTCAAGACCCATCTCGCGACCTCGGCAAGCCTCGACGAGATCGTCCGCACCCTGGTGATGCTCGGCCTCGAGGTCGAGGGCGTGGAGGATCGCGCCAAGGATTTGCAACCCTTCACCGTGGGGCGCGTGATCTCCGCGGAACCGCATCCCCAGGCGGACCGGCTCAAGGTCTGCCAGGTCGAGACCGTCCAGGGCCCGGTGCAAGTGGTCTGCGGCGCACCCAACGCGCGCGCCGGCATGCTCGGCGTGTTCGCACCGGTGGGCACGGTGATCCC
Organism: Allostellaceae bacterium; assembly: GCA_035263705.1. Lineage (GTDB taxonomy): Bacteria > Pseudomonadota > Alphaproteobacteria > ATCC43930 > CGMCC-115725 > DASZHJ01. The sequence continues at coordinate 7,257 of DATFRA010000160.1, forward strand.
GCGGACGAAGCTGCTGCTCAAGGAGACCACGATCCGCGGCGTCGCCTCGCGGGGCATGCTGTGCTCGGAATACGAGATGGGCCTCTCGGAAGAGCACGAGGGCATCATCGACCTGCCGCGCGGCACGGTCGGCGAGCCCTTCGCGGGGATCCTCGGCCTCGACGATCCCGTGCTCGACGTGAAGGTGACCCCCAACCGCGCGGATTGCCTGGGCGTGCGCGGCATCGCGCGAGATCTCGCGGCGGCGGGGCTCGGCGCGCTCCGAACGCTCGACACCTCGCCGGTGCCCGGCAAGTTTCCGGCGCCCAACGCCGTGCATCTGGCCGGGCCCGACGACAAGGCCTGCCTCCTCTACGTGAGCCGGCTCATCCGCGGCCTCAAGAATGGTCCGAGCCCGCGCTGGATGCAGGAGCGGCTCGCCGCGATCGGGTTGCGGCCGATCTCGGCGCTGGTGGACATCACGAATTTCCTAACCTTCGACGTGAACCGGCCGCTCCACGCCTTCGACGCGGACAAGCTCAAAGGCGACCTCGCCGTGCGCGGCGCGCGGCCCGGCGAGATGATCCTGGCGCTCAACGGCAAGACCTACGAGCTCGATTCCGCGGTCACCGTGATCGCCGACAATCAGGGCGTCCAGGGCTTGGGCGGCGTGATCGGCAGCGAGGCCAGCGGCTGCACAGAGACCACGACCTCTGTGCTCCTCGAAGCCGCGCTCTTCGATCCCGTGCGCACGGCGGCGACCGGGCGCCGGCTCGGCATCCAGTCAGACGCGCGCTATCGCTTCGAGCGCGGCCTCGATCCCGAGATGGCAGTGCCGGGTGTCGAGCTCGCGACCCGGCTCATCCTGGAGATCTGCGGCGGCGAGCCCTCGAACGTGGCGATCGCTGGCGCCGTGCCGACGTGGAAACGCGGTTTCTTTCTGCGCAGCGAGCGTACCCGCACCCTCGGCGGCGTCGAGGTGCCGGGCGACGAGCAGCGGCGCATCTTGGAGACCCTCGGCTTCACGGTAAGCACCCGCGAGGGCGGATTCTCGGTCGAGCCGCCCTCCTGGCGGCCCGACATCGTGGGCGAGGCGGATCTCGTCGAGGAAGTGCTGCGCGTCCACGGCTACGACAACATTCCCGTGGTGCCGATGGTGCGCGATACGCCGCTGCCGCGGCCGGCGCTCAGCCTCGGTCAGAAGCGCGCTGCCACCGTGCGCCGCGCGCTCGCCGCGCGCGGCCTCGTCGAGGCCGTCACCTTCTCGTTCGTGCCGCGCGCCCAGGCGGAGCTGTTCGGTGGCGGATCCGCGGCGCTGACACTGGTCAACCCCATCAGCGCCGACCTCGATGTAATGCGGCCGTCGCTGCTGCCGAATCTCGCGACAGCGGCGCAGAAGAATGTCGACCGCGGCCTCGGCGACCTTGCGCTCTTCGAGCTCGGCCCGCAATACAAGGACGACACACCCGAGGGCCAATCGCTGGTGGCGGCGGGCGTGCGCATGGGCGCCACGGGGCCGCGGCACTGGCGCGACGGCGGCCGCCCGGTCGACGCCTTCATCGCCAAGGCGGACGCGCTCTCGGCGCTCGCCGCGGCGGGCGCGCCCATCGAGAACCTGCAGACCTCCAGGGACGCGCCCGCCTGGTACCACCCCGGCCGATCCGCGACGTTGCGCCTCGGCGCCAGCGCGCTCGCTCATTTCGGCGAGCTGCATCCGCGCGTGCAGCAGACGCTCGGCGCCAGGCAGACGATCGCGGCCTTCGAGGTGCACCTCGATCTCGTGCCGGTGCCGCGCGCGCGGCCGTCGAAAGCGCGGCCCCTGTTGCAGCTCTCGCCTTACCAGCCAGTGCAACGCGACTTTGCGTTCGTGGTCGACAAGGACCTCCCCGCCGAGACCCTCCTCAAGGCCGCGCGCACGGCCGACAAGAAGCTGGTCGCGGCCGTGCGCCTCTTCGACGTCTACGAAGGCAAGGGCCTTCCCGAGGGCAAGAAATCCCTCGCCATCGAAGTGACGCTCCAGCCCCAGGACGCCACCTTGACGGATGCCGCCCTCGAAGGCTTCTCGAAAAAGCTCGTCGAGCAGGTCGAGAAGGCGACGGGCGGAACGTTGCGGAGCTAGTGTGTGCCTTAAGCCCTTCGACGCGCGTCCCTTCGGGACGCGCGCTCAGGGGGAGGGGAGTGTGGAGGAACGGCCCAAACCATCCTCGTCCTGAGCGCGGGCCGAAGGCCCGTGTCGAAGGACATGGGGGAGGAATGGACATGCACATTTTCGTCTACATGCTCGGCTGCGCCGATGGCTCCTACTATGTCGGCTCCACGCGCGCGAGCCTCGAGCAACGGGTGAGCCAGCACAACACAGGTCATTTCGGCGGCTACACGGCGAAGCGTCGTCCCGCGATACTCGTCTTCCAGCAGGATTTCCAACGCATCACCGATGCCATCGCGGCCGAGCGGCAATTGAAAGGCTGGAGCCGCGCCAAGAAGGAGGCTCTGATTCGCGGCGATTACTCCACGATCAAGGCGCTAGCCGACGGTTGGACCAGGCGGGCGGAGACGCGTCGTGCCCTTCGACACGCCCCTTCGGGGCGCGCTCAGGGCGAGGAGTGTTGAACGAGTATGCTCGCCAACCCCCTTTGAATCATCCATTCTCCTCCTCGTCCTGAGCGCGCGCCCACAGGGCGCGTGTCGAAGGACAAGGGGCAGCACGCATGATCAACTTCGGCAAGATCCAGAAAGCCGCCGAGCAGCGCCTCGGCAAGGCCGCGCTGAAGCGGCGCCTGCCGAAGGTGAAATCCGCGCAGGCGCTGAGGCGCGTCACGGACGACCGCTATCTCTCGCTGATGTCGTTGCGCGTGTTCCGCGCGGGGCTCCGGCACGACATGGTGGATGCCAAGTGGCCCGCCTTCGAGAAGGCGTTCCGCGGCTTCGAGCCGCGCAAGGTGCGCGCCATGAGCGACGAGCAGGTGGAGGCGCTGATGGGGCACCGCCGCCTCATCCGCCATCTCGGCAAGCTCAAGTCCGTGCACGCGAACGCCGCCGCGATGATCGAGCTCGCGGCGGAGCAAGGAAGCTTCGGCGCCTATCTCGCGGACTGGCCCGGCGACCAGGTGGTGGCGCTCTGGGAGGACCTCGCCAGGCGCTTCCATCAGCTCGGCGGCAACTCCGGCCCTTATTTCCTGCGCATGGCCGGCAAGGACACGTTCGTGCTCACGTACTCCGTGGTGAAAGCGCTCCAGAACTGGCGCGCCTTCCCGGGCGAGCCCAAAGGCAAGAAAGACCGCGCCCGCGTCGGCGAGATCTTTAATGCGTGGGCGGTGGAGACGGAAATGCCGCTCGCACACTTGAGTATGACGCTCGCGGCGTCGGTGGATTAAAGCTAATCGATGATAATGCTCGGCCGGTTGGGAGCGGGCGCGTGGGAGCGGCAATTTTCGGATTGGTTCTGGTCTTGGCCTCGGCGCGAGCCATGTATGGCGGCGAGCGATTTTTTCCAGCCTTGGGTAAAGTGACCGCAGTGCTTGCGATCATCTATGCGGTCTTCGCAGTCGCCGTCGCGATCTTCACGAACGTGGAGTAAAAGCCTGCGAGCCCAGGTTGCTTCATCAGAGCCCAGGGCACGTGACCCGATACTTGACGCGAGCAAGGATTATCCTTACTTTCAAGGAAAATCCTTACAGAGAAATTCCATGATAACCAGCAAACTAACCACCAAGGCGCAGACGACGATCCCACAGGCCGTCCGGACAGCGCTTAAGGTCAAGCCTGGAGATGAGGTCGCCTATTCGATCGAGGGCAACCGCGTGATTTTGACCAAGGCAGCCGCTGCGACGGTCGAAGATCCTTTTGCGACCTTCGACGAATGGAGCTCGGATAACGATCGCCGTGCCTATGCCAAGCTCTGATGTCTGGGACATAGTCAAGGTCCCGTTCCCTTACACGGATCGGCCAGTTCGGGAACATCGGCCAGCTCTTGTGATCGTGGCAGGGTCCCTCGCCGAAGAGCACGGTCTCCTCTGGGTGCTCATGATCACCAGCGCCGCGAATCGGCGCTGGCGGGAGGACGTCGCTATTTCGAGCCAAGAGACGGCCGGTCTGCCGGCACCATCGGTCGTCCGCTGCGCCAAGGTCGCAACCATCGAGACGGCAGAGGCACAAGCGATCGGCAAGCTGCCGCATAGGGATCGCGCACACGTTGCGAAGAAGATCGTACAGTCTCTGGGAGGCGTGCGCGTCAAGTAATTGCGGGAATCTACACCCGCTTCGGAGGCGTCTCCACATGCGGCAACCGTGACCGGTACTCGATGTCGTCGAGGTCGAGGTGGTTGCGGACGTAGGTGAGGGAGGCGTCCCTGCGCGGCTGGAAATCCCAGGAGGTGTGGCGGCCCTTGGTCATCGCGGCCGCAATCAGGCGGCGGCGGCGCTGGCTCGCGAGCACGCGGGCGCGGAGCGCCTCCTCGTCCCAGCGCGCGAGCGCCTCATTATGGAGGGCCGCGAGGGTCGTTGCGTGCGCAGGATCGCGCGCGAGGTTCCTCTGCTCCAACGGATCGGCGGCGAGGTCGTAGAGCTGTTCCGGGTCGGGCTTGCTGCGGATGTACTTCCATCGGCCGCGGCGGATCATCAGCAGGGGTGCCGCCGCGCCCTCGGCGCAATACTCGCCGAGCACCTCGTCGTGGCCGCCGGTGCCGGAGAGGTGCGGCAGCAGGCTCCTTCCGTCGACTGGCGCGGCATAGGTCGCATGCCCATTGCCCGCGATTTCCGCGAGCGTCGGCAGGAGGTCGATGGTCGAGACCGAGCTCGTCACCCGCCGCGGCGAGAGATCGCCGGGCATCGACACGATCAGCGGTACCCGCGCGGCGTTCTCGTGCCAGGTCATCTTGTACCAGAGGCCGCGCTCGCCCAGCATGTCGCCGTGGTCGGCGGTGAAGAGCACCAGCGTGTTCTCGGCGAGGCCGCAGTCGCCCAGCGTCTTCACGAGCGCGCCCAGCTGGTCGTCGACGTAGGAGATCGCGCCGTAATAGGCGCGGCGCGCGTTGCGGACATGCCGCTCCGTCACCTCGTACTCGTCGGCGGCGCTGACGTGCCGGAGCCGCTTCCAGTGCGGGTCGGCAGGATCGGGCGAGGTCGTGAGCTTCGGCAGGTCGATCTCATCCTCGCGGTAGCGCTCCCAATACTCGGGTGTGATCGCGTAGGGATCGTGCGGGTGGGTCATCGACACCACCAGGCAGAACGGCCGCTGGTCGGTGCCGCGCGTGTGGTCGAAGAGATGGCGGCGCGCCGCGTAGACCACCTCCTCGTCGAAATCGAGCTGGTTGGAGCGCCGGCACGGTCCCGCCTGCACGATGGAGAGCATGTTGTGGTACCAGCTCGGCCGCGCCTCCGGATTCTCCCAGTCGGGCGTCCAGCTGTAGTCCGCGGGATAGATGTCGGTGGTGAGCCGCTCCTCGAAGCCATGGAGCTGGTCGGCGCCGCAGAAATGCATCTTGCCCGAGAGCGCGGTGCGGTAGCCGGCCTCGCGCAGATAATGCGCGAAGGTCGGGACGTCCGCCGCGAAATCGGCCGCGTTGTCCCAGGCGCCGATCCCCGACGGGAGCCGTCCCGCCATCATGGAGAAGCGGGACGGCGCGCAGAGCGGGCTCGCGCAATAGGCGCTCTCGAACACCACGCCGCGCTCGGCGAGCCGCTCGAGGTTGGGCGCCTTCACGACGCGATGGCCGTGGATCGGCAGGAACCCCGGCGCCATCTGGTCCGCCATCACGAAGAGAATGTTGGGGCGCTGGGGCATCGTGAGACTCCCTCGAGATCGAGCCCTCGACTATAGCAGGGCGTGCTCCACGACCGCGACGAGCCGTTGCCAAGCGGAGCCGAGGTGACCGATACTGGCTGGCCGTGAGCTGCCCATTGGCTCGCGGTGATCGCGCGGGAGGTCATACTATGACTGCGGAGTCCAGAAGCAGCGCCGCGCCGTTGCCGCGATCGGAGCTCGGCTCGCGTCATCTCCAGTCTGGCGCGATGGCGTGGCAGGTGACGGATGACGCGGGGTTTTGGATCAAGCCGCTCTTCGAGGATGCCGCGAGCGGCTCGCGCACGCTGTTGATGCGCATGGATCCGGGGGCGCAGGTGGGCGCCCGCAGCCACGACGAGCTCGAGGAGATCCTAGTCCTCTCCGGCGAGTTCTCAGACCATGAGCGGACCCACAAGCAAGGCGATTATTGTGTCCGCGCGCCCGGCGCGGTGCACACCGCGCGCTCCGAGCGCGGCTGCACGATGCTGGTGATCTACCGCCGCTGACGCTTCCGCTGCGAGCCGCTCGACGGCTCCGACGAGCTCCGCGACCCGCGCCGACCGTGGGCTTGAAGGGCGCAAGAGCCATCCCCATGTCGCCGGGGACGGCTGTACGCAGAGTGCGGTTGGGGCACCAACGCCAAGGCGGCATCTCCCGCGAGATATGAAATCTGCAAAACGAACCCAATCTTTATGAGCTGAATCAATGATCCGGCCTCCGGCAAAGCCAATTTCAAACCCAATCAAAGCCAATCCCGACCTGGCTCGCCGTTGCGTCCGACACGCTCCGCCCCTATGGTCGCGCGCAATTCCGTGAAACCCGTCGCCTAGGCCTCGATCCCGCGTGACCGACCTCGCCCATATCCGGAACTTCGCGATCATCGCGCACATCGACCACGGCAAGTCGACGCTCGCCGACCGCTTGATCGAGCGCTGCGGGGCGCTCGAGCAGCGGGAGATGCGCGAGCAGGTGCTCGACAGCATGGATATCGAGCGCGAGCGCGGCATCACCATCAAGGCGCAGACCGTGCGGCTCAGCTATTTCGCGCGCGACGGCGAGACCTACGAGCTCAATCTCATGGACACGCCGGGCCACGTGGACTTCGCCTACGAGGTCTCCCGCTCGCTAGCGGCCTGCGAGGGCTCGCTCCTGGTGGTGGACGCCAGCCAGGGTGTCGAGGCGCAGACCCTCGCCAACGTCTACCAGGCGATCGAGGCCAACCACGAGATCGTGGTCGTGCTGAACAAGATCGACCTGCCGGCGGCGGAGCCCGAGCGCGTCAAGCAACAGATCGAGGACGTGATCGGCCTCGACACCTCCGGCGCCGTGCTGATCTCCGCCAAGACCGGGGTCAACATCGAGGGCGTGCTGGAGGCGCTGGTGCAGCGCCTGCCGGCGCCCCGGGGCGACGCCGAGGCACCCTTGAAGGCGCTGCTGGTGGACAGCTGGTACGATGCCTACCTGGGCGTGGTGACCCTGGTGCGGGTCAAGGATGGTGTGCTCAAGGTGGGCCTCAAGATCCGCATGATGGCGACCGGCGCCGCGCACACCGTGGAGCGGGTCGGCATCTTCACGCCCAAGGGCACGCCGGTCGACGAGCTCGGCCCCGGCGAGATCGGCTTCATCACCGCGGGGATCAAGTCGGTCGCGGATTGCCGGATCGGCGACACGCTCACCGAGGAGCGCCGGCCCGCGGCCGAGCCGCTGCCGGGGTTCCGGCCGGTGCAGCCCGTGGTGTTCTGCGGGCTCTTCCCCTCGGACGCAAACGACTACGGCAAGCTCCGCGAGAGCCTGGCGAAGCTGCGCTTGAACGATGCGAGCTTCACCTACGAGCCCGAAACCTCGGCGGCGCTGGGCTTCGGCTTCCGCTGCGGCTTCCTCGGGCTCCTCCACCTCGAGATCATCCAGGAGCGGCTGGAGCGCGAGTTCGATCTCGATCTCGTCACCACCGCGCCCTCGGTGGTCTATCGCATCCACCTCACCAACGGCCAAATGAAGGAGCTGCATAATCCCGCGGACATGCCGGATCCCGTGAAGATCGACCACATCGAGGAGCCTTGGATCAAGGCGACAATCCTGGTGCCCGACGAGTTCCTGGGTGCGGTGCTGGCGCTCTGCGAGGAGCGACGCGGCGTGCAGAAGGACCTGACCTATGCGGGGAGCCGCGCCATGGTGATCTACCGGCTGCCGCTCAACGAGGTGGTCTTCGACTTCTACGACCGGCTCAAGTCCGTGAGCCGCGGCTACGCCAGCTTCGATTACCAGATGGACGGCTACGAGGCGGGGGACCTCGTGCTGATGAACATCCTGGTCAACGGCGAGCCCGTGGACGCGCTCTCGCTCATCGTGCACCGCGCCCAGGCCGAGCGCCGTGGCCGCGCGCTCTGCGAGCGACTCAAAGAGCTGATCCCCCGCCAGCTCTTCGCGGTCGCAATCCAGGCGGCGCTCGGCGGCCGCATCATCGCGCGCGAGACCGTGAAGCCCTTGCGCAAGGACGTGCTCGCGAAGTGCTATGGTGGCGACGTCACGCGCAAACGAAAGCTGCTCGAGAAGCAGAAAGAGGGCAAGAAGCGCATGCGCCAGTTCGGCAAGGTGGAAATCCCGCAATCCGCCTTCATCGCCGCCCTCAAGATGGGCGACCAGTCGTAGGACCGCGATGGACGGCCTCCTGATACTCCTGGGGGTCCTGATCGCGCTCGAGGTGTTGGGGCTGCCGATCCTGGTCGTGCTCTATCTGAGCGAGCGCAGCCGGGTGGCCCAGCGCCTCCATGCGCTCGCGCAAGAGCTCGTGCGGCTCCGCTCGGCGCTCGCGGGAACGGGCGCGATGGCAGGGACCGGTGCGCCCGCGGCGGAGCGCGCCGCTCCGGCCGACAGGCCGGCGCCGGCGCCAACGCCGGCTCCGCCAGCGCCGCCGGTGCCAACCGCGGCATCCGTGCCCACCGTCGCGAGCGTGCCCGCGGCTGACTGGGTCGTGGGAAGACGGCCGCCCGCCGCCGCGCCCGCCGCCCCGCGAGAGTCCCTGGAGGAGCGCGTGATGCGGCGCTGGGCCGTCTGGCTCGGCGCTGTCGCCCTGGCCTTTGGCGCCTATTTCCTGGTGAAATTCTCGATCGAGCAGGGCTGGTTCGGCCCGCCGGTGCAGGTGACGAGCGGCGCCGGGCTCGGGCTGGTGCTCTGGGCGCTCAGCGAATGGGTGCGCCAGCGCGACCTGCGTCTGCCGATGCCGGGCGGCATGCCCGATCAGATCCCGCCGGCGCTCGCGGCCGCGGGCTCGGTGGCGCTCTTCGCGAGCCTCTATGCCGCGCACGGGCTCTATCATCTGCTGCATCCCCTCGCGGCCTTCGTGCTGCTGGCGCTGGTGTGCGCGGCGACGGTGCTGCTGTCCCTGCTGCACGGCGTGTTCATGGCGTGGCTCGGCGTCGCCGGCGCCTACGCGGTGCCGCTGATCGTCACCACGCCGCATCCCTCGATCCCCGGTCTCCTCGGCTATGTCGCGATCGTGGCGGCGGGCAGCACGGCGCTGATGCGCTGGCGCGGCTGGGGCTGGCTCGCGTGGCTCGCCCTCGGCGGCGCGGTGATCTGGCCGATCGCGGCGATCATGGCCGGCAGCGCGGAGGAGCTGCTGTGGCCGCTCGGGCTCTATCTGCTGGCGCTGCCGCTCCTGTTCCTGCTGGTGGCCGACGCCGTGAGCGAGATGGCGCCCGCCGTGCGGCGGACCGCCGCCTGGGCCACCGCCATCGCGGCGGCGGCGCTCATGATCGTGCTGGTGCAGATCGAGAGCTCGGACAGGGTTGCGCTGGGCTTGGCGGCGGTGCTCTCGGGCGGCTTCGCGGTGCTGGCCTGGCGCTTTCCGCGATGGGACCGGCTCGTCTGGATCGGCGCGCTGCTACAGGCTGCGGTGATCGCCGGCTGGGATTTTCCGGTGGCGCCGGGCACCGAGACCAGCCGGCTCCATCTGCTGATGCTGCCGCCCGTCAGCGGCACGGGCAGCTATCTCGCGGTGACGGCGGCGCTCGGTCTCGCCTACGGGCTCGGCGGCTTCGCGCTCCTGTGGCGCGCGCCCAATCCCGCGCGCTGGGCCATCGTCTCGGCGGCGACGCCGCTGCTGCTCCTGATCGCCGCCTACGGACGGCTCGAGCATTTCGCGGTGAGCCTACCCTGGGCCGCGGTGGCGCTCGGGCTCGGCGTGCTGGCGCTGCTCGCCGTGGAGGCGTTGGCGCCGGTGGCGCGCGAGAGCCTGAAATCGCGGCTCGCGCTCGCGGTCTATGCCATCGCCATGACTGCGGGCGTGAGCCTCGCCGTCACCATGACGTTCCGCCTCAAATTCCTGACCTTGGCCCTTGCGCTGGAGCTGCCGGCGATCGGCTGGATCAACCTGCGGATCGCCACGCGCGCCTTCCGTATGATCGCCGGCGTGGTCGCGGCGGTGGTCCTGGTGCGGCTGCTGCTCAATCCGAGCCTGCTCGACTACGCGCTCGACCCCGCGCCGGTCTTCAACGATCTCCTCTATCTCTATGGCGTGCCCGCCGCCGCGTTTGCGCTGGCGGCGTGGCTCTTCCGACGGGAGCGCGAGGACGTCACGGTGGCCTTGCTGGAGGCGGGGGCGCTCGCCCTTGCGCTCGCGCTGGTCTCGCTGGAGATCCATCACTGGGCGCAGGGCGGGCGGCTCACGGGCGGCGTCTACGGACTGCTCGAGCAGGGGCTGCAGTCGTCGTCGTGGCTCGCGGTCGCTTATCTGCTGGCGTGGCGCTCGTTGGGTCTCGCCGATCGCCTGCGCGAGATCGCCTGGCGCCTGATCGCCGGTGCGGCGGCGGTGCATGTGGTCCTTGTCTCGGTAGTGCTGTCGAACCCGCTGGTGTCATCGGTCTCCGCCGGGCGCGGGCTGATCCTCGATCCGCTGCTGGTCGCCTATGCGCTGCCGGCGGTGTTCGCCGCGCTCTTCGCGCGCGAGCTCGGTATTCGCGGTGAGCGGGCGCTTGCGATCGCCGCCGCCGTCGGCGCGCTCGCGCTCGGTTTCCTCTATCTGAGCCTCGAGACCCGGCACTGGTTCCAGGGAGAGATCCTGAGCGAAGCCGAGCCCTCGACCGCGGAGTGGTATGCCTACTCCGCGGTCTGGCTCGCCTATGGCGCGGCACTCTTGTGTCTCGGGATCTGGCGCGGCGACGCGGCGCTGCGCTTCGCGGGACTGGCTATCGGCGCCGTGGTGGCGGTGAAGGCGTTCGTGTTCGACATGGCGGCGCTCACCGGCCTCTATCGCGCGGCGTCGTTCCTCGGCCTGGGCGCCAGCCTGGTGGCGCTTGCCTATCTCTATCAGCGCCTGATCGCGCGCGCCGCGACGTCTAGTGGCGGCGCCGACGGTCCCGTCGACGGCACAGCCAAACCAGCAGAAAACCCGGCACCGCCAGGGTGAGTGCCGCAGGCCACTGGAGGATCGGGAAGATCACCCAATCCCAGAGCCAGACCGCGACGTGGCGCTGGATCGCGGGCTGTAGGAGCAGCAGGCTGTTGCGATGGACCTCGGCCCAGAGCTGGCCCAGCGCCGAGACCTGGTAATGCCCGGTGTCCCAGAGGCCCCAGAGGTCGTGTCCCTCGGCGACGAGGGCGGCGATTATCAAGAGCCAGCCGATGAGACGGCCCACAATCATCCGGGGGCTCTCCTGCCGAGGTCCTGTTGCCCGCGCGCAAAGCGGCGCCAGCCGGCGACACCTTAAGTAGCGCCGATATGGCGCGCAATGGAATTGCGCGGCCGAGCCTGCTTGGCTAGGCTCGCGCACCCCGGCGATTCCGGAGGGGTGGCCGAGCGGCTGAAGGCACACGCTTGGAAAGCGTGCATAGGGGAAACCCTATCGCGGGTTCGAATCCCGCCCCCTCCGCCAGCTCAGCGTTCGCTGCCGTTCGCCACCAGCCTCCGCCTAAAGCGCCGAGAATTGCCGAGAAATTCAAGCCCAGGGAGGTCGGACGCCGGCGCACCCACAGGTCTACCCACAACATTAAGCAGCGCCGACTATTTTGTATCACTCGCGTTTGTGGAAGTCGCGGGAGAACGTCCGCTTAGAGATGACAAGCGGCCATTCGGACTGACTCGGCGATTGACCGAGTCTGACCCTAAGCGGTCATTCCGCGTGGATGAAGCGGTCGTCGGCGATGGGTGGAGACCGGACATCCAGGCTGCCTCCGATTACCGTAAATGACCTAGGCTGTTCTCTAACTCGGGCTCGGACGTCAGGCTCTCCGTGATGTACCTGCCGGGTTCACTGTTCTCTCCGCAGTAGGGTTGGCCGCCCCGCGGCCCCGCGCTAGGATCGCGGTCTTCGCCTCGGCCGGATCGCTCCTATATCAACGTCATGACTGCGTCGCGCCCTTTCACCAACGCCCTTGAGCTGCTGCGCGCGGCGCATTTGCGGCCGACCCGGCAGAGGCTGGCGCTGGTGCGGCTCCTGTTCGAGCAGGGTGACCGGCACGTCACCGCCGAGCGGCTGCACGGCGAAGCGGTCGAGGCCGCGGTCCGGGTGTCGCTCGCGACCGTCTACAATACGCTGCACCAGTTCATCGAGGCAGGGCTGCTGCGCGAGGTGGTGGTGAATTCCGGCAGCTCGTATTTCGACACCAACGTCAGTGACCATCATCACTTCTTTTTCGAGGATACCGGCCGGCTGCTCGACATTTCGGGCGAGCATGTCGCCATCTCCGGCCTGCCGAAGCCGCCCGCGGGCGCCGCCATCCGCCGCATCGACGTGATCATCCGCGTCGACCGGGACCCGGCTCCTGCCGCAGACTAGACTCCCGGCTTCGGCGGGCGCATAGTCCTCGCCGTCACCGGCTTTCCGACCGAGCTGAGGAGGGGACAATGCCTTCTCTCCGGGGAACCGAGACCGACCAGAATCTGAAGGACGCGGTTTCCGCCCAGAGCCAGGCGACCCGCCGCTATCTCAATTTCGCCCAGAGGGCTGACATCGAGGGCTTCAACGATGTCGCCGCCCTCTTCCGCTCGACTGCCGAGGGCGAGACCGGGCACGCGCACGGCCATCTCGAATATCTAGAGGGAGTGTGCAACCCGGCGACCGGCAAGCCGATCGGTCCGACCGGCGACAACCTCAAGGCCGCGATCGCCTGCGAGACCCACGAATACATCGACATGTATCCTGGCATGGCCCGTGTTGCCCGGCAGGAAGGCTTCGACGAGATCGCCGACTGGTTCGAGACGCTCGCCAAGGCCGGGAAGTCGCACGCCGGCCGCTTCCAAAAGGCGCTCAGCGCGCTTTGATCTAGATGGTTCCATACGAACAGTTCGAAGAGAACTGGAACCCGATCGGAGGTAAACATGGATGCAAAGACTGAAGCGGGCAAGTGCCCGGTGGTGCATGGAACGACGAATGTCGGAATGAGGTCGAACAAAGACTGGTGGCCGAATCAGCTGAACCTGAGGATTCTCCGCGCGAACTCGCCCCAGTCCGATCCCATGGGCGAGGCTTTCAACTACGCCGAAGAGTTCAAGAAGCTCGACTTCAAAGCGCTGAAGAAGGACCTCGCCGCGCTGATGACGGACAGCCAAGACTGGTGGCCGGCGGATTTCGGCCACTACGGCGGGCTCATGATTCGCATGGCCTGGCACGCCGCCGGCACATACCGCATCGGCGACGGCCGCGGCGGCGCGGGCGCCGGCCAGCAGCGCTTCGCACCCCTCGGCTCCTGGCCGGACAATGCGAACCTCGATAAGGCGCGCCGGCTCTTGTGGCCGATCAAGCAGAAATACGGCTCGAAAATTTCCTGGGCCGACCTCTTGGTCCTTGCCGGCAATGTCGCGCTCGAAACCATGGGCTTCAAGACGTTCGGCTTCGGCGGCGGGCGCCCCGATGTGTGGGAGCCCGACGAGGTCGTCTACTGGGGCAAGGAGAAAGCTTGGTTCCCTGATCCTCAGAGCGACCAGCGCTACACCGGCGTCCGCGATCTCGAGAATCCGCTGGCTGCCGTGAATATGGG
>DATFRA010000161.1:0-7180 GCA_035263705.1 Allostellaceae bacterium
CGCTCGGGCTCGACGTCGCGGAACTGGAACAGCATCTCGGCCTTGCCGGGGATCACGCTGGGCGCGCCGGGATCGAGCGTGATCTTTCCCGTGGTCCAGACCGAGCGCGGTCCGACCACCCTTGGGAAGCGCTCCTCGATCGTGTTGCAGAACTTGATCAGCGCCACGCCGGCGTCCTTGCGCACGGCCATGCGCGTGGTGCCCGCGTGGTTCTGCTGGCCGTGGAAGGTCAGATTGTAGAGGTGGATGCCGACGATCCCCGTGACGATGCCGAGCCGGAGCCCGCCGCTGTCGAGCGTGTCGCCCTGCTCGACATGGGCCTCGAGGTAGCCGACATAGCGCTTGCGATCGAGCCGCTCGCGCGGCTTGCCGGCGAGCCCCGCCTCCTTGAGCGCCTCGCGGAGCGGCTTGCCGGTCTGCCGGTTGCGCGTCGCGTCGATCTGCTCTTCCGTCAGCTCGCCGCAGAAGGAGCGGCTCCCCAGCAGCGAGCCGTAGTGTCCTTCCTCGTCGGCCCAGGCGCCGACCTCGATGCCGAGCCCGGCGGTGGTCTTGTCCTCGGCAAAGGCACGCGCGACCTCGAGGCCATAGAGCACGCCCATGGCGCCGTCGAGCCAGCCCGAATAGGGCTGTGTCTCCACGTGCGAGCCCACGAGCAGGCGCGGCCCGCCGCTCTCGCTGCGACCGAGAACCGTGCCGATGCCGTCGATCACGGGATCGAGCCCGGCCTCGCGCATGCGGCCCACGAGCCATTGACGCGCCGCCATGTCGTCCGCCGTGTAGGTGGGGCGGTGGACGCCGGTCTTGTATTTGCCGAACTCCGCAAGCTGCCGCAGATCCGCGATCAGGCGCGCGCCGTTGATTTCGGGCATCGGACCTCCCCTTGGGTTTTCGCGATGCTAATGCAGGTGTGCCCGCCGCGAAAGTCGTGCGCCATTTTGGATAGAGCCGCAGGCCCAGAAATGCTCGCTAAACGATCACACGGCGGCCGCACCTTGACATGGGTCAGACCGTTGTAAACGTCGGAAACCAAACTCTCTTGATAAGGAGTAGAGCGGCCGAACCGGTGACCGAATACGCTCCGCCGCGAGGGAAGATGCCTGAGCGCATTCTTGTGATCGAGGACGAACCCGCCGTTCGCGATTCAGTCGCGATGGTGTTGGAAGCCGCAGGCTTCCTGGTGGATCAGGCGGACCACGGCGCCACTGGCATGCGCCTGCTGCAGGCCTAGCGCCCGATCTCATCATTACCGACATTCTGATGCCGGAGAAGGAGGGCATCGAGACCATTCGCGAGATCCGGTCTATCCTGCCAAATATCCCAATCATCGCAATCTCCGGCAGTACCGACGGCGTCGACTATCTCAAGATGGCGCAGACCTTTGGTGCCACCGCGACCATGTCCAAACCCTTCCTTCCCGCGGCGATGCTCGCGCTCGTCGATCGCCTGCTGGCGGGGTGCGGCGCCGGCGCGGCCGCTCGGCCATAGGAGCGCTCGCCGCTCAAGTCCGCCGCCGCTGCTCGCGGAGCGCGATGTAGACGCCCGAAGCCACGATCAGGCCGGCGCCGATCCAGGTCCAGGAATCCGGGAAATTGCCGAAGACGAGATAGCCCAGCGTCGTGGTACCGACGAGCTCGAGGTATCCCAAGGGCGAGATGAGCGCGGCGGGACCGAGCCGGAAGGCGCGAATAACGAAGTAGTGCCCGACGCCGCCGAACACGCCGAGGCTCGCCAGGAGCACGGCATCGAGGAGCCGATGCGGCGTCTCGAAGCCGAACGGCACGAGCAGGCTGGCGACGAGGGTGCCGACCAGCGCGGCGTAGATGATGCCTGTCTCCGCGCTGTCGTGCTGGGTGCTGCGGCGGGTCGCGATCTGGTACAGCGCGTAACACGCCGACGCGCACAGCAGCAGCAGGGTCGCTGCCGTCAACTGTCCGCTGCCCGGCCGAACCACGATCAGCACGCCGACGAAACCCGCGAGGACCGCACTCCAGCGCCGCGGCCCGACGCTCTCGCCGAGCAGGGGCACCGAGAGCGCGGTGACGATGATCGGAGACGAGAATCCGATCGCCGAGGCGGTGGCGAGCGGCACGTATCCGATTCCGCTAACGGAGAACACGGTCGAGCCCAGCAAGAGAAATGATCGCGTGATCTGGATGACTGGCCGGTTCGCCCGGAACACGCGCCAGCCCTGGCTCGGTAGGAAGACCGCGATCATGGTCAGGAGATGGCCCGTGAACCGCGCCCAGACGATCTCGACGACGGAGTAGTGCGGCGTCAGCAGCTTGATGCAGGTATTGAGGAAGGGAAACATGCTGACGCCCAGACACATCAGCAGAATGGCTCTCAGCGCGTCGCTCCGCCACGCGCTCTGCGGATCAGCGGTCATCGCTCGGAGAGCGCGGTTCCACGGGCAAAAAAATGCCGGGAACCCGAGGGTTCCCGGCAGTTGAACAGGGAGGCTTCACGTCTGGGAGACGTAAGGGTCCTAAGACCCTCTTTCCGGGTTTGGGGGCCCGGAAACCCGCTACCGCGCACCACGCGCGGTGAAACTCGTGCGAACCACGTTCGCGAGACGAAGAATGCTGCACCGCACGCCGATGCGCCACGGTTAATAGCGGGATTCTCCGTTGCAAAAACCGCAAGCCTCGAAGCCCGCGGTTTTCCGCGATTTCTCAGGGCTCGCTCCACTTGTCTCGACACGAGTTTTTTGGCTGCGTCCGAGCTCCGAGGCCGCGCCTGCTCAGGCGTTCCGCGCCTCCGCGACCTTGCGCAGCAGGAAATCCCGGAACACCGCGATGCGCTTGGAGCTTCTGAGCTCCTCGGGATAGACGAAATACGCCTCGACCTCCGGACCCGCGAGGTCCGGCAACACGCGCACGAGCTCGGCGGCCTCGTGCGCCATGTAGTCGGGGAGGGCGGCGATGCCGAGCCCGCTCGCGACCGCGCGGAAGATTGCGGGCGTGTTGTTGACCGAGAGGATCGGCCGGCGCTCGGAGCCCGGCCTGACACCCGCTTCTAGGAGCCAGTTGGTGTTGCGCGTGGGCGGGCGCGCGTCCGTGCCGTAGATGATCACGCGATGCCGGTCGAGTTCCTCGGCCTTCTGCGGCGTACCGTGTTTCTTCAAGTATTCCGGCGCGGCATAGATGTGATAGCGCACCGTCAGCAGATGCCGCTGCACCAGATCGGGCTGGCGCGGCGCCGACATGCGAATGGCGACATCGGCCTCGCGCATGGAGAGGTCGAGCTCGCTGTCGTCCACGACGACGCTGAGCTGGATTTCCGGATAGAGCTCCAGGAACTCGCGAATGCGCGGCACCAGCCAGCCGGTGCCGAAGGCAACGGTCGTCGTCACCTTGAGCGGCCCGCGCGGGCGGTCCTTTGATTCCGACAGCATCGCCTCGGTCATCGCGAGCTTCGCGAAGACCTCGCGCGCGGTGCGATAGAGCAGGTCGCCCTGCTCGGTCAGGATGAGGCCGCGGGCATGCCGGTGGAACAGCGGCACCGAGAGGCTCTCCTCGAGGGCGCTGATCTGGCGGCTGACCGCGGACTGGCTCAGGTTCAGCGCCTCGCCCGCGTGCGTGAAGCTGCCGGCCTCGGCAACGGCGTGGAACACGCGCAGCTTGTCCCAATCCATCCCCTTGCCCTGAGGCAAGGGCAGGGGAGCCGCGGGGCGGGGTTTTCTTTGTTCGCTCATTCGGCCGCCCTCAGCGCGGCGGCGGCTTCCTGGGCCGCGAGGAACTTCTCCGCCTCGAGCGCGGCCATGCAGCCCATGCCGGCGGCGGTGACCGCCTGCCGGAATACCTTGTCCTTCACGTCGCCGGCGGCGTACACGCCGGGGATCTCGGTCGCGGTGGACTCGGGCCGCGTCACGATGTAGCCGCCCTCGTCGAGGGTCAGCTGCCCCTTGAAGAGATCCGTCACGGGTGTATGGCCGATGGCGACGAAGAAGCCCGACGCCGGGATGGTGCGTTGTTTGCCGGTGACGACGTCGCGCAAGCGGACGCCGGTGACGCGCGCGGGCGGCCCGGGCTCGCCCACGATTTCCTCGACCACGCTGTTCCAGCACACGTCGATCTTGGGATTGGCGAACAGGCGCGCCTGGAGAATCTTTTCTGCGCGCAAGCGGTCTCGGCGATGCACCAACGTCACGCGCGTAGCGAGATTTGCGAGATAGAGCGACTCCTCGACGGCCGTATTGCCGCCGCCGACCACCACGACCTCCTTGCCGCGGAAGAAGAAGCCGTCGCAGGTGGCGCAGGCAGAGACGCCGGCGCCGCGATAAATCTCCTCGCTCCGCAAGCCGAGCCAGCGTGCTTGTGCGCCGGTGCAGATCAGCAGCGTTTCTCCGACGTAGGTGTCACCGGAGTCTCCGGTGCAAACGAACGGCCGCTTTGACAGGTCGGCTTTGACGATGATGTCCGAGATCATGCGGGTGCCGACGTGCTCGGCCTGCTTGCGCATCTGCTCCATGAGCCAGGGGCCCTGGATCACCTCGGCGAAGCCCGGATAGTTCTCGACGTCCGTGGTGATGGTCATCTGCCCGCCGGGCTGCAGCCCCTGCACCAAGAGCGGGCTCAGATTAGCCCGTGCGGCGTAAACGGCGGCCGTATAGCCCGCCGGTCCCGACCCGACGATGAGCAGCTTCGTGTGGTAACGCTCGGACATGATTGTCTCGCAACAAGAAAGGCCGCGTAACCGGCTCAAAAGCCGAACATGTGGTCGAGACTGAAGGCACCGTCGCGGCCGATCAATCCATGATAGCCGAAAAGCCGGCATGTCGCGTCGCGAATCACGATATGGGCGCGCTCGCCCGCGCTCGCCCGAGTCGCGGCGGAAAAAGTCTCGTGATAGCGCCAGAACAGCGAGCCGGAGCAGGCGATCGCCACACGCTCGCGCGCGATCTCGCGGCCCGCCCCGTCATGCAGAATCAGATCCGTCTGGCTCCGGGCATGCCACGGC
Organism: Allostellaceae bacterium; assembly: GCA_035263705.1. Classification (GTDB taxonomy): domain Bacteria; phylum Pseudomonadota; class Alphaproteobacteria; order ATCC43930; family CGMCC-115725; genus DASZHJ01. The sequence goes on from DATFRA010000161.1 coordinate 4,960, forward strand.
GTCGAGGCCGGGTAAATCAGATGGCAAAATGTGTCGTAGGGCGATTCGCCTAAACGAAGGAACAGCCGGGTCGACAGTCCCGGCGGCCGCCCGGCGTAGGACTGCGGCTCGCTCCTGTAGGTGAGGACAGTGTTGAACACGTGGGCGCCGAAGCTCGTCTCTGCGGCGTGACCGCTCGCGCGGTGCTCGTAGCGAAACAATCCGTGCAGCCAGCCGTCGGCCACACCGCCGTCGGCGAAGTCATAGACCAGCTCCATGTGCCCATAGCCGGAGCCGAGCGCATGGCCGTTTAGCCAGTGATCGACATCGAGCGCTACCGACTCATGGCGCTGAAGTCGACCGAAGCGATGGCGCGCGGTCTCCTTTCCGCTGCCGTCGTAGAGGATGGCGCCGATCGGCAGCTCGGTCTGCGACGTCGCCATCGGCGTCGGCAAAGCAACCGATCGCCACGTCTCGCGCGGCAGGACGGGCGCCGGCAGCAGGTAGCCTTTGCCCATGAGATTGCCGAGCTCGCCGATGCGCGCGTCCGGCTTCAGGTCCGTGCGCTCGACATTGACGTGGGCGATGCGCGTCTGTCCCGCGCGGACCACCTCGTAGCGCGGCCGCACCATGTGCTTGCCGGCCTGCACCTCGACCTGCTGCGGCCAGCGCGCCTCCGGCAGCAGCGCGCTCACATCGATCGCCACGCTGGCAAAGGGCGCGATGGTCTGTTCCCAGTAGCGGATCTCGCTCTGCCCCATGAGGTTGAGCCCCACGGAGCCCGGCGGGATCGGACGGGGATGGCTGTTCTGCACCCAGAGCCGCACGCGCTCGTCCGCGCGCGGCGCTGGCAATCCCGCGTAGAGATCGGCGGGCCAGGAGTTGGCGTCGTGCGTGCACGAGAGCGGCGCGTCGTCGAGCTCGCCGAAGGTATCGAGCGCATATTTCACCACGTCGTGCCCGGCGGCGCCGATCGCGTGCGCGAAGAGCTGCCCAGTGAAGGCGGGGAGACGGAACCGGGTCCGGATTTCGCGGCTGTCGATCACGATGGCGCCGAGCGCGGACGGCACTGGCTCGCGCCACTCCGCAAGCGTGTTGCCGCTCGCGTCGAAGAGCATGAGCCAGAGGCTCACGTCGCTCGCGCCGTAGCCAGACCAATAGTTCGCCGTAACGAGCCGCGTGTGATGCTGGTCATCGTCGCGGAAGAACGCGAAATTCGTCGCGAAGTTCAGGGGATCGAGATAGGCGCGGCGGTTCGTGAGGAGCTCGTCGGGCAGGCGCAGCCCATCGAGGCTGAGCACTTCGGTGTTCTTCGGTAGGAGATGACGGATGTGCGCCGCCGGTCGCTCGGCGTCGAAGGCGGCGATCAGCACGACCTCGGCGCCGCTCTCGCCGATCTCGGTCGCAGGCTGCGCCGCGCGGCCGAGCACGGGCTTGCCGATGGCGGCGACGTCCTGGACGTAGCTGCCGACCACGCGCAAATGGCCGAGTCCATAAAACTCCGCAAGGCCGTCGGCGAGACCCTGGGGATCGTAGAGGGCGACCCTGCGTTGGCCGATTCGCGCGAGCAGCCCGGGCACCGCGCGCGCCGCCAAGGGATGCGTCAACGCCTTGTAAAAGGCGTTGCCGCCCTTGATGTTGCTGAAGGTTTCGATATTGAGCTTCATGGTCTCCGCTGCGCCGCCGCCCGGCCGCCTTTCACTTAGCAAGCGTGGGGGCCAAATGCTACACCTGGGCCCCACCCCAAGAAGAGCGATCCCTGCGGACCATGGCGGTTGTGCGACGGTCGGTTCCGGACAAGAGCGCCGACGAGCGCGCGTTGCGCCGGACCTTGCTCGTGCTGCTTGCCGTCACCGTCGTGCGGCTGGTCTGGCTTAGGGTCGGCGGCCTCGACCTCTACCCGGACGAGGCGCAGTACTGGCTTTGGTCGCTGACGCCGGACTGGGGCTATTTCTCCAAGCCACCCTTGGTCGCCTGGGTGATCCGCGTCACCACTCTGCTGCTCGGCGACGACGAGGCCGGCATTCGCGTGGCCTCGCCGCTGTTCCACTTCGGCACCGCGCTGGTGATGTTCTTCACGGCCCGCCGGCTCTACGACACGCGCGTCGCCAGCTGGTCCGCGATCGCCTATGCGACACTGCCGGGCGTCTCCGCATCGTCGCTGCTGATCTCCACCGACGTGCCGCTGCTGTTCTGCTGGGCGGTGGCGCTGCACGGGTTCGTGCGCGCACGCGAGCCGAAG
>DATFRA010000162.1:0-16609 GCA_035263705.1 Allostellaceae bacterium
AGCTCGGGCTCAAGACGCTGCCATCGGCCACCAACTTCGTCGCGATCGACCTCGGCACCGCCGAGCGAGCCGCCACGTCGATGAAGCGCCTCCTCGAGGAGGAGGCCGTCTTCGTCCGCATGCCCGGCGTTGCTCCGGTCAACCGCTGCATCCGCGTCACCGTCGGCACGCCGCAGGAGCGTGCCGACTTCGCCGACGCGTTTCGGAGAGTGGTGGCGGGGTTGTAGCCGGCCCCTTGTCCTTCGACACGCCGCTTCGCGGCGCGCTCAGCACGACGGGAAACTGGGATCGCACCCTTCAAACTCCCCTCATCCTGAGCACAGGCCGTCCCTCGACGCCGCTATGCGGCGCTCGGGATGAGGGGCCTGTGTCGAAGGGTCGCGTCAATCCTCCACGTAATGCGGCTCGGGGTGGTCGATGAGGTCCTCGTAGTGGACGAGCGTCGGGATGCCGATGCCGACGGGCCTGCCCTCGCGGAAGGTCCACTCGCCGCGGTCGCAGTCGGCGGCGCGGACGTAGCCGTTGATGTAGAAGCGGCGGTCGCCGGCGGTCGTGTTCGGACCCGAGCCGTGCACCAGGAACACGCTCCAGATCGCGAGATCGCCGGGCTGCAGCTCGAGGTCGATCGCCGTCGCGGGATCGAGGCCCCCGGCGCGCAGCGCCTCGTCGGTGGGCGGTCCCGCCAGCACTTGCGCGGGCGTGGGGATCGCGAGCTCGCCCCTCTGATGCGAGCCCGGCAGCACGCGCATGCCACCGTTCTCGCGCGTGTGCCGGTCGATCGCGATGCCGGTCTGCACATAGGAGATCGCGAGGTTGCGGTAGACCTCGCGCGGGCGGCGGAAGCGCGCGTCCTGGTGGAAGGCGAAATCCGCGCCCGCGGCGCCCGGCGGCTTCCAGTGCAGCTGGTTCACGATCTGCTTGATGTCGCGGCCCAGGAGCGGCTCCAGGATCTCGAGGAGACGCGAGTCGCGGCGGAACTGCTCGAGCACGGGATCGCCGTAGCTCGGCCACTGCACGAGCCGCACGATCTTGCCGAGCTTGGGATCCGTGCCGAGGCGGTAGAACAGGTTGCTGTGGCGGAAGCTCGCGCGATAGCTCATGCCCATCGCCCAATGCCGGTCGAAGCCGGCGGCGAGCGCGGCGATCTCCGCGGGATTGAACACGCTCGGTAGCACCGCGTAGCCTTGCGCGCGGTAGTGCGAGAGCGCGGCCTCGAGCGCGTCGGGGTCGATCAGCGGCGGGCTCCGCTCAGGGCTCGGGCGCCGCGGCTTCGCGCGGCGCCGTCGCGACGGAATGGCCGCTCGCGAACAGGCTCAGGAAATCCGGCAGAAAGCTCTCCATGCCCTTGAAGCTGCCCTCGGTGGGCGGGATCGCGCCCGCGACATAGCCGAGGTTGGTGAAGGGCAGCACCAGGTCCTCGTCGCGCGAGAGCACGTGGATCGGCACGGTATGCGGCGCCTCCGCGCCCGAGACGAAGCCCGGCGGCTGGTGGTCGCCGAGGACGATGATAAGCGGCTGGCCCTTGAGCTGCCGCATCCATCCCGCCAGCGCCTTCAGGTCGTACTTCACCGACTCGAGGTAAGGCGACTCGAGGTGCCACCAATCGGGATCCCGGTAGATCCTGGTCCACGCGTCCTGAGCGATCCCCTTGTAGGGGCCGACATCGCTCCAGTCCTCGACGTAGGGTGGCACGGGCGCGAAGGGCGTGTGGCTCGACACCAGCACGATCTGCGTGAGTTGCGCCGGATGCGGTTCGGCGTCGACCACCTCGAGCGCTTTCTTGAGCGTCCATTGGTCGGGCACGTCGAACCAGCCGAACTCCGGCCCGTCATACGCCAAATCCTTGGCAGTTATGAGCCGGTCGAAACCCCAATAGGCGCCCTCGGGCCAAGGTTTCTTGATGCCCGGCATGATGTTGAGGCTGCGGTAGCCGGCGGCGGCGAAATACTTCGGCAGCGTGCGCCGCTCGCTGCTGAGCAGGAGGCGATAGAGGAAACGATCGAGCCTGAGGCCGCTCGCGATGGTGCCGTGAGCGAGCCACGAGCCGCCGCCGAAGGTAGGGGAGTCGATGCGGTTGGAGACGATGTAGTAGCCGGCATCCTCGACGCTGGTCTCGAAGGCCGCCAGCGCGGGCTTGATCTCGGCCGCGAACTGCGGGTCGTCGAGCACGGTCGTCCCGTAGGACTCGAAAAAGACGAGATAGACGTCGCGGCCGCGGAGCCCCTTGAGGTCGCGCACGGGCGGCTCCGGGCTCGCGAGCGCCTCGCCATAGGGACCGCCGCCGCCGTTAAGCACCCGGAAGCTGAACCAGGCGTTGGCGAGTTGGTGGCCGACCTCGCGGCTCAAGCCCGCAGTGGCGAGCGATCCCGCGGCCGGCCACGGGATCGGCAGCAGTACGACGCTCAAGCCCACGACGATGAGCGCCAGTCCCGGCCGATTGTGGCCGCGAAGCGCGCGCTCCATCAGGCGCAGCAGCAGGGCGACGACCGCGATCACCGCCACCAGCCCGACGGCGATGCCGAGTAGGATCAGGCTCGCTTTCCACCAGCCCTTCGCCGCGAAGAACAGGCCGATGAGGCCCGGCACGTGCGGCAGGTCCCAGTAGAGATCGAGCTCGCGCTCGAAGAAGCTCGGCACCGCCGCGGCGATCCCGTGCAGCAGCGCGCCCAGGATGAGCAGGCTCGCGGCCGTCCAACGCAGCCCCGTCGGCATGCGCCGGCCCAGCGCGGCGAAGGCCGCGACGAGGCCGACCAGCAACAGCACCTCGATCTCCGGGCGCCAATCGAGCGCGATCCGATTCTCGTTCGGCGCCTGCGCCGGCAAGAACAGGAGCGACATCAGCGCCGTCCCGAGCACCAGCGTCAGCAGCGCGCGGACCGGGTGGATCGGGCGGATATGGGCGAAGAACATCAGCGCTCGAAGGCTCGGCGTAGTCGGTCGTAGTCCTCGGGCTCATTGTAGGCCTGCGCCATGATGCGGACCCAGAGCCGGCCGTCGGAGGCGCTGATCGCGGCCTCGATGTTGTGCCGCTCGGCGAGATGGAGGCGGAGCTCGGTCGCGCGGTCCTGCGTCACGGGTCCCGCGTTCGGCAGCGCAAGCACCACCATCGCCGCGAACATCTCGAGTGGTCCCGCTAGCGGCGTGCCCCAGGCCTCGCTCAGCATGCGGCCCATCTGGTGCGCGAGCGCGCGGTTCCGCGCCATCAGGCGCGCGCCGCCCATGCGGTGGAAGAACGCGATGCCCGCGGGCGCGCTCAGCCAGCCCGCGAGCTCCTTGGTCCCGGTCCAGTCGAACTCCTCGATGAAGCCCTTCTGGTAGCCGTGGGAGATCGTGAGCGGATGCAGCGCCGGGTGCAGGTCGCGACGGGCCCAGAGGATGCCCGTGCCGCGCGGCGCCATCAGCCACTTGTGGAGGTTGGCGACGTAATACTCGACGCCGAGGCCGGCGAGATCGAGCGGCCACTGCCCCGGCACATGGGCGCCATCGATCAGCACCGCGGCACCCACGCGATGCGCAGCTTCCGTCAGCCGCTCCACCGGCAGCACCAATGCGCTGTGGGAGCAGATGTGATCGAAGATCGCGAGCCGCGTGCGGCCCGAGAGCTTCGCCTCGCAGGCTGAGACGATCGCCTCGGCGTCATGCACCGGGAGCGGAATCTCGACCTGGACCACCCGCGCGCCCGCGCGGCTCGCGACATAGAGCGCGGCGTTGCGGATCGCGGGATAACCGAGGCTGGTGATCAAGATCTCGTCGCCGGGCCTGAAATCGAGAGAGCGCAGCACGGCGTTGGCGGAGGAGGTCGCGTTCTCGCTGAAGACGAGGTCGTCGCCGTCGGAGCCCAGCTCGGCTGCGACCTCGTGCGCGGCCTCGCGCAACGCCGGCCGCGATTCCCGCGCCATGAACTTGGTCGGGTTCGCCTCGATGCGGCGGCGCCAGGCGTCCTGTGCCGCCATCACCTTGAGCGGCGTCGAGCCAAACGAGCCGTGGTTGAGATTGGCGAGGCCGGGCGCCAAGCCCCACTCGGCTTTCGCGGCGGCGCCGTACAGGTTGTCCAATGAATCGGGACTCACCCTAGGGCTCCACCATCGCCGCCGCCGCGGGCGAGGCGATGTGCGTCATGCCGGTGTTGCGGCCCGTGGTGGTCTGGCGCATCACCGCCGACGCCATGGCGAAGCCCGAGGGATAGACCGCGCTCTCGACGCGCTGCACCGGGAAGCGCTTGCCGAGCGCGGCCACGATCGCGGGATCCATCCGCATGTCGCAGAGCACCGAGGCCGTACTGGCGTCGAGCCGCGGCGTCTCGAAGGCCTGCGCCAGCGACATCTCGAAATCCACCAGGAACGACGTGAGCAGCGCCACCGCCGGAATGATCCGCCGGCCGCCGCAGGCGCCGAGCGCGACCCAGGGCTTGCCCTTCCGCGTGAGCAGCGCCGGGCACATGTTGGCGAGGGGTTTCTTGCCGGGCGCGATGGAGTTGACCCGTCCCGGCGTCGGGTCGAACCACATCATACCATTGTTCATGGGGATGCCGGTCTCCGGCAGCACCACCTTGGAGCCGAAGCGCGAGAGCAGCGTGTTGGTGAGCGCCACCATGTTGCCCTCGCGGTCGACCACCGAGAGATGCGTGGTGTTGGTGAGCGCGGGCATGGCGTGACCCAAGGTCTCCAACCGCTCCGCGAAGGCGTCGCGCAGCGCCTCGGCATAGGCGAGGTACACGCCGGCATCGGGATAGCCCAGGGTGGGGCCGGGAATGCGCTTCGCGAGCGTCGCCATCGCCTTCAGGAGCGTGGTGCCCCCGGTCAGGAGCGGCGCCGCATTGACGGTGACGCCGCGGTAATCGAGCCGTTGAGGGTCGACCACCTGCGCACGGTAGTCCGCGAGATCGAGCGCCGAGATCGCGCTGCCGCCCGCCGCGAGATCGGCGACGATGGCGCGGGCGAGCTCGCCCTCGTAGAAATCGCGCGGGCCCGCCTTCTGAAGATGGCGATAGGTGCGGGCGAGTGCCCTCAGCGGCAGGTAACGCACGGTATCGGCGGGCGGCGGCACGGGCGGCAGGTCGTTCGGCAGATAGACCCCGCGCGAGCCCGGAAATTCGCGCAGCTCCGCCGCGCAGAGCGAGACGTTGAGGCTGCTGTGCCAATCGACCGGCAGACCCTGCTCGGCGAGCCGCGCCGCGGGCTCGATCACCTCGGCGAAGGACTTGCGCCCGAAACTCTCGAGCGCCAGCGCCAGACCCGCGACCGAGCCCGGGATGCAGATCGACTCGTAGCCCTTGGCATTGCGGTCGCCCTCGACCATCGGCCAGCCGAAGAGTTCCGTGCTGACGCCGCCGGCGAGCGGATAGCGCTTGGGATCGGTCGCCGCCGCCGAGACCAGGGTGAAATCCACCACTTTGACCTGGCCGGTCTTGGCGTCGCCATAGACCAGGAGACCGGAGCCGCCGATGCCGCTCATCCACGGCTCGACCACGCCGAGCGCCAGCGCGGTCGCCACCGCCGCGTCGACGGCATTGCCGCCCTGAGCCAGGATCTCGGCGCCGCATTCCGCGGCCCGCCAGTGCTGCGCCACCACGATGCCGCGCTCCGACACTTTCGGCGGCTTCGCCAGGACCCATTGCTCGATCGGACGGACGGATTCGGACATCAGGCCTCGCGTAACGGTTAACGTTCGGGATGGCCGATTCTCCACATCGCCGGCGCCGGTTCAAGCGCGCGACGGATCACCCCCGCTCGACTAGTCCTCCACCCGCGCGCCGCGCGAGCGCTTGAGGGCGGCGTGGCGCCGCTTGGCGTCGAGCCGGCGGCGACGGGAGGCGGCGGTGGGTTTGGTAGGCTTGCGCGGCACCGGCGGCTCGGCCGCGCGGCGGATCAGCTCGACGAGGCGCTCGAGCGCGTCGCGCCGGTTCGCCTCCTGGGTGCGGTGGCGCTGGGCCGTGATCACCAGCACGCCCTCGAGGGTGAGCCGGCGACCCGCGAGGCGCATGAGCCGCGCGCGCACGCCCTCCGGCAGCGACGGCGAATGCCGCACATCGAAGCGCAGCTGCACGGCGGAGGCCACCTTGTTGACGTTCTGCCCGCCCGGCCCCGAGGCGCGCACGAATCGCTCTTCGATCTCGGACTCGTCGAGGGCGACGGCCGGCGGGATGAAAATCATGGCGGTGGCACTATAGCGGGCTGTGCGCTTCCCATCGCCGGTAATCCGCGCTATGGGCTCGCCTGATGCGTGTCGACGAATTCGATTTCGAGCTGCCGAAGGAGCTGATCGCGGACCATCCCGCGGAACCGCGGGACTCCGCGCGGCTCTTAGTCGTCAACGACCGGACCGTAGATCGGCGCATCGTGGATCTACCGACGCTGCTTCGGCGCGGCGATCTCCTGGTGTTCAACGACACCAAGGTGATCCCGGTGCGGCTCGTGGGCGCGCGGGGCAAGGCCTCGGTCGAGGTGACGCTGCACCGCGACCTCGGCCAGGGCGTGTGGCTCGCCTTCGCCAGAGGGGCGAAGCGCCTCAAGACCGGCGACCGGCTGGTCTTCGCGGAGGATTTCTCTGCGGAGGTCACGGGCAAGACGCCGGCGGGCGAGGTGGCGCTGCATTTCGCGGCAACCGGAGCGGCGCTCCGCGCGGCGCTCGAGCGCCACGGCAGCATGCCGCTGCCGCCTTATATCAAGCGGCCCCGCGGCGGAGACCCCCGGGACATCCGCGACTACCAGACGATCTTCGCGCGGAAGGAAGGCGCGGTGGCGGCGCCCACCGCCGGCTTGCACTTCACGGCGCCGTTGATGTCGGCGCTCGCGGCCGCGGGCATCGAGTATTTGACCGTGACCCTCCACGTCGGCGCCGGTACGTTCCTGCCGGTGAAGGTCGAGGAGGTCAGCGACCACGTGATGCATGGCGAGACCGGATTCCTGGACGCCGCGACCGCCGAGCGGCTCAACCGCGTGCGCGCCGCGGGCGGCCGCATCGTCGCCGTGGGCACCACCAGCTTGCGCCTCCTTGAGACCGCCGCGGACGACGACGGCCGTCTTGGCCCCTTCAGGGGCGAGACCGCGCTCTTCATCACGCCGGGCTACCGGTTCCGCGCGATCGACGTGCTGGTAACGAACTTCCACCTGCCGCGCTCGACGCTCTTCATGCTGGTATCGGCCTTCGCCGGTCTCGAGCGCATGAAGCACGCCTATGTCCACGCGATCCGCGAGCGCTACCGCTTCTTCTCCTATGGCGACGCCTGCCTGCTGCTGCCGGAGGCCGCGCGGTGACGACGCGCTTCGAGCTCGTCGCCGAGGAAGCCGGCGCGCGCCTCGGCCGTATGGAGACCGCCCATGGCGCCGTCGAGACGCCGGCCTTCATGCCCGTGGGCACCGCCGCCACCGTGAAGGGCATGCGGCCGGCGGACGTTGCCGCGACCGGCGCGCAGATCATCCTCGCCAACACCTATCACCTGATGCTGCGGCCGGGCGCCGAGCGCGTCGCGCGGCTCGGCGGCTTGCACAAATTCATGGACTGGCCGGGCCCCATCCTCACGGACTCCGGCGGCTTCCAGGTGATGTCGCTGGCGAAACTCCGCGAGATCGACAGCAAGGGCGTCACCTTCCGCTCGCACCTCGACGGTACCGAGTACGCGCTCACGCCGGAGCGCGCGATCGAGATCCAGCACATGCTGGACGCCGATATCGCGATGGCGCTGGACGAATGCACGCCCTTTCCCGCGACGGAGGAGGACGCGCGGCGCTCGATGGAGCTGACCCTCGGCTGGGCGGAGCGGTGCAAACGGGCGTTCACCGCGCGGGCCGGCTACAGGCTCTTCGGCATCGTCCAGGGCAGCGTCTACGCCGGGCTCCGCGGGCGTTGTGCCTCGGCCCTGGTGGCGATCGGTTTCGACGGCTACGCCGTGGGCGGGCTCGCGGTCGGGGAAGGGCAGGCGGAGATGTTACGCGTGCTCGACGAGACCGTGCCGGCGCTGCCCAAGGACCGGCCGCGCTATCTCATGGGCGTCGGCACGCCCGCCGACCTCCTGGGCTCGGTCAAGCGCGGCGTCGATCTCTTCGACTGCGTGCTGCCGACCCGCTCGGGCCGCACGCACCAGGCCTTCACGCGCGGCGGCACGGTGAATCTGCGGAACGCCCGCCACATGGACGACCCGCGACCGCTCGATGCCGCATGCCCCTGCACCGCCTGCACGCGTCACTCGCGCGCCTATCTGCATCACCTCGCCCGCGCCGGCGAGATGCTGGGCCCTATGCTGTTGACCGAGCACAACCTCCGCTACTATGCGGACCTGATGGCGGGCATGCGCCGAGCCATCGCCGAGCGCCGCTTCGCGGCCTTCGCCGCGGAGATGCTGGAGGCGGAAGTGCGGGGTGATGTACCAGTATTATAACGATGGTGCGTCCTTCGACTCGCTCGCTTCGCTCGCGGCTCAGGATGAGGACCTCTCTTAATGCCGCAAAGAAACCATCCTCATCCTGAGCCGCCGCCGCGAGGCGGCGAGTCGAAGGACGCACGTCGGTTCCGCGAGAGCCCCTGATGCCTCGAAGAAAGCAACCTACCCTCACCCAGCTCGGCCGGCCGACGCGGTTGCCGGAATCGCCCGACGCGGCGGTGCTGGAGCGGGTGCCGAATCCGCATCCCGGTTCCACCTACCTGGTGCGCTTCACGGCGCCGGAGTTCACGGTGCTCTGCCCGATCACGGGACAGCCGGATTTCGCGCACTTCGTGATCGACTACGTGCCGCGGCGCTGGCTCATCGAGAGCAAGTCGCTGAAGCTCTATCTGGGCTCGTTCCGCAACCACGCGGGATTCCACGAGGACTGCACGCTCGCGATCGCCAAACGGCTCGTGCGCGAGATCGTGCCGCGCTGGCTTCGGATCGGCGGCTACTGGTTCCCGCGCGGCGGCATGCCGATCGACGTGTTCTGGCAGACGGGCGCGCCGCCGCGCGGGCTCTGGCTGCCGGACCAGGGCGTCGCCCCCTACCGCGGCCGGGGATGACGGCGCCCGCCGATCCCAAATCGGCGATCCGCGAGCAGGCGCTCGCGCTGGGCTTCGATGCGGTGGGTTTTGCGCCGGCCTCCCTGGGCGCGGAGGCGCGGGCGCATCTCTCGGACTATCTCGCCGGGGGCTATCACGGCGACATGGGCTGGCTCGCGGCGCGTGCCGGAGAGCGCGCGGAGCCGCGGGCGCTCTGGCCCGAGGCCAAGACCGTCGTCGTGCTCGGCATGAACTACGGGCCGGTCGAGGACCCGCTCGCTGCCTTGGCCCGGCGCGATCGCGGCGCGATCTCCATCTACGCGCGCGGGCGCGATTACCACGACATCGTGAAATCGCGGCTGAAAGCGCTGGCGCGGTTCATCTCCGAGCGCTGGGGCTGCGAGCTCAAGGTGTTCGTCGACACCGCGCCGGTGATGGAGAAGCCGCTCGCCGAGCGCGCGGGCGTCGGCTGGCAGGGCAAGCACACCAACCTGGTCTCGCGGCCGCTGGGCTCGTGGCTGTTCCTGGGCGAGATCTACCTGGCCCTCGAGCTCGCGCCCGATCCGCCCGAGGCGGACCATTGCGGCGAATGCCGGCGCTGCCTCGACGTCTGCCCGACGCAGGCGTTCCCGGCGCCCTACCGGCTCGATGCGCGTCGCTGCATCTCCTATCTCACCATCGAGCACAAGGGCCATATCGATGCGGAGCTCCGGCCGTTGATGGGGAACCGCATCTACGGCTGCGACGACTGCCTCGTGGTCTGCCCCTGGAACAAGTTCGCGCGCGCGACGCGCGAGCCGGGCTTCGCGACGCGGCCGGGGCTCGCGAGCCCCGAGCTCCGCATCCTCGCCGCCCTCGACGACACCGCGTTCCGCTCGCTGTTCTCGGGCTCGGCGATCAAGCGGATCGGCCGTGACCGCTTCGTGCGCAACGTACTGATCGCCATCGGCAACAGCTGCGAGCCGGCGCTTCTCGAGGCGGTGCGGCCCCTGATCGCGGATGCTTCGCCGCTGGTGCGCGCCATGGCGGCCTGGGCCTGGCTGCGCCTCGCGCCGGCGGCCGAGCGGGATCGAGTGCGCTCGACCCGCCTCCGCTCCGAAGATGACCCTGCCGTGCGGGCGGAATGGGAGCCCGCGGCAGCCTGAAGCTTGCCGCGAAGCAATCCGGCTCCTAAGTCAGGGGCATTGGAGGCAGACATGAGCGCAGACCATCCGGACTGGCGCACGCACGGCGTGCGGATCGTCAAGGGCACCGAGCTCGACATCAACACGCCGCAGACGCCTGGCATGAACCGCGCGGCCGCCATCACCTATGCGCGGGCTGGTGCCCAGAAACTCTGGGCGGGTACGGTGACCATCCATCCCAACGCCAAGACCGGCGCCCATCACCACGGCGAGGTCGAGAGCGTCATCTACGTGGTGCGCGGCAGGGCGCGCATGCGCTGGGGCGACAGGCTCGAATACATAGCGGAGGCGGGTCCCGGCGATTTCATCTATGTGCCGCCCTACGTGCCCCACCAGGAGATCAACGCCAATCCCAACGAGCCCCTGGACTGCGTCCTCGTCCGCAGCGGCCAGGAGCCGGTGGTGGTGAACCTGGACATCCCCGTGGTCGAGACGCCCGAGGAAGTCCGCTGGATCGATTCCATTCACAAAACCTGAACGCGAGAACCCCCGAGCCCGCTTTCACGGATGCGCGAGTGGTCGGGCGCGCGGGGCCCGTGATAGGGTGCGTCCGCCAAGCGAATGGGGGCCGTCATGCGCAAGTGGATCATCGCTCTCGTGGTCGTCGTCGTCGCGGGAGCGGGCGGCTATTACGGCTGGACGCGGCTCCATGATTATTCCGGCGAGCAATTCCGCATTGGGCTCGACCAGTGGATCAAGACGCTGCCGCCCGACTACGCGATGGCCTACAAGACGGCGGAGTACGACGTCGCCACCGACACGGCGACGCTGGGCAGCATCACCGTCAAGGGGACGGGCACCACCCCCTTCGACCTGACCGTCGACCAGGTCGAGGTCAGCAAACCCTCGAAGGATTTCGGCGAGGCCTGGGCGCAGGCCGCCGCCAACCCGGCCCAGATCGCACCGGACAAGGCGCTGCCCGTCGCTGGCGGCATTACGGTGAAGGGTGTCACGCTCCACATCGGGTCCGCGTCCTCGACCATGGCCTTGGCGAACCTCCAGGGATTGCGGGTCTATCCCTGGGCGCTGCTGCATTCGGGCGTCCCCTCCTTCGCGGACGTGCAGGCCACCCTGACCGCCAAACGCGCCGACCAGCCGCAGCTCGCCGACGTGCTTCCGCTGATCCGCTTCGAGGCGGCGGTCCTGCTGGGGATCGGCTATGACGCTTACGCGGTGGAGGATATGCGGGTCACCGCGACGATGCCGGCGACGCCTCAGATGCCCGCCACCGATATCACCTACACGATCCGGAAATTCGGCGGCAGCGGCTACGATCGCGGGACGCGCGGCGACGCGCAGCTCGAGGGCGCCGTCATCAAGGCGGCGCCGCTGGGCACCGTCACGGTCGAGCGTGCGAGCATGGCAGGACTCGACGTCCAGAAGCCCCTGACCCAGCTGCTCTCGGGGGACAACCCGACGGCCGAGATGCTCGACGGGCTCAAGATCGGCGACATCCGCTATTCGGGGATGAAGGTGCAGACGCCCGACGGCAAGGACGTCCCGGTCGGCACGCTGTCGATCTCGAAGATCGGCTTCGCCAAGGGGGTGCCGGTCTCGGGCGAGCTCAGCTACGCCGGCCTCCAGCTCAACAAGGGACTGATGTCGAACCCGCAGGCGCGAGACGCCTTCGAGCAGCTCGGGATCGAAACCGTGACCCTGAGCCTCGGCTTCTCCTATCAGTGGGACCTCGAGCAGAAGCGGGTGGCGCTGCGCAACGTCGCGCTCAAGGTCGACGAGCTCGGCGCGCTCAACCTCTCCGCGGATCTCGCGGACATGACGCCGGGCGACGGCTGGCAGGCCCGCGGCAGCTTCGCGCACGCGCTCCTGCGCTACGACGACGCCTCGCTCGCCGACCGGGCGCTCAAGGTGTTCGCCTTGCAGACCAACACGGATGGCACTGCGGTCCGCCAGCAGATCATGGCCATCATCGACATGCGCGCGGCGACGCTCGGCAACACGCCCGCCATCGCCGCGATCGCCGATGCGCTCAAGACCTTCCTCGGCGCCCCGCATTCGCTCACCATCGAGCTGGCGCCCTCGGCGCCCGTCCCCTTCAGCACGCTGCAGGGCGCCGCCACCATGCAGCCGGCCGACATCGCGACCCTGATCGGCCTCAAGGTCGACGCCAACAAGTAGGCTGCCGTGCGTCCTTCGACTCGCGATGCCCTCATCCCGAGCGCCGCTTGGCGGCGTCGAGGGACGCATCGCGGCTCAGGATGAGGCGCTTTCTTTGTGCGATTCTCGATTTCACCTCATCCTGAGCCGCCTGCGCCGGCAGGGGAGTCGAAGGACGCAAGGCCGCCATGCCAGCGGCCACGGATTCTTCACAATCGTGATCTGAGTTGTGGCCGGACGCATTGACGCCGGTCTCGATTCGTACACCCTCCTTCGCATGCTCCTGAACGGCTCGACCCGCCTTGCGGCGCCCTGGCGCTCCCTCTGGGAGCGGCTCAAGCGCCGGAGCGTGCGGGACAACGAGGTCTCGCTGATCGTGGCGAGCGCGCTGATCAGCGTCGCGATCGGGCTCGGCGTGATCGTGCTGCAGGTGCTGGTGCAGCGGCTCCACGAGATCAATTTCGGGCTCCCGCGCTATGAGCGCCTGAGCACCCACGGCGCACCCGACTGGTGGCGGGTGCTGCTGGTACCGTGCGTGGGCGGCTTGCTCTCGGCCGGCGCCGTCATGCTGATCCGCCGCTGGCGCCCCCGCGAGATCGTGGATGCCATCGAGGCGAATGCACTCTTCGGCGGCAAGATGTCGCTCACCGACAGCATTAATCTTGCATTCCTCACCGTCATCGCCTCGGGCTTCGGCGCCTCGGTGGGCCTCGAGGCGGCTTATACGCAGCTGGGCTCTGGCATGGCCTCGCGGTTCGGGCAGATCCTGAGGGTGCGGCGCGGCGACCTTCGCACCCTCGTGGGCTGCGGAGCTGCGGCGGGCATCGCCGCCGCCTTCAACGCGCCACTCGCGGGCGCCTTCTACGCCTTCGAGCTGGTGATCGGCAATTATTCGCCGGCGGTGCTGGCGCCCATCAGCATGGCGGCGCTCACCAGCACGCTGGTGGTGCGCGCGCTCTATGGCGAGGAGTCGATCTTCGCGCTGAACGCGCAAGTGACCATCCACGACATGGACTTCGCGCTTTTTGCGCTGCTCGGCGTGCTCGCCGCGATCATCGCGATCGCCACCATGACCGGCGTCACGCGCATCGAGCGCTTCCTGCGCCGGCAGGCGCTGCCGCGCTGGGTCGGTCCCACCATCGGCGGGCTGGTCGTCGGCTTGATCGCGACGATCTATCCGCGGGTGCTTGGCAGCGGCCACGGCGCGCTGCAGCTGGTGCTGGAGGGCAGCCTGCCGTGGTCGATCCTCCTGGGGTTGATCGCCGCCAAGGGCGTGGCGTCCGCGGTCTCCGTGGGCGCGGGCTTTCGCGGTGGGCTCTTCAGCTCCTCGCTCCTGCTCGGCGCCGTATTCGGCGGCGCAGCGGTGGTGGTGCTCCAGGCCGGGCTCACTCACGCGGGGTTGGGCGCGATCGAGCTCGACCGTGTCGCCTATATGCTGGTCGGCATGGGCGCGGTGGCGGCAGCGGTGGTCGGCGCGCCGCTCACCATGATCTTCCTCGTGCTGGAACTCACCGGGAGCTTCCCGGCGGCGCTCGGCGTGATGGTGGGCGTGATCATCGCTGCGCTCGTGGTGCGCCATACCTTCGGCTACTCCTTCGCCACCTGGCGCTTCCATGTGCGCGGCGTGCCGATCCGCGGCGGCTTCGACATCGGCTGGATCGAGGACCTCTCGGTCGGCAAGCTCATGCAGAGGGACGCGCCGACGGCACCGCTCGGCGTCACCGTGGTGGAATTCCGCAAGCGCTTCCCGCTCGGCGGCACGCCGCAGGTCTTTCTGGTCGACGCCACGGGTCGCTACGCCGGCATCGTGAATACCGCCGACGCCTACAACCCCGACCTCGACCGGAACCCCGAGCAGGCGATCGACGCGCTCGGCGCCGCCGCCGATCAGTTCCTGCTGCCGGAGCAGAATGTCCGCACCGCGCTCCGGCGGTTTAGCGGCGTCGAGACCGAGACGCTGGCCGTGGTGAGCGACCCCAAGGCGCTCCGGGTCGTGGGGTTCATGACAGAGGGCGACGCGCTCAGGCGCTACAGCCACGAGCTCGAGCGCGCACGCGCCGAGGAAGTCGGCGAGCATTCCCTTTATGGGCCGGCCTAGGCATGTCCCAGATGAACGATCCCGTTCTCGATGAGCATCCGCACCACCAGGCGCGCGAGGTGCGGAACCGGGCGCGCTGGCGCCGGCTGATGCGCGTTATGAGGGCGGTGCTCCTCGGTGCCATTGTCGGCGCCTATACCCTGGGCGCGCTCAGCGAGCGGGTGATCCCCGAGGACGAAAATGACCTGCTGCCGGTGCCCTGGGAGGCGCTGATCATCGGCG
Source organism: Allostellaceae bacterium (assembly GCA_035263705.1). Lineage (GTDB taxonomy): Bacteria > Pseudomonadota > Alphaproteobacteria > ATCC43930 > CGMCC-115725 > DASZHJ01. The sequence goes on from DATFRA010000162.1 coordinate 14,587, forward strand.
GCGCCTTTACGCTGGCCTCGCTGCCGACGGCATGGTCGATCGTCGGCCGCGTGCTGATCCCGGTGCCGGCGTTCTACATCTTCCTCACCGTGCTGCTGGGCAAGGACCCGCCGCTGCCGTTCTATGTCGCCTTCGTGGTGGCGGGGCTCTACTCCGCGATCCTGACCGCGCTCTCCCGCGACCTGGCGGAGCGCCCGACCCGGCCGAAGCTCGGCTCGTCCCACCACCGCCGCGCCGCGCATTGAAACGCGGTCAAAAGAAAGAGGCCCGGGGATGCCCCGGGCCTCTGCCCATTCGATCGGCGGTTCCTACGGCTGATCCGGAACGAGCGGCGGTAAGCCGCCGACCTCCTCCCAGATCTTGATCTTGTGGGTGGGCTCCTTGATGAAGCCGAGGCTGACGACAACGCCCAGTGCGGCAATACCCATCGGGTAGAACAGGCCGCCAAGCGCGATGCCCGTTATCGAGGCGAGCCACGTGCTCGCCGCCGGGACCAGGCCGCCGAACACGCCGTTTCCGATATGATACGGCAGCGACATCGAGCTGTAGCGGATCTTGGCCGGGAACAGCTCGACCAGGAAGGCTGCGATGGGCCCATACACCATCGTGACGAGGATCACGAGGTAGAGCACCAGCAGGAACAGGATGAATGGGCTGTCCTTGAAGGCGCCGAGCCACGTGAACACGGGCCAATAGGTCACCACGGCCAGCGCGAAGCCGAGCGTCATGATGTTGCGGCGGCCGATCCGGTCCGAGAGCGCGCCGAATACCAGGAACCCCAGGGAACCGACCGTGAGTGCCAGGATCATGACGATATAGACGGTGACGTAGGGCACTTTCAGGACCGTCGTCATGTAGAACAACGCGTAGAATTGACCGGAGTACCAGACGACGCCCTCGGGAGCGGTGGCGCCGAACAGCGCGATCGCCATCAATCCTACGTTCTTGCCGCTGGAATAGGTGTCCTTCACCGGGTTGTGCGACGCATTGCCCTGCTCCTTGAGCCGTGCGAAGAGCGGCGACTCCTCGAGCTTGAGCCGGATATAGGCGGACAGGATGACCAGGACGGCGGAGATTAGGAATGGGATCCGCCAGCCCCACGAGGAGAACGCGTCCTCGCCGAGCGACTGACGGCAGATGAGGATGACCAGCAGCGCGAGCACGATGCCCATCGTTGCGGTCGTCTGGATCCAGCTCGTGTAGAAGCCGCGCTTTCCGTCGGGCGCGTGCTCCGCGATGTAGGTGGCGGCACCGCCATACTCGCCGCCGAGCGCCAAGCCCTGCAGCACGCGCATCCCAACCAGCAGAATCGGCGCGAGCGTGCCGACCGAATCGAAGCCCGGCAGCAAGCCCACGATGAAGGTCGCCGCCCCCATCAGCAGCAAGGTCAGCATGAAGGTGAACTTGCGGCCGATCAGGTCGCCCAGGTGCCCGAAGAAGATCGCGCCGAATGGCCGCACGGCAAATCCCGTCCAGAACACCAGCAGGCTCAGGACGAGGGCGGTGGTCTCGTTGAGCGCCGGCGAGAAGAAGTGCTTGCTGAAAAAGACGGCCAGCACGCCGTAGATGTAGAAGTCGTACCACTCGATGAGCGTGCCGACCGAGGAGGCGCCGATGATGAAGGGCAAGTTCATGCCCTTCTGGTACCCACCCGTTGCCTGTGCCGCGACTGCCATGGACGTTTTCCCTGTGTTGTTGGCGCGTTTTCAGTTCCTTGCCGCAGGCAGGTACCCGCACCCGAGCGCCCGGCTCGCGGCAATTCTTTGCGCTTATATTACCAGCATGCTCACCCGGACCCATTCGACTTTGGTCTAAGCCCCGAGTCGCCGAGACTTGCCCCGCCGCCCGCGTCCGTGCGAAAGATGGGCGGACAGCCAGCGGTTCCGGGCTTTTGCGATGGCACACGCGACCCGTGTGGTGATTGCGGATGACCATCCTTTGGTGCGCCGCGCGCTTGCGGAATCCCTTGATCGGATCCTGACGGGAGCGGAGATCGCCGAGGTCGGCTCGCTGCCCGAGGCCA
>DATFRA010000163.1:0-27382 GCA_035263705.1 Allostellaceae bacterium
CGTCTTCTTTATTCAGAGGAGGCAGCGTTGTCGCCGTACTACTGCATCTTCATTGGCAGTCCGGGCCTCAACGAGAGTCTGGGCTTAGAGTGCGAGACCGATACCCAAGCCGTGATCGCGGCTCGCCAGATGTTTGCGCGCCGCCCACAACACGAAGCCTTCGAGGTCTGGCGGGGAAGGCGTCGTGTTCACGCGGAGCTAAGACGGGTTTTGAGCAACAAATGATCAGCGGCGCTGAGCGCGCTCCATCCGGCAACTACCGCCGTCGAGCGACTACAGCAGCGCGCTCACGAGCTGGTCGAGTAGCGCTTCGCCGCATGTCCCTCATGGGTCAACAGCCGTTATCTGAGTGAGCTTCGCGGACGTCGGCTTGTCACCCCAATGAACTGATTGGCGAGGTGCTGCGGCGATACCAAATTACGCCGAGCGGCCATATGGCCTGCTGATTAGGCTGGAGCGGGCCCTGCTGTCGGGTTCGCGTTTTGATGCAGCGATGGAGCGTCGCGGCTCACATTCGCCCGCTCCAGTTGGGGATGGGATCGCTGGGCGGCAGGTTCACGATCAGGCTCTTGCGTGTGAGCGGCGGAGCCATTCGTCGAAACCGATGCGGCCGAGGCGCGCTTCGCCCAACGGCACGAGCGAGCGCTCCTCGATCCGGCCGCCCCAGTATCGGGCCTCGGGGTCGCGCAGGACCTCACGCGGGTCGCCGACCGCCTTCAGATAGCGGGCGACGATTTCGTTGAACGGCGCTCGTTCCGGGCCGGCGATCTCGACGATGCCATTTCGCGGCGCCACGAGCGCCACATCAGTGACGATGGCAGCAACGTCGTCCGCCGCGATGGGCTGGAACAGGCCGGGCGAAATCCTGACGATGTTCCCATCCGCACTTGAAGCGGCGATGCCGCCGAGGAATTCCAGGAACTGGGTGGAGCGGATGATGGTGTAGGGGATGCCGGAGGTCTCGATCAGTTTCTCTTGGGCGACCTTGGCGCGGAAATAGCCAATGTCGGGCGACCGGTCGGTTCCGACGATGGATAGCGCGACATGGTGCCGGACGCCGGCTGCGGCCTCCGCCGCGAGAAGGTTGCGGCCGGAGGTCTCGAAGAATTCCAGCACCGCCTTGTCGTCAAATGAGGGCGAATTGGCGAGGTCGATTACCACCTGCGCGCCGGCCATGGCCTCTTTGAGCCCCTCGCCGGTGATGGTGTTGACGCCCGTGTTTGGCGCGGCGGCAATTGCCTCATGCCCCTTTTGCTTTAGCTTCTCTACGACCTTCGACCCGATCAAGCCGGTCCCGCCGATAACCACGATCCTCATGGCTTCACCTCTCGTGATGGTGTCGAGACAACGCCGACACTCGCGCCTCACGGTTCAGGGTTGGCCCCGTGCCTACTTCGATCGGGATTGAAACAATTGGCGCAGTGCACAGCCAATGTCTTAGATGGGTCAACCCGCGAAGAACGACAGCCGTCTCGCCTCGTCCGCTTCACGCCTGATCTCGGAAATGCGGGACGGGACTTCCCTGCGCTTATGAGTTCATGACCTAAGACTAGCGGTCGCTTTGCGCCTCGCCGCCGCGCGCCGCGAACAAGTCCGGGGGGTCGGCGCGTCCGGCATCGACCAGCCGGTCGCCCCCGATTCCGATCAGCCGAAACACCGTGCCGTCGGCGACCTCGCGGAGCAGCGCCAGGCCGGTGCGATAGATCACCTCGGCGCGCTGGGTTGGGTCCGAGAGCGCGCGGCTCCGCGTGATGATCCGGAACCGGCTGGTCTTCAGCTTGAGCGTGACGCCGCCCGCGGCAAGTCCATGGGCGCCAAGGCGCTTCGCGAGCTGGCGGGCGAGGGGCTCCAGTTCCTCGGCGAGCGCCTCCGGTGTTGCGAGGTCGCGGTCGAAGGTGGTCTCGACCGAGACGCTCTTGGTCGGAGCGTCCGTTACCACGGCGCGTTCGTCCTCGCCGCGCGAGAAGCGATAGAGCCGATGGCCGATCGCGCCGTAGCGGGCGACCAGCTCGCGCTCGCTGCGCTCACGGAGCTCGCCGATCGTGGTGACGCCGTCGCGCGCGAGACGCTGCGCCAGCGCCGCGCCCACGCCCCAGAGCACGCTCACCGGCTTCGGTGCCAGGAAGGCGAGCGCCTCGCCGCGGCCGACCACCGCGAAGCCGCGGGGCTTGTCGAGGTCGGAGGCGAGCTTCGCCAGGAATTTGTTGTAGGAGAGGCCGATCGAGACGGTGATGCCGCATTCGCGCTCGATGCGGCCCGCGAGGAGCGCCAGCGTGCGCGCGGCCGGACCGCCATGCAGCCGCTCCGTGCCCGCGAGATCGAGGAAGGCCTCGTCGATCGAGAGCGGCTGCACCAAGGGCGTCACCGTCTCCATGAGCGCGCGAACCTGACGACCGACGGCTTGGTACTTCGCCATGTCCGGCCGGATCACCACGGCGTCAGGGCAGGCCTCGAGCGCCTTGAACATCGGCATCGCCGAACGGATGCCGTGCAACCGCGCGACGTAGCAGCACGCGAGCACCACGCCACGGTGCCGGCCGCCGACGATCACGGGACGGTCCAGGAGCTCCGGATGGTCGCGCTTCTCGACGGTCGCGTAGAAGGCATCGCAATCGATGTGCGCGAGGCTGAGATCGGCGAGCTCGGGGTGCTCGATGAGGCGTGGCGACCCGCACTCGGCGCAGCGTCGCTCGGCCGGTGGATCGGCGGCGAGCGTGCCGCATTCGCGGCAGAGCGTCGTCATGGCGGCGCGTCTGGCGGCCAGAGCCAGGCGGCGCCGCGAACGCCGCTGGAATCGCCGTAGCGCGGCGGAACCAGGCGCGTCGCCACCGTGTCGGAGAACACGTAGGCGCCCCAGATGGCGGGCACCCTCCGGTAGAGCCGAGCAATCTGCCCGAGCCCGCCGCCGAGCACGATCACGTGGGGATCGAGGAGATTGATCACCGTCGCCAGCGCGCGCGCCAGGCGGTCTTCGTAGCGATTCATGGTGGCGTCGGCGCGCTGATCGCCGGCCTCGGCGCGCTCCGCGATCTCGGTCGCGGCCACGGCCTCGCCGGTGCGGGCGGCGTGGTCGCGCGCCAGGCCCGGACCCGAGACGAACGTCTCGACGCAACCGTGCTTGCCGCAGTAGCACAGGGCGCCCGGCCGCTCGTCGTCCCGTGGCCAGGGGAGCGGAGAGTGACCCCATTCGCCGGCGATGGCGTTGGGCCCGTCGAGCAGCCGGCCGCGCACCACGACTCCGCCGCCGACACCGGTCCCCAGGATCACCCCGAACACGGTCGACGCACCCGCGGCCGCGCCGTCCACCGCCTCCGAGAGGGCGAAGCAGTCGGCGTCATTGGCGAGCTTGACCGGCCGGCCCAGCGCCGCCGCCAGGTCCCGGTCGAACGGGTGGCCGATGAGACAGGTCGAATTCGCGTTCTTGACCAATCCGGTCGCGGGCGAGATGGCGCCGGGAATCCCGATCCCGACCGTGCCACTCTCGCGGAGTTCGCCCTCCAGCGCCGCCACGAGCTCACGGATCACCCGAATCGTGCCGGGGTAGTCGCCGGTCGGGGTCGGGACCCGCCGACGGAATCGGATAACGCCTTGGCGATCCAGGGCCGCTGCCTCGATCTTGGTGCCGCCGAGGTCGATTCCGATTCGGATTGCCTCCCGGGCTGCGCTCACTGGGACTCTCGATTTATGGTTTCGGCACCGTAAAAGTTACGAAATCTTAAGATAAAACTTGGTAACCCTGCAGCTGAGTTCGGGCATACTGTCGTGTGCGAGGACAGCATTACCGGATCGTTGTGGTGTAGAATGCACCGATGTGACGGCCGCCTAGGGGGCGCGGGCACATCTGAAAGGCCTGGAGGCGCGAGCGTCCGATGACCAAGCGGGTCCTCATCGTCGAAGACAATGATCTCAATATGAAGCTTTTCCATGACCTCCTGGAAGCGCACGGCTACGACACGCTGCAGACCAAGGACGGCATGGAGGCGCTCAAGCTGGCGCGCCAGCACCATCCCGACCTGATCTTGATGGACATTCAGCTGCCGGAGGTCTCCGGCCTCGAGGTGACCAAGTGGATCAAGGAGGACGACGACCTCAAGGCCATCCCGATCATCGCCGTCACGGCCTTCGCGATGAAGGGCGACGAGGAGAAGATCCGGGAGGGTGGCTGCGAGGCCTATATTGCCAAGCCGATCTCGGTCGCGAATTTCCTGCAAACGGTCGAGCGGTTCCTCAGCTGAGGCCATAGGCCATGTCAGCGCGCGTCCTCGTAGTCGACGACGTCGAGATCAACGTCAAGCTGCTCGAGGCGAAGCTCGCGAGCGAGTACTTCCACGTCATTACCGCCTCGGACGGCATGGCGGCGCTGACGCAGGTGAAACGCGAGCGGCCCGACATCGTGCTGCTCGACATCATGATGCCGCTGATGGACGGGTTCGAGGTCTGCCGGCGGCTCAAGGCCGATGCCGCGACGTCCGACATTCCCGTGGTGATGATCACCGCACTCTCCGACAGCGCGAATCGGGTGCGCGGCCTCGAGGCGGGTGCCGACGACTTCCTGACCAAGCCCGTGAGCGACGTGGCGCTGTTCGCGCGCGTGCGCTCGCTCGTGCGCTTGAAGCGCATGACCGACGAATGGCGGCTGCGCGAGGAGACCTACGGACGCCTGGCGGCGCTCGCCGACGGCGAGGCGAAGACCTCCGAGGATACGCGCCCCGCGCGCATCATCGTGTTCGAGGACCGGCCGCTGAGCGCCCAGCGCATCCTCGACACGCTCACGGCCCACACCGTGACGCACGCGGTGCGCAGCGACGAGGTGCAGATCGCGGCGGCCACGGGCGCCGATCTCCTCGTGCTCGCGCTATCGGAGCAGGAGGACACGCTGCGGCTGGTGGCGGGGCTCCGCGCCACCGAGGCGACGCGCAGCGTCCCCATTCTGCTGATCGGCGAGGCGGAGGAGCTGACGCGCCTCGCCAAGGGCCTCGACCTCGGCGCCACCGACTATCTGGTGCGGCCGCTCGACCGCAACGAGCTGGTGGCGCGGGTGCGCACCCAGATCCGCCGCAAGCGGTTGCAGGAGCGGCTCCGCGAGACCTATCAGCGCAGCCTCTCGATGGCGCTCACCGACAGCCTGACCGGTCTCTATAACCGGCGCTACCTCACCGCGCACCTCGAGGGGCTGATGGCGCGGGCAGCGGCGGGCGCGGATGGACCGGCGCTCCTGGCCATCGACATCGACCGGTTCAAGACCATCAACGACACCTTCGGTCATCCCGGCGGCGACGTGGTGCTATACGAGCTCGCCCAGCGCATCGCACGCAACGTCCGGCCCTTCGACCTGGTCGCTCGCTATGGCGGCGAGGAGTTCGTGGTGGTGATGCCGGAGACGCCCATGGCGGTCGCGGCGGCGGTCGCCGAGCGCTTGCGCCACGCGATCTCGGATGACCTCTTCGCCTCGCCCGACTTGCCGACGCGCGTTCCCGTCACCATCAGCATCGGGGTCGCGGCGACCCTGCCGGGTGGGGACGACACCTCGGCGGCCCTCCTGAAGCGGGCGGACGACGCGCTCTATACGGCGAAGCGGACGGGGCGCAACCGGGTCACGGCCTCGCCCGGCGCAGCGGAAGCGCCCGCCGCCGCTCCGAGCCCGCTCAAGGCGATGGGCTGAAACGAAACAGGGCTCCCGTATGGGAGCCCTGCAACGCCTGCGGCCAAGCCGTGGCGATCTACTTGATCTTGCTTTCCTTGAAGAGCACGTGCTTGCGCGCGATCGGGTCGTATTTCTTCAACCCCAGCTTCTCCGTCTTGGTACGCGGGTTCTTGCGCGTGACGTAATAGAAGCCGGTGTCGGCGGAGCTGACGAGCTTGATCAGGACGCTGCTGGTCTTGGCCATGGCTGAACCCGGAGACGGTTGAGAGCGAGCGGGACAATAGCGGCGCCACGAAGCCTGTCAAGCCGACGGTTCGCGCTTGTCCCGCAGGCCAAACCCACGCAGATTGGGCACCGAATGAGCGAAGCCGCGCCCCCACCCCGACGCCGCGAGCGAACGCGCGCGGCACGCTCGACAGGTCCGAGCCTCGCGCCGCTGCCGCGCGTCATCAACCGCATGCCGCCCGTGGAGGTGCTGACCGAGGAGCAGATCGAGCGCATTCTCGCGGCGGCGTTCCGGATCATGGAGGAGGGCGGGCTCGAGATCCGTAGCGCCCGCGCCCGCGAGATCTACCGTCGCAACGGCGCCGACGTCGACGAGGGGACGCATATCGTGCGGTTGCGCCGCGACCTCGTCGAGGCGAGCCTCGCCCACGCGCCGGAGCAGTTCGTGCTCCGGGCGCGCAACCGCGAGCGCGACCTGCATGTCGGCGGCGATGTCGTTAATTTCGGCCCGGTCTCCGGCGCGCCCAACATCACCGATCTCGAGCGCGGGCGTCGCTACGGTGACATGGAGGCCTTCCGCGACATCCTCAAGGTCACGCACATGCTGGGCGTCCTGCATTGGCAGGGCGGCGTCGTGGTCGAGCCGGTGGACGTGCCGGTGCCGACCCGGCACCTCGATATCTACCGCTCGCATATCCACTGCGCCGACACGGTCTGGCAGGCGCGCGGGATCGGGCGCGTCCAGGCGGAGGATGCGATCGCCATGTCCGCGATCGAGCACGGCTGCACGCTCGACGACCTCGCGCGCGAGCCGACGCTGCTCCTGGTCACCAACGTCAACTCGCCGCGGCGGGTCGACGAGGAGATCCACGAGGCGATTACCGCGCTCGCGGAGCACGGCCAGTGCATTTGCATCACGCCCTTCACGCTGATGGGCGCCATGGCGCCGGTGACGCTCGCGGGCGCGCTCGCGCAGCAGACCGCGGAGGCGATCGGTATCCTCGCCTATGTGCAGATGGTGCGGCCCGGCACGCCCTCGATCCTCGGAGGGTTCACGTCGAACGTCGACATGCGCACGGGCTCGCCGGCCTTCGGCACGCCCGAATACGTGAAAGCCACGCTGGCCTCCGCGCAGATCGGCCGGCGCCTCAAGATCCCCGTGCGCACCAGCGCGCCCAACGCCTCCTGCGCGGTCGACGCGCAGGCGACCTACGAGACCGGCTTCTCGCTCTGGGCCGCGATCATGAGCAAGTCCCACCTCATCATGCACGCCGCCGGCTGGCTCGAGGGCGGTCTCTCGGCGTCGATGGAGAAGATCGTGGTCGATGCCGAGATGCTGCGCGGTTGGGCGGAGATCCTGAAGTCCGCTGCGTTCACCGACGACGACATCGCGGTCGACGCCGCCATGGAGGTGGCGCCCGGCGGGCACTTCTTCGGCTCGCCGCACACGCTCGCGCGCTACGAGACCGCGTTCTACCGGCCGCTGCTGTCGGACTGGTCCAACTTCGAGAACTGGCGCGACGCCGGCGCCAAGGACGCCACCGCCCGCGCGCACGAGATCTGGAAGCGCTTGCGCGACCAGTACGCGCCGCCGCCGCTCGATCCCGCGATTGCCGAGGCAATCGAGGCTTTTGTAACGAAACGGCGACAGGAAATCGACGGCTGAGCCTCCGCTCCGACGCGAGTCACCGCAGAAAGACACTTGATCCCGGCCTGCGGCCCCAATATACTTTGCACTGCAAAGTAAGAGGGACTCTGGATGCGAGACCTCGAGAAGGCGCTGGCGGACATCAGCGAAATCCGCAGCCAAATGGCGCGCGGGACGGAGTTCCGCGGCTATGGACCGGCGACGCTCGCGGCGACCGGAGGATTGGCGCTGCTGGCTGCCATCGCTCAAGCGTTGTGGCTGCGTCAACCCGCGGCGCAGGTCGGGCTCTACATCGCGCTCTGGGGCGCCACGGCGGCGGTCTCGGTGGCGCTCATCGGGCTCGACATGGTCCTGCGCTCCCGCCGCATACATTCGGGGCTCGCGCAGGAGATGATCTGGGCGGCGGTGGAGCAGTTCCTGCCGGCGGGCGTCGCCGGCGGCCTGCTCACGCTCGTGCTGCTGGAATATTCGCCCGACGATCTCTGGATGCTGCCGGGCCTCTGGCAGATCGTGTTCAGCCTCGGCGTGTTCGCGTGCTGCCGCTTCCTGCCGCGCGCGATCTTCGCGGTCGGCATCTGGTACCTGGTCGCGGGGCTCGCCTGCCTGGTCTTCGCCCAGGGCGAGCATGCCTTCTCGCCCTGGGCCATGGGCGTGCCCTATGGCGTGGGTCAGCTGCTGGTGGCCGCGATCCTGCAACGATACGCCACGGGAGAGGCCGATGGACGGATCTAGAAGCGCGGATCGGCGCAGGGGGCGCTTTGCCTACGAGGGGCTCGACCGTGTGATCCACGAGCGCGCGCGGCTCAGCGTCTTGACCTCGCTGGTCGCGCATCCGCGCGGCCTGCGCTTCGGCGACCTCAAGGAGCTCTGCCGCCTCACCGACGGCAACCTGAGCCGGCACCTGCAGGTGCTGCAGGAGGCGAGACTGGTGGAGATCTCCAAGGGGGTCGAGGCGAACCGGCCGCAGACGCTCTGCCGCATCACCGCCCAGGGACGCCGGCGCTATCTGGAGTATCTCGCGGTGCTCGAGCAGGTGGTGCGCGACGCCGCCGGCGCCGCCCGGGTCGAGCGGGGATCGCGCTCTCTCCGGAAACTTGCGCCTGCGTGAGACCGCGCCCATGACCAGTACTTTACCCGCGCGCGCCGGCCTCCATGTCGCGATCATCATGGACGGGAATGGCCGCTGGGCGACGCGCCGGGGATTGCCGCGCACCGCCGGCCACCGCGCGGGCGTCGAGGCCGTGCGCCGGGTGGTGGAGTGTGCGCCCGACCTCGGCGTCGGCACGCTCACGCTCTTCGCCTTCTCGTCCGCGAATTGGCGGCGTCCGGCGGAGGAGGTGGCGGCGCTGATGCGCCTGCTGCAGGTCTATATGCGCGCGGAGACGCGGGGATTCGCGGGGAGCGGAGCGCGCCTCAGCGTCATTGGCCGCCGCGACCGCCTGCGGCCGCGGCTCATGCGCGAGATCGAGAGCGCCGAGCGGGCGACGTCGGCGGGGCGCCGCCTGCACGTCCGGATCGCGCTCGACTACTCATCGCGGGAATCGATCACGCGCGCGGCCGCGCGCTGTGCGGCGGAGCTCCCGCCGGCGCTCGACCGCTTCGCGCAATTGGTTTCGCAATCGGCCGCCGACGATCCCGAGACCACTGACGTCGACCTGTTGATCCGCACCGGCGGCGAGCAGCGGCTCTCGGATTTCCTGCTCTGGGAGTGCGCGTTCGCGGAGCTGTGGTTCACCGGGAAGATGTGGCCGGAATTCGGCGCCGAGGATCTGCGGGCGGCCGTCCAGGAGTTCCACTGCCGCGAGCGGCGCTTCGGCGGTCTCGGCGGCGCCATGACGGGTGCCGTTGCTCCCCGCCTCGCCGCGGGGTGAGTCAGGCGGCCTTCGCCGCCGCGCCAGCGAGGTCGACCAGCGCCGACCAGTTCGCGTGCGAGACGAAGTGGCCGAACACCCAGGGCAGCCAGCCCTTGCGCCGCCATTCGAGGAAGGCGCTGTCGGGCAGCCCCGCGAAGCGGTCTCGGTCGATGATGTGGAAGCCCGTGACCGCGAGCTTCTCGCCGCTGTTGAGGGTAATTTCCGCCTGGTTCGGGATCAGGAGGCCGCGCTCGCTCAGCTGCTCCGCGAATTCGCGGGTGCTCGCGTAGTCGCGCTGGAACGCCGCGCAGAACTTGAGGGCGTCCTGCACGATGGGGGTCGGCTTCCCGCCGCTGAACAGCGGCCGGTCGTTGCCATCTTCGATCGCGCCCGAGGTCTCGTCGATGCACAGCGTGTATTGTTGCTTGTCGGCGCTCTCGTGAAAGATGAAGGGATAGCGGCGGATGTAGGCGGGAATATAGGTGCCGGGCCGCCAATCCCCGGCGTTATCGACGAAAAAGTTCCGCTCGCGCCGGACGCCCATCACGACGAGCGCGGCCGCGGCCGGCGCCGGCGTGAATACGATCGGGTAATGGCGCGCCGCCGCCTCGAACTCGCTGCCGTTCAAGAGCACCGCGTGGCTCGAGCGGGCGAAGTCGAACCCGATCCGCCGCTTCAGCGATTTGCTCGCGTGGCGCGCCGCGTCGATCGGCGTGAGCGAGCGGTAGAAGAGCGGAAAGCGCGGATCCGCCGGTGGCGCGCCGCTCGCTTCGGTCGAGGGCCCGCTCGAAGCGGGCCCGACGGGGGCCGTGCCATCGCCTGCAGATGGGCTCGTCGATCCTCCCTTGGGCGCCATGATGTATCCTGCTGGTGAGCACGCGGTGTGGGCTCACTTGATAGCAGACACATGCAAGCTCGGTAAGCCCGGCCTAGCGGGCTCCGTGTAGGCTCGCGGTTCGCTTGGAGCCGCGAGATGGCCCGTCTCGGTCTCCTTCGCATCGAGGCAGAAATGCAAGGTCGTGCCGTCGTTTACGCGCTCTCCGTCGCGGCGTGCCTCGGCCTCGGGGCGTGCGCACCGCCCGCGCGCTCGGACCGGATGGCACCGGTGCCCACGGGTGAAACGCAGTTCGTCGCGGACTCCGCCTTGCGCGACGCCATCCTGCTCGGCGACGTCGGGGGCGGCGAGCCCGCAACGGAGGATTCGAGCATCGGAGATGCCGAGCTCCGGCAGGCTGTCCAGGACGCACTCCAGCAGTACGGGCTGCTTCAGACCGACGGCGCGAGGGCACGCTTCCGGCTCAACGTGTCCTTGGTGCGGCTCAGCCATCCCGGCGCGGGTCTGGACCTCACGGTCAATTCCCAGGTCCGGTACACGCTCACGCGCGCCGACCTCGGCGTCGTGCTCTTCAACGAGGTGGTGAAGGCGTCCTACACCGCGACCATGGGCGACGAGTTCGTCGCCTTCCTCCGCGCGCGCGTGGCGAAGGAAGGCTCGATCCGCGCCAACATCGCGGCCTTCCTGGACCGGTTGAGAACCCTGCCGACGTCAGGTCCGCCGCAGCAATCGACCGAGCTTGCTCAATAGCGGCACATCACGTTGAGCAACGCCTGGCGCTTCTCGCGGGTCACCACCGCGAGGGCGCGCTCGATCGCGGCCGGGAGCTCGGCGGGCTCCGTCACGCATTCGCCGTAGCCGCCGCTCGCCTCGACCAGCTTCTCGAAGGCCGGGCTCGGCGAGAGGTCGGCGAGCAGCCGGCCGTCCTGCTCGGCGGCGACGCCGTCCTCGTACATGGAGAGGGTCGCGCGCCGCACGGCGCCATAGAGCTGGTTGTTGAACACCACCGTGAGGATCGGCAGGTTCTGCTTGGCGGAGACCCAATGGCACGCGGTCGGGTTCGCGAACACATAGGCGCCGTCGCCGAGGGTCGCGACCACCAGGTGATCGCGCGCGGCAAGCTTCGCGCCGAGCGCCGCGCCGAAGCCCCAGCCGAGGCCGCCCGCGGGGCTGAGGCCGAAATAGGTTCCCGGCAGCTCGCGCGGGCAGTGGTCGGGCATCAGCGGGTATTCGTTCACGACGATCGCTTCTTTCGGAATCGCCGCGCCGAGACAGCGGCTCAGCCACTCCGGCTTGATCGCGTCTGCCTTGCTGGCGGCCGCGGAAGTCTCTGCCCAATCCTTGCGAATCTTCGCCGCGCGCTCGACTAGCCGTTTGCGCCGCTCGGCGATCTTCGGCGCCCTCGGGGTGGTGAGGCGGCCGAGCGCCGCGTCGAGGGCGCTCAGGATGATCGGCGTGTCGCCGGCGATCGAGATGTCGCTGCGGTAGCTCCGCATGGGATAGCGCGCGAAGCTCGGGTCCTCGCCGAGATGCGCGACGCGGCAATCGGCGGGCGGCGGATCGTCGTATTGATTGATCCAGGGCACGTCGCAGTCGATCACCACGACGAGGTCGGCATCCTTCGCCAGCGGCCCCGGCTTGAAGCCCTGGCTCATCGGATGGCTCCAGGGAATGCAGAGGTGGCGATGGTTGTAGGAGATCACCGGCAGCGCGAAATGTTCGGCGAGGCTCGAGAGAGCGGCGACGCCCTCGGCCGTGCGGCCGGAGTTCGCCGCGACGATCACGGGACGGTCGGCCGCGATGACCATTTCGGCGAGCGTCTCGACGGCGCGCGGATCGGGGTAGGGCGCCGCCGGCACCGCGCGCTTGACCAGCGGCGCGTTGCTGGGGCGCACGGCGCCGCCCACGACCTCGCGCGGCAGCATCAGGTACGCGGGACCGCGCGGCGAGGCCATCATGAGTTCCATCGCGCGCGCGACCACGTCGGCGGACTGCTCGGGCGTGCGCAGCTCGTAGTCCCATTTCACGACCTCGCGCACCAGGCCCGCCTGGTCGAACATCTCCTGCGCCCAATGAATGTGCCGGCTGCGCCCGCCGTGCGCATCGCCCTCGGTGATCGGCGTGCGGCCCGCCAGCAGCAGCATCGGCACGTGGTCGCGGCTGGCGTTGATCAGCGTATTGAGGGTGTTGCCGGTGCCGACGGTGGTGTGGACCATCACCGCCTGCGGCTTTCCCGTCACCATGTAGACGCCGTGCGCCATCGACACCGCGGCGTTCTCGTGCGGGATCACCATGGGCTCCGGCACCGCGGCACCCTGCTTGCGGCTGCGCGCGAAGGCCTCGACGATGGGCGCGAAGTCGGTGCCGGGATTGGCGAAGAAATAGTCCATGCCGTGCGCCTTGAGGGCACGCAGCAACACCTCGGCGGAACTGGTCTCGTGCGGCGCGGCGCCGGTCTTGGCGGAACTCATGGGGCGGATACTGCTCTCGCGGGTGGGCGGGTCCTTCTCTCATGCCACGGTTTCCTATTACAGTGATAGGGTGTTCTGCGCGCGATTGTTCGCGTGCGACATGACCCTTCGAGCGGAGGCGGCGATGCGGATCCTGGTACTGGGCGCGGGTGCGATCGGCGGATATTTCGGCGGCCGGCTGGCGGAGGCGGGCGCGGACGTGACTTTCCTGGTGCGGCCGCGGCGGCAGCAGCGCCTCGCTGAGGAGGGCCTGGTGGTGAAGAGCGCCGCCGGCGACATCAAGCGCAAGGTCGAGACCGTGCTCGCCGGCGGGATCAAGAGCCCCTACGACGTGGTGCTGCTGACCTGCAAGGCCTATGACCTGCCCGCGGCGGTCGAGGCGATCACGCCGGCCATGGGACCCAAGAGCGTGGTCATCCCGATGTTGAACGGCCTCTTGCATCTGGAGACGCTGACCCAGCGCTTCGGCCGCGAGCGCGTGATGGGCGGCGGCTGCTACATCGGCGCGATGCTGACGCCCGAGGGCCACGTGCAGCAGATGGGCGATCTCAGCGTCCTGGTCTTCGGCGAGCTCGACGGTGCGCCCTCGGCGCGTGCGCGGGCGATCGCGGCCGAGTTCCAGAAGGGCAAGTTCACCACGGTGCTCGACGAGCGGATCGTGCAGACGATGTGGGAGAAGTTCGTCATGCTGACGACGCTCGCCTCGATCACCACGCTCACGCACTCGAACCTGGGCCAGATCCTCGCGGCACCCGAGGGCGAGCACACCATCTTCGCGCTCCTGGCGGAGTGCGAGGCCGTCGCGAAGGCGAGCGGCTATGCCGTGCGCCCCGACGCCGCCGAGCGCACGCGCGGCCTGCTTGGTACGCGCGGCTCGCCTTTCACGGCGTCGACCCAAACCGACATGGACGCGGGCGGCGCCACCGAGGGCGATCACGTCGTCGGCGACATGGTCCGCCGCGGCGAGGCCAAGGGCGTCGCCACGCCGCTGCTGCGCGTGGCGCTCTGCAACCTCCAGGTCTACGAGCTGAAACGGGCGAAGCGGACCTAGCGCGGACTCAGGCGGAAACCCGATCGGCGGTTCTGAGCCGCGGCGGCACCCACCGCCAGAGCATCAGCGCGTAGAGCAGCACGCCGACATAGCCGGCCGCGAACACCCAGAGCGGCAGCGGCCAATAGAGCAGGCTGTTGATCCAGGCCGCGATCATCGGCGGCACCTCGGATGTGCCGGCGCCGGACCGGAGCGCGTCCTCCCAGATCGTGAGGAAGCAGGCGCGGCCGAGCACGGCCTGGAGCGCAACCACGGCAAGGCTGAGGACGTGGAAAAACCGCCACCAGAAGCCGCGCACGAACTCCCACCGGAGCCATTTACCCAAGGGTACGGCGACCAGGCCGAACACATTGAAGGCGACTATGGCGAAATGGACCAACAGGATCAGCGTCGCGGCGGTCCCGGGCGACAGAGCCATGGCGCAACTCCTCCGCGCGTCACGTCACGCACGCGGTCAAGCAAGGCCGAGACCAACCAGCATCACCAAGATCATGGCGATCATAAGGTAAAGGCAGAGCAGCGCGATGCTGCCGAGACCGATGAGCCCCGACGCGCGCGCGAGCCAGAGCCCCGCGGAGTTCCCAAGGGCCTGAGCGATCGGCCGAAGTCCCGGTCGGCCCAACATCGGATGCCCCCGTCGATGCGCCCGCGACATTGAGCTTTTAGGCACGCGGGCCTCGACCGCATCCCCATGGTGACGGAGCACGGCCCCATTCTTGTCGCAGGCTGGACTCAGGTGCCCTATCCCGTGGCGATCAGGACGGGCCTAGTTGTTCACGCGAGGCGGCAGCCCAACGAGGTTACTGCGGCCTCGGCCGGAGCCGGCATGTTGCCGGCGCGCGGCATCATGACCAGACAGCAAGCGGGGCGGGCGGCGCGGGGGCACGCGTCCCGGGCTTTGCTGCCGGTCAGGCTTGAGCAGCGAGAGGAGTACCCCGATGAAGCGCCTAGTGGCCACGATGACCGCTCTGTTCGTCCTTGGTGCCGGCGGTGTCGCCCTTGCGGCGACCAGTCTCCCCGGCGGTCTCGACTATCCCATCTGCGACCGCACCCATTCCGACCATTGCCTGCAACTCGGCCAGAATGCCTCGGTCGATCGCCAGTTGTTCAAGGCCTATCCGCAGTGCGAGCGGATGAAGGGCAAGCTCGAGCGCGGCGCCTGCATCAACCACGCCGGCGGCGTGACGAGCCAGTAAGCACGTTCCCGCGAGGCTGTCGGCGCCGCCCGCGTGGCGGTGCCGACGACCCGCGCCGACCTCGGAGGTTTCGAATGTTGGTGCCCGCTCGGGAACGCGCCACCGGGCGCGCTGATGCCGACTAGCTCTCTCGGCAGATCAAGACTCAGAGGTGCCCAAAGAAAAGCCTCGTGGACGGCCCGAGCAACGTTGCCGTGTGGCACTCCACGGTCACAGCGCTCGCCTTCGAGTTTTGAATTTGCATCGCCGTTCGGCCGCCGCTAAAGAGGCGCCCATGGCGACCGTTCGAGCCGGCATCGGCGGCTGGGTGTTCGCGCCCTGGCGCGGCGTTTTCTATCCTGAGGGACTCGCGCAGGCGCGCGAGCTCGCGCACGCGAGCCGACAAGTCACGTCGATCGAGATCAACGGCACCTTCTACGGCGCCCAGAAGCCGACGAGCTTCCGCAAATGGTACGCGGAGACGCCCGAGGAGTTCGTCTTCTCGGTGAAGGGGCCGCGCTATGCGACGCACCGCCGCGCCCTCGGCGAGGCCGGCGGCTCCATCGAGCGCTTCTTCGGCAGCGGCGTGCTGGAGCTCCGCGAGAAGCTCGGTCCGATCCTCTGGCAATTCCCGCCGACCACCCAATTCGACGCGGCGAATTTCACGGCGTTCCTCGACCTCCTGCCGCGCGAGCGCGAGGGCCGCGCGATCCGGCATGTCCTCGAGGTGCGCCATCCCAGCTTCTCCGCGCCCGGCTTCGTCGAGCTGCTCCGTCGGCGCGGCGTGGCGCTGGCCATGGTCGACGACAAGAACCGGCCGGCGATGCAGGACGTCACCGCCGACTTCGTCTACGCGCGGCTCCGCCGCTCGTCGGAAGACGAGCCCACCGGCTATCCGCGCGCGACGCTCGATCAATGGGTGAAACGCTGCCGCACGTGGTCCGAGGGTGACGAGCCCGCGGACGCCGCGCGCCACCACCCGACCCCGGCGCAGAAGGTGCCGCGCGATTGCTTCGTCTACTTCATCAACGGCGCCAAAATCCGCGCGCCCGCAGCGGCGGTCGCGTTCCTGGAGCGGCTCTCGCGGCTCCGCTGAAAGGAGCCGCTCAGCGACAGCGTCGAGCCCGTAGTCGGCGCAATTTGCCGCGAATTATCCGAGCAATTGAGGATTTTGTTCAATTGCGGGGTGTGTCTTGCGCGTGGAAGCACGCTATGGTTAACGCCGTCCCGTAGCACGTCGAAATCCTCGTGAGGCGGCCGCCCGATGGTGCGGCCGACGGGTCACGGCATTTCGGTGCTGCGGAGCCTTAATTCGACCCGCTGTGAGAACCCGTTTTGCAGGGCGTGCATTGTGCAGGCCCGTTTCGAAGGGAGAGGAAGCATGGCTGCAGAGAAACTGCGTGTCCTCGCGTTCGACACCGTCCAGCTCGACGACGGCGACTGGGACGGCCCGCATCCCCAAGGCGAATTCCTGACCTACACGTCGAAGCACGCCGCCGCATCGATCAAGGTGACCAAGCTCGGGAAGACCGTCCTCGACGCCGACTTCGGCGCCAAGAAGACGGTCCTGATCGACGACGACGTGATCCACATTCCCGAGGGGATCGGCGGGGAGATCTGAGCGGAAGGCCGGCGGCGCGGTCGAAGCCCGGGGGCGGCTCCGGGGAGCGGTCTCGAGAAGAAGCTTCGTGCGCCAGTGGCTTCGTTGAAGGGGCCCCGCAGCGGTCTCGTTGCGGGGCTCCCCGTTCGCAGATCCTCGCTACAATGGCAACAAGGAGATCCGCATGGATCGCCGTCGCACCTGCCGTTTGATCATCGGCGTGGCGCTTGCTGCCCTCCAGCCATGGATGGAAAGCGCCCGCGCGCAGCCCGCGCCGGCCGCGATCGAGCATATCGCGCCACTAACTCCCGACGAGCGGTCCTTGGTCGAACGCATCACGCTTGCCGACGAGCGTATTCGTAGTGCCGTGGGTGCCGGGCAGGTCCGCGTCATCACCGCTCAGGTCGAGCTCGACAAATCCGAGGCCGAAGCCTTTCTCGCAGGCACGTCGTCGACGCCACCGACGCGGCGGGTGACGGTATTCGTGCTGGGGGCGCAGACCAACAAAGCGGTGCGTGCCCTGGTGGCGCCGGCGCAGAACCGGGTGCTGGCAGTCGAGCCGCTCAGCGCCAGCGATGTGCCCTTCGTGCGCGATGACGCGGATCAGGCACTGGCGCTCGTCAAGGCCAACGCCGGTGTCAGGAGCGCGGTCGGCGCCGATCTGGACAAGTTCGTGGTCGTCGATAGCGGCAGCGACGCGCGCGTGCCGTTCGCGGCACAAATCCTGCCGTTGCGCAGCACCGCCCCGAACGACCCCTGCACCAGGGACCGCTGTGTCGATGTGCTCTTCCGCACCGAGAACGGTTATCTCGGCATACGTGCCCACGTGGACCTCACCACGCGTGCCGTCAGCGTCATCAGAGGGGGAGGTTAGCACCCATGAGGCAGATGTCCTGGTGCCGCTGGCTGCTCGCCGCCGTGCTCTTGCCCGCCGCTTTCGCGCAGGCAAGTGCTCAGCCTGCCGCCCCGGCAAACGTGACCATCGGCCCGGCGCGCTTTCTGTTGTTTTGCCCGAACGCGATCACCCAGAATTTTCCGACCTCGGGCCCGGCCGTGACCACCTGGCTGATTTGCTGGCACGAGGTCGCCGGGAACAACAGCATTGCCAACCCGAACGGGCTCGTAATCGGTCCGGTCTATTTCAAGAAATCCCCGGCTGCGCCCTTCATGCGCATACTCTGGGACATGCGCGTCTCCGACTATTTCGTTCCGTATCATCCCGGAAGTCCGCGCTTCTACGATCTCAGCCTGTTCAATTTCGTATTGGCGCCGGTAAGCGCCGCCGATTGCCCGGCCTCGGTCGGTGGCTCGCCGATCAGCCCGCACGTGTGCAAGCAAGTCCATGACCGCGGCCTGATGTGGAAGGATTGGGCGAGCGTGCGCCGGGGCGAGGAGATCGTGCTCTGGGGCGCGATCGACGCCGCCAACTACCGCTACGTCCAAGAGTACACGTTCCGTGACGACGGGATCATCATCGCGCGCATGGGCGCGACGGGGCAGAACCTGCCGTCGGAGCCCACCGTCACCCATGTGCACAATGCCATTTGGCGCGTCGATATCGATCTCGACGGTGTGGTGAACAGCGCAGCGCATCTCAAGCACCTCGAGAATCCGACTAACCCTGCGGGCACCGCGAGCGACACCACGACGCCCCTCGCCACGGCACAGGGCTTCACGTGGTCGGCGCGCACGCATGACGCGATGGAAGTGACCAATCCGGCGCTCAAGAATGCGCAGGGGCATGCGTCGTCCTACCAATTCATCTCATTGCCGACGGGCGGCGGGCTCACGCAGCATTTCGAGAAGTTCACGCAAAACGAATTCTGGGTGACGCCATACAACCCAGCGCAATTCGCCGCCAAGAATTTGCCGACCTACGTCACCGGCAATCCGCCGGTGCAGAACCGCGATATCGTGGTGTGGTACAAGGGCTCGCTGCACCATCACCCCCGCGACGAGGACGGCGTCTACGACAAGACGCGTACCTGGATCGGCACCGCAGATGTCATGTGGACGGGCCTCATGCTCATGCCGCACGACTTCTTCGATTGCTCTCCGTTTTATAAGCCGGCTTGTCCCTAGACGCGACGCCTCAGGCAGGCCGGCGACGTCGCTCCTCCCAGGGTGCCTGGGTCCCGTAGATGAAGAAGCCGGTCAGACCCTCGGCCGCACTCGGCTCTCCGATGAAGCGGATACCGGCCTTGGCGACGAGCTTTCTCGCTTCGCCCCAGGTCGACGCCGAGCCGATCGGCACGTCGTTCACATAGACAGTCTTGACGACCATGAGACCCCGGCTACGCTCAGAGACTGACTGAACTTACGTGAACCCTAAGGGGCTCTCCGCGATGCCGTGTGTGACGTAGCTCACAAGCGGTTGTTGTGCGCGCCGATCGAAGCGTGATTCGGGGCGCCCAATTGAGATAGATCAAGGCGGATTGGCCCCGACGAGGCGCTTCTGTGACAGCGAGCGCGCTGATCGGCGCTCGCCCTAGGACGTGTGCCCCCGGAAGAGAGGTTGCGCCCATCCCCTTCAGACCGATCGGGAGGCGTAAATGCATCAAATCCAAATCCGGCTGCCGAGCTGCGATTGCGACCAGACCGTGCACGAGATGCGCGACTGGATGAAGACACATCGCTGCGAGCCCGTGGACTTCTCCTGTCACGATCTTGGCCGCCGGACCACGGTAGTCGTGGTCGAGTTCAAGGACGAGAGCGAGCGGTGCGCGTTCGCGGAGCAGTTTGCCGCCGTGGACGGCGACTGATCCGCGCTATCACACGACGCGAACACCGAGCGGTCCACCGATCAGGTCGCGGCTCAGTTTCGGGCTGCGCTCCTGAGTTGGGCGCTCGCATGCTCCGTCCCGAGGGCGTTACAGGCGGTCCCGCCGATGCGCAGAAGAAGCCCCGCAGCATCGCGCCACGGGGCTTCTGGTTTCCGCGACTCAGTGATGATGATGGCTCGCGGCGTTCGCCCGGCCGGCTTGGCCGTGAACGCCCGCGACGTGATTGGCGCGGTCCAGCCCACGGAGGGCACCGCCCTTGTTCGAGTGCTCTAGTCCCGTGGCGCTCGGCCCCTTGGCGAAGCCCGGTGTTGACAGCAGTGGGGTCGCAAAGACCGCCGCGATGGCGATCACAAGAACCTTCGATACACGCATCATGGTCGTTCTCCTCGGCCTGAGGTGAAGGACGCCCCCGCGACGTGAACAACGGATGAAGGTCGCGACGCATTCGACGGAGTTTCTGGGAGCGCCACGCGTGCGGGGAAGCGCGTGTCAAATATGACACCCGATTTCATCAACCGGCTGAAATCGCGGATTGTTTCGAAGTGTCCGAGGGCTGGCGTCCCCGCGGGTCAGCGCACCGGCATCGGAGCGCCAACGCTCGGCCTCGGCGGTCACCATTAAGTCGCACCTGGTGGTTGAGCCGCGCTGCTACGGTGGGAGCCCCTGAGAAAACGTAAGGGAGCCAGCCATGAGGCATGTGCCCTTTGCGGACTATGACTTCTGCGACTTCGTCGCCTTTATGCTTGCAGCCATGGGCTTCGTGCTCTGCATCTACATGGAAGTGGGCGCGTAGCACGCCGACGCCGTGCGTTTCCTGCTGACTCCGCGCTATCTAAAGATTCAGCTCGTCGCGATCATTTCGCCTGTGAGGACGCGGCGCTTCGCAAGCTCGTCCTCACTCGCGTGATGCTTCCGCTCCCCGGCCTTCATCGTGCCGGGATGGGACGGTGATCGAGGGAACCAGGTTCTACCGGCACAGTCCGAGCGAATCACCATGTCCGCATCGCGGAGATCACGTTGACCAGGACGAGGACCACGAACAGCGTTGCGAGGACCGACACGGTAGACATGCCACCCTCCATCACTGCCTTGTGGACGCAATGATACTGCGTTGGCGGCTCACTTCCTCGGGGCAAACTACGGGTCCAAAATGCCGCAGGGCGCTTCGAGGCACTTCTGGTTTCCCCAGAAGATCTACAGAACGTGACGTAAGAGTGGCCTGCCAGAGACCAATTTGAGGACCTCTGGTTTCGAAGCGCCGCCGCCCCAGGTGACGGGATGACCGGCATCGCTCCTCCCGGCGTGATGCCGGTTTCCCGCTGTCGCACTCCGAGGCCTCGCTCTGTGGTTCCCCGCGCGGGGCCTCGCTTTTTCTTCCACTACTGGGCTTGCTTCCGCTCCCGATCATTCCCGCTCGACGCCGCGGTCGTGCGTCGCTGCTCGGATAGATCAGCGTAAAAGGCTGCATAGCTCAGAAACCTTGACCGCTCCTGCGGATCGTCAGTGGTTTGCGCCAACTGCAGGTATTTCTGCGCCATTAGCCGGATCGTCGCCGATTGATTCTGCATCATGGAAACTCGCTCTCTGGCTTGGTGCTCGAACCTCCCTTGGTGACATGTGGAGTGTGCTAGGGCGTTGGTACAGTTCCGGACAGTCTGCGCAATCGCGTTGCTCAACCGTTGTCATAACTAGGAAATGTCGCGTCGCCCGCGGAGCCCGCGCTGCTCAAAAATGCAATCCCAAGTTGGCAGGGCGCGTCCAACGCCACGCCGAATGCAACGGCGGAAAAATCGAAGAACCTTAGGCTTTTGATCTGCTTGGCGTCCCCACGGGGATTCGAACCCCGGTTTGCGCCGTGAGAGGGCGCCGTCCTGGGCCTCTAGACGATGGGGACCCGGAGCGAGCGCCCTGTCTAGCGGCTCGCGCAGCCGCAATCAAGGGCGGTGACCGCCTCCGCGCCCCGGGCCTAGTCGCGGAAATTCACGAACTGCAGGGGCTGCTCGAGCTTGAGGCCGCGGATGCCCGCGATCGCGGCCTGGAGGTCGTCGCGCTTCTTGCCGGAGACGCGCAGCTCGTCGCCCTGGATCGAGGCCTGCACCTTGAGCTTGCCGTCCTTGATCGACTGCACGAGCTTGCGCGCGAGCTCGCGGTCGATGCCCTGGCGGAGCTTCACGGTCTGGCGGAGCGTGTTGCCGGCGGCCTTCTCGGGCTCGGCGAAGTCGAGCACGCCCGCGTCGACCTTGCGGCGGGCCAGGTGGCCCTTGATGAGCTCCTGCATCTGCTTGAGCTTGAGCGCGTCGTCGGCGATCACCGTGAGCACGGCCTCCTCGCGCTTCACCGAGGACTGGCTCCCCTTGAAGTCGAAGCGCGTGCCGATCTCGCGCATGACGCCCGCGAGCGCGTTGTCCACCTCGGCCAGGTCGACCCGCGAGACGATGTCGAAGCTGGGCATGGGGCGCCTCCTGCTTGCCGCTCGGCGACGGGTATAGCTCAGCCCCCGGCGCCGATCATCCTCTTGACGCGAAGCAGCACCGCGACCGAGATCAGCGGCAAGCCCGCGATCGCGAGGAAGCACGCGCCGTAGCCGCCGATCACGGGTATGGCGGCGGTGAAGGCCGCGGGCGCCACGACGTAGCCCAGGAAGGTGAGCAAGATGGTCCCGGAGGTCACCTCGCTCACGCGGCCCTCGGGTGCGAGCCGCGCCACCTCCGCGAGGAACACGCCGTTCCAGCTCACGCCGATCAATCCGACGACGGCGCTGATCGCCAGCACCGCGGGCCAGGGCAGATCGAGGCCCAAGGCCGCCGCCAGCACCGAGGCGAGGCAGGAGCCGAGGCCCAGGTAGATCAGCGCCTGGACGCCCGAGCCCAGCCGGTCCGCCAGGAACCCCATGGCGATGCGCGCGACCATGCCGATCGCCTGCAGCAGCGCGAAGGCGGTGCCGGCCGCGGTGAGGCTGAGACCGAGACCCGCGTTGAGATAGGTCACGTAGAAGCTGAAGATACAGCCTTGCACGCACGCGAAGCTGAAGCCGGTGCCGGCGAGCCAGAGCAGCGGCCGGCTCGAGGCGATCACCCGGAACGGCAGGATCGCCGTACGGATCGATAGCAGCTCCAGGAGGAGGCTTCCGCCCGCGGGCTGCCGCTCGCTGTCGATCTCGCGGCGCCACGGCTCGACCATGAAGGCCGAGGCGGCGGAGACCACGGCGGTCACCACCAGCGCCCAGCGCCAGCCCGCGGCCGCCACGAGGCCAGGCAGGACCAAGCCCGCGACCGCGCTGCCGAACGGCGCGCCCGCTTGCTTCGTGGAGAAGATGAGCGCGCGCCGGGAGCGCGGCGAGTGGCGCATCAGGATGTCGCTGCCGGCGGGTGGCGCGGGCCCATAGGCGAGCCCCAACAGCAGCGCCGCCGCCATCATCGCAGGCCAGGATCCGGTCAAGCCCACGAGAACGCCGACGGCGCCCAGGACGGAACCGACTTGAAGCACGCGCACCGCGCCCCAGCGCGGCAGCAGCACGTGCCCGCTCGCGAGGAACCAGAGGGTGCCCAGCGAGATGATCGAGGAGAGCGCGCCGATATTCTCCGGCGGCACGCCCGCGGCAGCCGTCAGCGTCGGCGCGATCACCGGCATCGCCTGCGCGAGGAACGTGCTCGTCACCTGCATCAGCAGGGTGACGCCGAGCGCGCGTGCCCACTTGGGCGCGCGGCTCATCGGTTCGGGCCATTCATGGATGGGATTCTTAGGGCTTGGCGTCTTGATGTCCTGGTGGTTCAAGATTTACCGCCAAGGCGCCAAGAGCGCCAATGAACGAATCTCGGGGGCGGAGCGCATGCGCAGATTGTTGATCGTGGCGGCGGGGCTCAATGGCCTCGCAGCGGTGACGGCGGGTGCCGCCGCGCAGCACCTTTGGGTCGACGGGGCCGCGCGCGCCTTGTCGGAGACTGCCATCCGATATGGGCTGCCGCACGCCGCCGCGCTCGTTGCGCTGGCGGCGCTTCCCACGCCGGCGCGAAGGCTGACGCGCGGCCTGCTGGCGTTGGCGGGCGCCGTGCTGGCGCTCGGCGTGACGCTGTTCGCGGGAGCGCTCTACGCGCTGGCGGCCGGTGCGCCGCCGCCGGTCACCTCCGTCGTGCCGGCAGGCGGCAGCCTGATGATCCTCGGCTGGGGCTTGGTGCTGGCCTACGGCGCCGCGCTCGGGCGGGACGCCTCAGGCGAGAAGCCGGCCCGGCAATAGCTGCTCCGGCCGCACGCCCAAGGCCGACAGCTCCGACGGAAACGCGTCGCCGGTCGCCATCGCGGTGGCGAGACGGCCCATGGCCGGCGACGTCATGATCCCGAAGCCGCCCTGGCCCGCGAGCCAGATGTACCCGGGCGCTTCCGGCGCGGGTCCGACCACCGGCGTCTTGTCGCTGACGAAGCTGCGCAGCCCCGCCCATTTGCGCACCACGCGCTTGACCGCGATCCGCGCGACATCCTCGAGCCGCGCGACGGCTTCCGCGACGTCGAGCTCCTCCGGTTGCGCATCGCAGGGCGGCGAGGGCGTCTCGTCCATGGGCGACACAAGAAGCCGACCCGCCTCGGGCTTGAAATAGACGAGCTCCCGGAAGTCGTCGAGAAAAGGCCAGGGCGCGGGATCGACGCCCGCTGGCGGATCGACCGTGAAGGCCGTGCGGCGCTTGGGCACCAGGCCTATGGGCCGCGCGCCAGCGAGCCTCGCGATCTCGTCCGCCCAGGCGCCGGCGGCGTTGACCGCCACGGGCGCGGAGAACCTCCCGGCCGGCGTCTCCACTTCCCAGATGTCGTTGCGCCGTTCGAGCGACCGCACCTCCGCGCCGGTCACGACGGTGCCGCCGCGGCCGCGGAAGCCGCGCAGGAATCCCTGATGGATGGCATGGACGTCGAGGTCCGTTGCGTCGGGCTCATAGAGCGCCGCGCCGACGACCTCGGGCTTGAGGAGCGGGCACAGCGCCAGCGTCTCCTTGCGATCGACGATGCGCATGGTCGGGATCTCGCGCCGGGCGTCGGCCGAGCTCTGCTCGAGCCGCGACTCTTGGCCGGGCGGCGCCACCGTAAGGAAGCCGCGCGGCTGCATCAGCGGGCTCTCGCTGAACCCGGCCGGCGGGCGGCGCAGGAAGTCGCCGCTCGCTTGCGCGAGCGCGCGCACGACCGGCGTGCCGTAGTTTTGCGTGTACATGGCGGCGGAGCGGCCGGTGGTGTGGTAGCCCGGCGCGTCCTCCCGCTCGAGCAGTAGCACGCGGCCGCGCTCCGCCAGGAAATAGGCGGCCGACGCGCCCGCCATGCCGCCGCCGATCACCAGGAAATCCACCGTCACGATAAGGGCGCCGCGTAAAGCCGATCGGGCAGCAGGTCGGTCGCTGTGAGCCCGCGCGCGACGAGGTCCGCGGGAAGATCGCAGCCGGTGGCGAGCGCGGCGGCGACGCGGCCCATCGAGGGCGAGGTCTGAATGCCGTAGCCGCCCTGGCCCGCGAGCCAGACGAAGCCAGGGGCCTCGGGCGCATGTCCGACCACCGGCGTCTTGTCGCGCACGAAACTGCGGAGCCCAGCCCACTTCCGCACCACGCGCGTCACCGCGATCCGGGTGCGCGCCTCCAGCCGATGCGCGGCCTCAGCGACATCCATCTCCTCCGGCTGCACGTCGCAGGGTGGCACCGGCGTCTCGTCCGCAGGCGAGACCAGGAGCCGGCCCGCCTCCGGCTTGAAGTAGAACGTCTCGTCGACGTCGCCGACGACCGGCCAGGCCGCGGCGTCGGTGCCGGCGGGCAGGTCGATGATGAAGGCCGTCCGCCGCTTCGGCACCAGCCCGACCGGCCGCACGCCGGCGAGGCGCGCAACCTCGTCCGCCCAAGCGCCGGCGGCGTTGATGACAATGGGCGCGGCGAAGTCGCCGGCGCGGGTCGTCGCGTTCCAGTCCGAGGCCTGCCGCGAGATCGCCTGGACCTCGGCGCCGGTCACGATCGTGCCGCCGCGGGCCCTGAGCCCACGGAGGAACCCCTGGTGGATCGCGTGGACATCCATGTCCATGGCGTCGGGCTCGTGGAAGGCGAAGCGGAACCACTCCGGCCGCAGCACCGGGCAGAGCCGCAGCGCCTCTTTCTGTGAGATCGCGCGCACCGTCGGTGCATGATGTTGCGCCTCGGCGACTGCCGCTCGGAATTTCGCCTCGCCTTCGGGCGGAGCGGCCATCAGCACGCCCCTTGGCGCGAGCAGGGGATGCTCGGTGAAGCCGGCGGGCGGATCGCGGAAGAACGGCCCGCTGCAGACCGTGAGCGCGCGGATCGCGGCGTTGCCATAGGTTTCGGTGTAGAGCGCCGCCGAGCGCCCGGTCGAATGGTAACCGAGGCTGTCCTCGCGCTCGAGCATGAGCACCCGGCCGCGCTCGGCGAGGAAATAGCCGGCGGAGGCGCCCGCGATGCCGCCGCCGATGATCAGGAAATCGGAGCTCACCGGCCTAGCGGAGCGTCGCGGGGACCACGATGTGCGCCTCGCGGTAGTATTTGAGCGCGCCGGGATGCAGCTTGGCGCCGAGCACGCTCAGCATCGCCGGGGTCACCGCGCGCCAGGCGGGCGCGTTCTGCCCGAGCGTCGCGAGATTGGTCCAGAACGCCTTGGTGATGCGATAGGCATCGGCGTCGCTGAGCTTCCGCGTCGTGTAGATGCCGGCCGGCAGCGCCACCGTCAGCGTGTCCTCGTCGACGCCGGGATAGGTACCTTTCGGAATGATCGCCGCGACGGTCGTACCGTCGTTCGCGCGCTCCTGCTTGGCCTGCTCGCGCGTCAGCGGCAAGAGCCGGATCGGAGCCGTCCCGGCGAGAGCCGTCAGCCCGGGAATCGGGTAGCTGCCAGACGTGGCGAAGCCCGCGATCTGATTACCGGCGAGCGCCGGCCCGGTCGCGCCGCCGTCGATGTCGACGAGCTGAGCCCGGTCCTCGAGCCCGAGCAGCTTGAGCACCGTCGCGGTCTGCCGCTCGGCGAAGCTGCCACGCGGGCCAGGGGCGAACGGATGTCCGGCGAGGTCCGCGAAGCTCTTGATGTCTCCATCCTTTCGCGCGACCCAATGCATGGTCTGGAACGGCATCGGGAACAGCGCTCGCACGTCGCCATAATGCGGGTTCTTGCCATAGGGCTTGTTGCCGCGCCGGGCGTCGCTGATCACGTTGGGCGGCGCCGTGAAGAGGTGTGCTGCCGGTTCCTGGACCGCGTCGATCACATTCTGGACGGAGCCCTGGCTCTCCTCGACGGCGATCATGGGCGCATTGCTGCCTTGCTGGCTCAGCCCCGCCACCAGCTCGAGGGCCAGCGCGTGATAGGGGCTCTCCGGCTTTCCCGCGCGCAGCGCCAATGGCGGATTGCTCACCGCGGCGCCAGCCGGCGAGACCAGAAGCATACCCAACAGGACCAGCGCGGCGAGACGCCGGGGCGTTTCGAGTCTCATTGTTCTTGTCGTCACCCTCTCCGTGCCCGGGCCGCGTCTCAAGCGGGCGGCCATATTGCCGCCCGCCCCGGCGCCGCCGCAAGCCCGACGACGATGGCCTCGGCAATCCATCGATGGCATGCGCAGCGCGGGTTGTGCGACACTCTCGGGTGTCACTTTATCCGGGAGCCCGGATGTCGACCCTGCTGTTCACGCACCAGTCCTGCCTCGAGCACGATCCCGGGGAATTTCATCCGGAATCGCCGGCGCGGCTGCGGGCCGTGCTCGCCGCCCTGGGCGCGCCGGAATTCGCCAGGCTCGAGCGGCGCGAGGCGCCGTCCGCCGATATCGAGGATATCGCCCGCGTGCACCCGCGCGACTTCGTCGAGGCGACGCTGGCGGCAGTGCCTGCGGAGGGCTATGCCGGCGTCGATGCCGATACGGTGCTCTCACCGGGTTCGGGCGAGGCGGCACTGCGCGCCGCCGGGGCCGCAGTCGCGGCGGTCGATGCGGTGATCGCGGGCGAGGCCAGCAATGCCTTCTGTGCGGTGCGACCGCCCGGCCATCACGCCGAGCCGGACCGGTCCATGGGTTTCTGCCTCTTCAACAATGTCGCAATCGGCGCCCTGCGCGCGCGCGTCGTGCACGGGCTCGCGCGGGTCGCC
>DATFRA010000164.1:0-17694 GCA_035263705.1 Allostellaceae bacterium
CTATCCCGGCATGGATCACGCCTTCGCCCGCGTCGGCGGCCAGCACTACGACAAGAAATCCGCTGACCTCGCGAACCAACGGACTGCGGACTTCTTCAAGAAGAATTTGAAATAGGAAAGGACGAGTCATGACCCACGCCATCCGTTTCCACAAAGCCGGCGGCCCCGAAGTTCTCGCCTGGGAAGAGGTGCAGGTCGGCAAACCGGGGCCCGGCGAGGCCCGCGTGCGCCATACGGCGATCGGCCTCAACTTCGTCGACACCTATATGCGCAGCGGCCTCTATCCAACGCCGCTCCCCAGCGGGCTCGGCAGCGAGGCCGCGGGCGTGGTGGAGGAAGTCGGCTCCGGCGTGTCGGACGTGAAGCCCGGCGACCGCGTCGCCTATGGCAACAGCCCGCTCGGCGCCTATTCCGAGGCGCGCGTCATGCCAGCGGACCGGCTGGTCGTCCTGCCCAGCGGCATTGCCGACAAGCAAGCCGCCGCGATGATGCTCAAGGGCATGACCACCCAGTACCTGATCCGGCAGATCTTCAAGGTGAAGCGCGGCGACACCATCCTGTTCCACGCGGCGGCGGGCGGCGTGGGCCTCATCGCCTGCCAATGGGCGAAGTCGCTGGGCGCCACCGTGATCGGCACCGTCGGCAGCGAGGAGAAGGCGAAGCTCGCCAAGGCCCACGGCTGCGATCACCCGATCATCTACACGAAGGAGGACTTCGTCGAGCGGGTCAAAGAGATCACCAAGGGCGAGAAGCTGCCGGTGGTCTACGACGCCATCGGCAAGGACACCTGGCCCAAGTCGCTCGATTGCCTGCGGCCCTTCGGGCTCCTCGTGAGCTTCGGCCAGGCCTCGGGCGCCATCGGCCCGGTGGACCTCGGCATCCTCGCCGCCAAGGGCTCGCTCTACATCACGCGCCCCACCCTCAACACCTATGCGGCGAAGCGCGCGGACATGGTGGCGATGGCGCGAGACCTCTTCGACGCCGTGCTCTCGGGCGCGGTCAAGATCGAGGTCAACCAGACCTATCCGCTCAAGGACGCGGCCCAGGCCCACCGCGACCTTCACGCTCGCAAGAACACGGGCTCGACGGTCTTCACGGTGTGAACGACATCCACGAGCGCGTCGCGCGGCACTACGGGCAGGCCGGGATCGCCGAGGCGATCCTGGCCGCCCTCGCTGCCACCGGGAAGAGCGTCGAGCGGCTGACGCCTGACGACTTGGCGCCCATCGACGAGTTCCACACCCGCGGCCGCGCGGCGACCGTCGGTCTCGCGAAGCTTCTCGCGCTCGACAGCGCCCACCGCGTGCTCGACGTGGGCTCCGGTATCGGCGGGCCATCGCGGTTCCTGGCGCACACATATCGATGCAGCGTGGTCGGGCTCGACCTCACGCCGGAGTTCTGCGCAGTGGCGCGCGTGCTGGCGGAGCGCACCGCCCTTGCCGACCATGTCTCCTATCGCCAGGGAAACGCGCTCGACATGCCCTTCGAGGACGCAAGCTTCGATGTAGTCTGGTCGCAGAATGCCGCCATGAACATCGCCGAGCGCGACCGGCTCTATCACGAGATGGCGCGCGTGCTCCGTCGCGGCGGACGGCTCGCCCTCAGCGACGTGACATCAGGCGAGGGTGGCGCGCCGCATTACCCGGTGCCGTGGGCGCGCGAGTCGTCCACGAGCTTTCTCCTCAGCGCCGAGGTGACGCGAAAGCGGCTCGAAGCCGCGGGATTCCGCGTGATCGCCTGGGAAGACACGACCGCGCCCGCCCTCGAATTCGCGCGGCGGCGGGCGGCTGCCGGGCCCGCCCAGCTCGGCATCCAGCTCGTCATGGGCGAGGATTGGCCCGCGATGACCGCGAACAACCTCCGCAATCTCGCGGAGGACCGTATCCGCTCGCACCACGCCGTGCTCGAGCGGCTCTGAGGAAGCGATGAGAGGCCGTGCGCTCCTGGCCCTGCTAGCGACGCTCTTCGTGGCCGGTTCGGCATTGGGCGCCACCTGTCGCGACATCCAGTTTCCAGACACGGTGAAAGCGGGCGGCGCCGATCTGGTCCTCAACGGGCTCGGCCTCCGCAAGGCGACCCTGCTGCGGATCAAGGTCTATGTCGGCGCGCTCTATCTCCCGCGGAAATCGGGCGACGCGGCGGCGATCCTCGGCGCCAACGGCCGGTGGCGGCTGGTGCTCCACTTCGTGCGCGACGTCGATGCCTCGGACATCCGGGACGCCTTCCAGGACGGCTTCCAGAAGGCCGCCGGCGACAAGCTCGGCGCCCTGCAGAAGCCCATCGCGGGTCTGAACGCCCAGATGGTGGATTTCAAGGCAGGACAATCGCTGACCTTCACTCGAGATCCCGCCACGGGCGTCAGTGTCGACGTCAACGGCAAGGGCGGGTCGACGATCGAGGACGCGGACTTCGCGGGTGCTCTGTTGGCAATCTGGATCGGCCCGAAGCCGCCGAACGAGGATCTCAAGACAGGTTTGCTCGGCGGCGCCTGCGAATAAGGGCGCTACTCTCGGCGTCCGACG
This sequence comes from Allostellaceae bacterium, assembly GCA_035263705.1. GTDB lineage: Bacteria > Pseudomonadota > Alphaproteobacteria > ATCC43930 > CGMCC-115725 > DASZHJ01. Next base: position 2,523 of record DATFRA010000164.1, read on the forward strand.
CGGCCGGACGCCCGGACGACGTTCTCCAGCAGCAGCGCGGCCAATCCCAGGACCAGGAGGGCCGCACGCGCTTCTCCACCGACGCCGAGCACCGGAAGGCCCCAGCCGCAGACCGCCGCCCAGACCACGGCGCCCGCCGCGAGGCTGCTGTCGTCGATGAAGAGCCCGACGAGCTCGCGCAGGATGGTCTTGAGCGCGGCCACGGCTCAGTCCCCCACCGCAAGCGCGGCGCTCCGGCGCGCGCGGCAGAGTCGCACCGCCCCCAGCGCCACCAGCAGGAACCACGCGACGAGGCCGAGCAGCGACCAGTCGGCGCCGGGCCAGTCGACGCCGACGCCCTCGCCGAGCCAGAACGTCCCGAAGGCCGCGAGCAGCACGCCGACCGCGAACTTGAGGGCATTCTCCGGTACTTTCGCCAGCGGCCGGTGCAGCACCAGGCCCAGCAGCACCACGACCAGGAGCGCGGCACCCGCGCCGATCCCCGCCGGCACCAGGAGCCCGCCCGCGGCGCCCACCGCGATCACGATGAAGACGACCTCGATACCCTCGAGCATCACGATCTTGAAGGAGGTGCCGATCGCAACCGCGTCCCAGCGGCGATTGCGCGCGGCGCCATAGCTCTTGAGCAGCGCGGTCTCACCCGCGTAGGTCGCCGCCTCGTCGTGGAACTCGATCACGCCAGCCGCGCGCAAGATCGCCTTGCGGAGCCATCGCAGGCCGAACAGCAGCAGCAGCAGCCCGACGCCGAGCTGCACATAGTCGAGAGGGATCTGCGTCAACGCCGGCCCCAGCGCCAGCACTAGCACCGCAAGGCTCGTAAGCGCGAGGCCCGTGCCGAAGAGTGCCGGCCGCCAGCCGCGCACGGTTCCGACCGCGAGCACCACCGTGAGCGCCTCCACGAACTCGACGAGCGAGGCGAGGAACGCCGCGGTCAGAGACGGAAGCGCGTGGGCCCAGGAGATCATTCGCTCGAAGGACGCACCTACTGATGCGGCACCACTACGTATTCATCGCCTCGAAAAAGTCGGCATTCGTTTTCGACTGCTTGAGCTTGTCAATCAGGAACTCGAGGCCGTCGACCGGGCCCATGGGCATCAGCACACGGCGCAGCACCCACATCTTCGAGAGCACGGCCTTGTCGACCAGGAGCTCTTCCTTGCGGGTGCCGGACTTGGTGATGTCGAGCGCCGGGAAAGTGCGCTTGTCCGCGACCTTGCGGTCGAGGACGATTTCCGAGTTACCGGTGCCCTTGAACTCCTCGAAGATCACCTCGTCCATGCGGCTGCCGGTGTCGATGAGCGCGGTCGCGATGATCGTGAGGGAGCCGCCTTCCTCGATGTTGCGCGCGGCGCCAAAGAAGCGCTTCGGCCGCTGCAGCGCGTTGGCGTCAACGCCACCGGTCAGCACCTTGCCGGAGGACGGCACCACCGTGTTGTAGGCGCGCGCGAGTCGCGTGATCGAATCGAGCAGGATCACCACATCGCGCTTGTGCTCGACCAGGCGCTTCGCCTTCTCGATCACCATCTCGGCGACCTGCACGTGGCGCACCGCGGGCTCGTCGAACGTCGAGCTCACGACCTCGCCCTTGACCGAGCGGGCCATGTCGGTGACCTCCTCCGGCCGCTCGTCGATCAGCAGCACGATGAGGTAGACCTCGGGGTGGTTGTACGAGATCGCGTGGGCGATGTTCTGCAGCATCACCGTCTTGCCGGTGCGTGGGGGCGAGACGATGAGGCCGCGCTGGCCCTTGCCGAGGGGCGTGATGAGATCGATGACGCGCGTCGTCAGGTCCTTGCGGCCAAGGTCCCTCTTGTCGGCCTCTTTGGCTTTCGGCGATCTCCTGGGGCCCTCGGCCGCGGGCGCGCTTGCGACGGGTGCCGGCTCCTCCGCCTCGAGCTCGAGCTTCAGCTTCTCCTCGGGGTAGAGCGGCGTCAGGTTGTCGAAATTGATGCGGTGCTTGACGTTGTCCGGCTCGTCGAAATTGATCTTGTTGACCTTAATGAGGGCGAAGTAGCGCTCGCCGTCCTTGGGCGAGCGGATCTGGCCCTCGACGGTGTCGCCCGTGCGCAGGCTGAAGCGGCGCACCTGGGTCGGACTCACGTAGATATCGTCGGGGCCGGGCAGGTAGTTGGCTTCCGGCGAGCGCAGGAAGCCGAAACCGTCCTGCAATATCTCGAGCACGCCGTCGCCATGGATTGCCACGTCGTTCTCGGCGAGCTGCTTCAGGATCGCGAACATCATGTCCTGCTTCCTGAGCGCGGAAGCGTTCTCGATCTGGAGCTCTTCGGCGAAGCTCAGCAGCTCCGCCGGTGTCTTGCGTTTGAGTTCTTGGAGGTTCATCGGTTGCTATTCTGATGTGCGGGGTGGAGGAAGAAAACGGAGGGGATCGGCAGGTGCCGATGACACGCGTGTTACCAACGCGGGACACCGGTCGTGAGGATGCGGTCTTTTCGAGCGACCGACGATTATTGGTCTTGAGGGGTTCGTCGAAGAGACGCAGGGAGACGCACCAGAGGCGCGACGGCGTTAGGCTTAATCAAATCCGTTGCCTAAGTCAAACGCCTTCGCGTGGCAATTTTCAGAATGGCTTCACCACCACCAGGATAACGATGGCGATGAGCGCGAGGGTCGGGAGCTCGTTGACCATTCGATAGAAGCGCGCGGGCCGGCGGTTGCGGTCGGCCGCAAAGTCCTTGCGCCACAGGCCCAGCAGATGATGGAACACCGTGAGCGCGGCAACCAGAGTAAGCTTCACGTAGATCCAGCCTGCGTGCCAATCGACGATGCCGGGGATCGACAGGAGGGCGAGGCCGAAGACATAGGCCGCGATCATCGCGGGGTTCGTGATGCCGCGCAGGAGCCGGCGCTCCATCACCTTGAAGGTCTCGGCCATCGGCGACCCCACCGGCGCGTCGGCGTGATAGACGAAGAGCCGCGGCAGATAGAGCAGCCCCGCCATCCACGCGACCACGCTGATGATGTGAAGCGCCTTGATCACGGGATAGTAGGGCGCAAGCCAGCTCATGCCGCACTCCCAGCCATGCAGCCGCTGAAACCCGGCGGGCACAGCCGCGCACAGGTCGCCGACCGCACCCCGCGTCCCTCCTCCGCCAGGGCCCGCGCCTGCCGCGCGAGGGCCGCGACGAAGAGTGGATCGATGCCCACCGTCGGCAGCCGGCGATAGCTGGGCACCCCCGAGGCGGCGGCGAGCCGGTCGTAGTCGCGATCGAGCTCGACCAGGGTCTCCGAGTGCTCGGAGACGAAGGCGATCGGCACCACGATGAGCGAGCGCCGCTCGGCACCGGCGCGGCGGATTTCCGCGTCGGTGGCGGGCTTGAGCCAAGCGAGCGGGCCGACCCGGCTTTGGAAGCAGAGCACGGTGTCGAGGCCGGGCTGTCCGAGGCGCGCCAGCACCGCGGCCACCGTCCGCTCGACCTGCCAGCGATACGGATCGCCGGCAGCGGCGATGCGCTCGGGCAAGCCATGGGCGGAGAACAGGACCCGCGTGCGCTCGGCCTTCGGCGTGTCGTCGAGCGCCCGCGCCAGAGGCGTCGCGACGGCCTCGATGAATCCGCGCTCGTCCGGATAGCAGCACAGCAGCCGCGTTGGTGCCACGAGTCCCACGCGCGCCGCCGCGCGCTGCCAATCCGCGACCGAGGAGGCCGTCGTGGTCGTGGAGAATTGCGGGTAGAGCGGCAGCAGCACGATCCGGTCCGGGCTCCACGCCTTCACAGCCGCCGCGGTCTCTGCGCTGAACGGGTGCCAGTAGCGCATCGCGATGAAGACGCGGGAGCCTTCGCCGAGCGAGGTTTCGAGCGCCCTTGCCTGCGCCTCGGTATTGGCGAGGATGGGTGATGATCCACCGAGATAGCGGTAGATCTCACGAGCAACGGGCGTGCGGCGATGGGCGACGAGGCGAGCCAAGAGCCAACGGAGGATGTGGGGCAGGCGGATGATTGCGGGATCGTCGAACAGGTTCGTGAGGAATGGGCGCACCGCCCCGAGCGAATCCGGCCCGCCGAGGTTGAACAGCACCACCGCGGTCTTCATGCCGTCGCCATACCGCGGACGAGCTCGACCAAGGCAGCCACGTGCTCGGGCGGCGTTTCCGGCACGATGCCATGCCCGAGATTGAACACGAACGGACCGCCGCGAAACGCGGCGACGATCGCGCGCGTGGCGTCCGCCATCCTCGATCCACCCGCGAGCAGCAGCTCGGGATCGAGATTGCCTTGCACGGCATGACGCGCCTGTACGTGAGCGCGGGCCCAATCAAGGTCGACCGCGGAGTCCAAGCTCACGGCATCGACGCCAGTCTCCGCGGCATAGCTCCGGTAGAGCGGCCCGGCGCCACGGGGAAAGCCGATGATAGGGATGCCCGGATACCGGTCTCTCACGGTCTGAACGATCCGTCGGGTGGGCTCGATTACCCAGCACCGGAACTCGGGCTCCGGCAGCACGCCGGCCCAGCTGTCGAACAGCTGGATCGCCTCGGCGCCCGCCTCGATCTGGCCGATGAGGTAGATGGTTGTCGCCGAGACCAGACGATCTACCAAAGCGGCGAAGCTCGCGGCATTCTCGGACGCCCAGGCTTTTGTCCGCGTGAAGTCCCGGGAGGCACCGCCCTCGACCATATAGGTAGCAACAGTCCAGGGCGCACCAGCAAAGCCGATGAGTGCAACGGTATCTGGCAAAGCCTTTCGCACGTGGCCGAGAGTTTCACGAACCGGGGCGGTCCGCTCCAGCACCCGACCAAGCTCAAGCGCTCGGACGTCGCGCTCGTCCGCGAGCGCGGCGAGTACCGGTCCCTCGCCTTCGCGAAATGCCACGCGCTGTCCCAAAGCATGCGGCACCAGTAGAATATCCGCGAACACGATCGCTCCATCGAAGCCGAACCGCCGGATCGGCTGCAGTGTCGCTTCCGCGGCCAGCTCCGAAGTCAGGCAGAACGACAGAAAATCCGGAGCTCGCGCACGCAATGCCCGATACTCGCTGAGGTAACGCCCGGCTTGCCGCATCAACCAGATCGGCGGTACCGCAAGTGTATCACCCGCTAGCGCACGCAACAGCGGTTTGCTATCGGACGGTATCGCCGGAAGCATGCTCGCACTCTTGTCCACGCGCCCTCTTACCTGTCTTTATTTAGAATCAAAGGATGACGTAGTAGAAGGATGGTGCAAAGCCGGGGATTGAATTCCATTCGAGACTTATCCAGAAAAGATGAGGGATCAGCCTGCGCCGCGCGTCTTTGCTTTGGATAGCAGTGGGGGAATGGCCTCGATGGCTCAGTGCGGGCCAAGGGTAGCGGTTCATCCGCACGCCGTGCAAAGCCTGAGAGTCGGGGATAGCCCGGGAAGAGCGATACTTGGTCAGCTATCCTCGAGGGCTTGAAAAAGTTATGCCTCTGCGGATAGCCCGCTCAGAGCTATCCAGCAACGAAGGATGAGCCTGCGGCCGATGAGCGGTGGGGATTGGGAACGACAACAGTACAGGCGTGATCCACAGGGTTGCCTATGACCGAGACGCGCTTTCATCTTCACCTGGTGTCGGACTCCACCGGCGAGACCGTGCATTCGGTCGCGCGTGCCTGTCTGGTGCAATTCGACGAAGCCGAGGCCGTCGAGCACATCTGGTCGATGGTGCGTACCAAGATGCAGATGGAGCGGGTGATTCACGGCATCAAGGCCAACCCCGGTGTGGTGCTATTCACCCTGGTGGATGAGGGGCTCCGCGGCGTGCTCCAGGAAGGTTGCCGAAAGCTGCAGGTGCCGGCGATCCCGGTGCTGGATCCCGTGCTGGCAGTGCTGGCCTCGCAGCTCGGCCGGAAGAGCCGCGGCCTTCCCGGTCAGCAGCATCTGCTCGATACCGAATACTTTCGCCGGATCGATGCGATGAGCTACACACTCGCCCACGACGACGGCCAGTCCGCTTGGGGACTCAATGATGCCGACGTGGTGTTGGTAGGCGTGTCGCGCACCTCGAAGACGCCGACCTGTATGTATCTCGCGAACCGCGGCATCAAAGCCGCGAACGTGCCGATCGTGCCGGGTACACCGCTGCCCGAGGAATTGCTCGCGCTTGCGCGGCCCCTGGTGGTGGGCCTCACCAATGATCCCGAGCGCCTCGTGCAAGTGCGGCGGAACCGGTTGCAGCAGCTGCATCAGGAACAGGCCCGACCCATGGAATACACCGACAGCGCTGCGGTCCGGGAAGAAGTCCAGCAGGCGCGCCGTCTCTTCACGGAGCGCCATTGGCCGGTGATCGATGTGACCCGCCGCTCCATCGAGGAAACGGCCGCGGCGATCCTGCGGCTGCTCGCGCAACGGCAGGGCCAGGACGCGTGAGCCTCGCGCCGCGCGAGCCTGTGGTCTTGGCGTCGGGCAGCGCCACCCGAGCGCGGCTACTCGCCGATGCCGGCCTGCCGATCCTGGTCGATCCCGCCGCCGTCGACGAGGAGGAGATCCGCGCCGCCTTCCTTGCGGAAGGCCGAGATGCCGAGGCGTGTGCCTCAGCCTTGGCGGAAACTAAAGCCACGCGCGTCTCCGCGCGGCATGCTGGCGCGCTGGTGGTGGGCGCAGACCAGGTGCTGGACTGCGATGGTCGCTGGCTCGAGAAACCTCGCGATATCGAGGCTGCGTGCACACAATTAAAGCTGCTTCGCGGCAAGCGCCACGCACTGGTCACCGCTGCCGCGGTCGTGCGAAACGGCGCCTTGGTCTGGCACACGATCGACCGGGCGCAGCTGGTCATGCGCGACTTCAGCGACGATTTTCTCGATCACTATGTCGCCGCGGGCGGGGCCGAGCTTCTGGACTCCGTAGGCGCCTACCGGCTCGAGGGCCTCGGCGCGCAACTCTTCGAGCGCATCGAGGGCGATTTCTTCACCATCCTGGGCCTGCCGCTGCTGCCGCTGCTGGATTTCTTGCGCGGCCACGGCGCGCTCGAGGCCTGACGCGGCCATGCTCGTGCTCGGTCTCACCGGCTCCGTCGGCATGGGAAAGAGCACCGCGGCGGCCATTCTCCGGCGCTTGGGCGTACCCGTGCATGATTCCGACGCCGAGGTGCATCGCCTGCTGGGCCCGGGTGGCCGCGCCGTCGGCGCCGTGGCCGAAGTCTTCCCGAGCGCGCGGAAAGGCGACCGGATCGACCGCCACGCGCTTGGCCGGCTGGTGTTCAATGACGCGCCGGCGCTCAAGCGGCTGGAATCGATCCTGCACCCCCGCGTGCGCGCGGCTCAAGGGCGCTTCCTGGCGGTAAATCGGCGCCGGCGCGCACCTGTGGTCGTGCTCGACATCCCTCTTCTGTTCGAGACCGCCGCCGCCGGCCGCTGCGACGGCGTCATCGTGGTGACCGCCCCCGCGTGGCTGCAGCGTGCCCGCGTCTTGCGGCGCCCCGGCATGACCGCGGCGCACTTTGCCACCATCCTGGGCCAGCAAATGCCCGACGCGGAAAAACGCCGCCGCGCACGGTGGGTCGTGCCGACCGGGCTCGGACAAGGCCTCACCTTGCGGCGGCTCAAGAAGATATTGCGGGAGGTCGGTGCGTCCTTCGACTCGCTCGCTCCGCTCGCGGCTCAAGATGAGGATGAATCGAGCGGCCAGAAAGAAAAGCCTTCATCCTGAGCCGCGCCGAAGGCGCGAGGCGAAGGACGCACGACCCGCGGCGAGAACGGACTTGCCCCGACTCGACTCGCACGGGCAGACTCGGGCGCATGCGTGAGATCGTCATCGACACCGAGACCACCGGCCTCGATCCCACCGTGGGTCATCGGATCGTCGAAATCGCCTGCGTCGAGCTGATGAACCACATGCCGACGGGGCGCGCGTTTCATCGGCTGGTCAATCCGGAATGCGAGGTGTCGGCCGAGGCCTTTGCCATCCACGGCCTCTCGACGGAGTCGTTGCGCGAGCATCCGGTCTTCCCGGCAGTGGTGGAGGAGCTCCTCGCCTTCATCGGTGGCGATCCCCTGGTGATTCACAACGCCGAGTTCGATCTCGGGTTCATCAACGCGGAGCTCGCCCGCTGCGGCAAGCCCGCCCTCGATCTGCCCTGCGTCGACACGGTGCAGCTAGCGCGCAAGCGGTTTCCGGGCGCGCCCGCGAGCCTCGACGCGCTCTGCCGGCGCTTCGCGATCGACCTGACGCAGCGCCAGAAGCACAGCGCGCGACTCGACGCGGAACTGCTCGCCTCGGTCTACCTAGAGCTCATTGGCGGCCGGCAACCCGGCCTCGACTTCGCGGTCCAGGCAGGTGTCGCAGCGGCGGGCGCCTTGGTCGCCCGCGTCGCGCGTCTCGCCCGGCCCCACGCGCCAAGCGCGGAAGAGGCGGCGCGCCACCGCAGCTTCCTCGAGAAAATCAAGGGCGCGCTCTGGCTCAGCGAGGCCTGATCTACCGGTTATGCGCGCATCGAGCGCGCGGAAGATAAACGTTCAGGCTTGCGCGGTCGGCTGCGGAATACCGCCGGTTGTTTGCTCCTTGAGGGCGCGCTCGTGCTCGCGCCGGAGCAGCTCGGCAAAATCGATGGGATTGATGAGGAGCGGCGGAAAGCCGCCATCGCGGGTCGCGTTCGCGATCACCGCGCGCGCGAACGGGAACAGGAGCCGCGGCGTCTCCACGAACACCAGGAGCGGCACCAGGTCGGCGGGCGCGTCCTTCACCGTCACCACGGCGGCGTAGGACAGCTCCACCACGAAGACCGGCTCTTCCTTGTGGCGCGCATGGGCGCCCAGGTTGAGCACGACCTCGAACACCTCGGGGCCCAGGCTGCGCGCCTTCACGTCGGCGGTGAGATTGACCTCTGGCGCCTCGCGCTGGGCCATCAGGGTCTGCGGCGCGCGCGGACTCTCGAAGGACAAGTCCTTGAGATATTGCGTATTGACGATCAGCTGATAAGCAGGCTGCTGAGCGGCGGCCGCTGGCATGCCGGCGCTCGCGCCATTGGTGGTATCCGTCTGTGCCATTCGAGCCATTCTCCTTGGACGGCGAGGCTCGTAGCATGGAAGGGCAAGGCGGTACAACGCCCCGGAGACCCCCTTCGCAAATGTTTAAGGATTGCCTGCGACCGTGGGTGGGTCCTGCCTTGAGGGCCCGATGTCCTTCGCCGACTGTCTCGATGATCCGCTGCACCGTCAGATGTATGCCTATTGGCAGCAGAAGCGTGGCGGCCGGCCCATGCCAACCCGCGCCGAGATCGATCCGACGGAAATCCCGCGGCTCCTGCCCAATCTGCTGATCTCCGAGTACGTTCCCGAGGGCGAGGCTGGCCGCTGGCGCTATCGCCTCGCCGGCACCGCCGTCGCCACCGCCTTTGGCCGCAATCCCACCGGGCGCTACATCGAGGAGCTCATAAAGGGCGATTATCGCGCCTTCATCGAGCGGATCCATCGACTGGTCCGCGACGAGCGGCGCGCGCTCTTCTGCGCGAGCGAGTACATGAGCCCTCGCGCTCTCCTGATGTCGGCGAAGCGGCTCCTGCTCCCACTCACCACCGACGGCCGCCAAGTCGACCAGATCATCACGCTGCTGGTCTTCCGCCTCGGCACGGGCCTCCCTGCCGTGATCGAGCTCGACCGCACCGAGGGCACGACCAAGCACGCCGGCCCGATCCTCGCCGAGGCGTGAGTCTCAACGCGGCGACACGGGCGCCGGTGCCAGCAGGATCTCCGGCTCGGTCTCTGGCCGGTGTGGATCGATCCGCAACACCGCACCTGTCTGCACCGTGAGGCCGGTCAAGCCGCGGATGAATCCCCAGTGGCTCACCACGGCGACGCGGGCCCAATCGGCTTGCGCCCGCATGTACGCGAGAAAAGCGGCGCACCGCGCGCCCAGGCCATCCATGCTCTCCTCGAGCGCGGGCCACCACTCCTCCTCGAGATGATCGAGCGCCAGATGAGGCCAGCGCGCTTTGAGGTCGCCGCGCCGCGTGCCGACATCGCAGGCAAAGGCGGCGCGCTCGCCGACCAGCGGCTCGATCGTGATCGCGACATCGAGGCGGCGTGCCACGATCTCCGCGGTCTCGATCGCGCGGCTGTAGGGGCTCGTGATCAGCCGCGCGATGCCCTGACCCCTGAGTGTCTCCGCCGCCGCTCCGGCCTGGCGGCGGCCTTCCTCGGTGAGCCGCGGATCCCGGATGCCGGGATCGCGGCGCGTCACGCTGAAGACCACGTTGAATTCGGATTGCCCGTGCCGGACCAGGATCATGCGGGCGCATCAAGAGCAGAGCTGCCGGCGCCCCGCAAGTCCTTGCCCTTTGGGGGTAAAGGTCTTATCTAGCGGGAGGCGGCATCAAAGGCATTGCCTATGAACGGCGACCTCCAAATCGGTTCGATCGTTTTCTTCGCCATCGTGGTGCTGTTCCTGATTTTCCGGTTGCGCGGCGTGTTGGGCCGGCGCACCGGGCAGGAGCGCTACCGCGATCCCTTCGCCCAGCGCTCGGCGGCGCCGCCGGCGCGCACACCGATGCCGGGCACGCCCACGGAAGGCCGCGGCCCCATCATCGAGGGCACGGCGACGCCGGCCTCCGAGCCCGCACCGCTCGGCGCCGGACTGGCGCGCCTCAAAGCCGCCGACCGCGGCTTCGACGAGCGCGCGTTCTTGAAGGGCGCCCGCGGTGCCTTCGAGATCATCGTGAACGCCTTTGCCGCTGGCGACACCGCGGCGCTGAAGCCCCTCCTCAGCGGCGAGGTCTACGGCTCCTTCGCGACCGCGATCCAGCAACGGGTCACCGCGAAAGAGACTCACGAGACCAACCTGATGACCATCAAGGACTGCGACCTCGTGCAGGTCGGCCTCGAGAGCAGCGTCGCCTATGTCACGGTGAAGTTCGTATCGGACCAGGTGAACGTGACACGCGCTGCCGATGGAAAAGTGGTCGACGGCGACGCCGATCGCGTGGTCGAGAAGACCGATTTCTGGACTTTCAGTCGCGACATCCGATCGCGCGATCCCAACTGGCAGCTGGTCGCGACCCGCAGCGGCTGAGCCTGTTCCCGTGCACCCGCGCCTGGGGCCCGCGCTCGCATTGATCGCGGTGCTGGCGGCGTGCGCGCCGGCAAAGCCGCCGGCGACGGCACCCGATCGGCTCGTGCTGACGCCCGCGAGCTTTGACGACCTCAAGGGCTGGGCGAGCGATCGCGTCGGCGAGGCACTCGCGGCGTTCAAGAGATCCTGTGCGCGCCGGCTCCGCTTTTCCGACGACGCGGCGGTGGGACCCCAGGGCATGGCGGGCAAAGTGGCGGATTGGCGTCCGCCCTGCGCCGCCGCGGTAGCGGTCGGTGAGAACGACGATGCCGCGGCGCGGAGCTTTTTCGAGGCGTGGTTCCGACCCTATCGCTGCGCCAACAACGAGACGGTGGACGGGTTGTTCACCGGCTACTACGAGCCCGAGCTCAAGGGGGCGCGCGATCGCGGCGCGGGCTTCGAGACGCCGCTGATGAAGCGGCCGCCGGATCTCGTCGCCGTTGACCTCGGCGATTTTCGCGCGGACTGGCGCGGCGAGCGGATCGCCGGCCGCGTTGTCGACGGCCGGCTCAAGCCCTATGAAACGCGCGCACAGATCGAGGCCGGCGCACTCGACCGGCTCAACCTCGCCTTCCTCTGGGTGGACGACCCCGTGGCGGCGTTCTTCCTGCAGATACAAGGCTCGGGCCGCGTCGATCTGCCCGATGGCAGCCAGGTGCTCGTCGGTTTCGATGGCCAGAACGGCTGGCCTTATGTCGCGATCGGGCGGGTCATGATCGAGCGCGGCCTGATCGACCGCGAAAGCGCCACCATGCCGGGAATCCGCGCCTGGCTCGCGTCGCATCCCGCGGAAACCAAGGGCATCCTCGATGCCAATGCCTCCTATGTGTTCTTCCGCGAGGTCGCGGGCGACGGCCCGATCGGCAGCGACGGCGTGGCGCTGACGCCCGGCCGTAGCCTCGCGGTTGACACGAAGTTCCTGCCGCTGGGCGCGCCGTTCTGGCTCGACGCCGCCGCGGACGACGGCCCGATCGAGCGGCTCCTCATCGCGCAGGATACCGGCGGCGCCATTCGCGGTCCTGTGCGCGGCGACCTCTTTTGGGGCCACGGCGCCGAGGCCGAGCGCCGTGCCGGCACCATGCGGGCGCGCGGCGGATATTTCTTGCTGCTGCCGAAGACGGTGCCGGTGGCGAGTTGATCCTCACCCTCCCGCGCACCAAGGGCGCGGGAGGTGAGGGTCAGCGCTTCCGATACGCCGCCAGGAACGTCCGCACGGCGATGCGGACGACCCGGTCGATGCGCTCTTCGGAAGGGACGGCCCCGAAACCGAAGAGGATCGGCTTGAGCAGGGTTGCCACGCACGACTCCAGGAACTGCGCCGCCGCGATCTCGGTATCCTCGATCTCGACAACGCCGGCCACGATCTGCGCCTCGAGATAGGCGGCGACGCGCGAGATTCCCGTGACAGGGCCGGTCTCGTAGAACTGCCGGCCGACGTCCGGCATGCGCTCGGAAATGCTGATGATGGTGCGCACGGGCGCCACCCGCTCGGGGCGGCACAGGAAGCGCACGAAATTCGTGCCGAGCCGCGTCAACACGCCCTCGACATCGTGGTCCTCATGGTCGAGGGCGAAGACTTGCTCGGCCTGGGAATGGCACTGCTCATGGGCGATCGCCTGGAAGAGTGCCTCCTTGCTGTCGAAGTAGACATAGAGCGTGCCCTTGGAGACACCGGCCTTGCGCGCGATGTCGCTCATGCTGGCGGCATCGAAACCCAGCGCCAGAAACACGGCGCGGGCGCCCTCGATGATCTGCCGGCGCTTGTCGCTGTCCATCGCGATGGGGATTTCCGAGACGGCGGCGCCCATGGGGGATTTGCCCTTTCCACAACCCTGATGCCTGACCGAACGGTTCGGTCGGTATTGACATAAGGCCTTTGCTGCTCTATGTCAAGGGTGACCGAACCGTTCGGTCATTTCGACTAGGTGACCTATGCCGCGCGATTTCAATGCTTTACAGGAACGTGTGGAAACCGGCGGTCTCCCAGAGCGAGGTTTTCCTCAACTCCGGGACAACCTGGCCGCAGCTGCGGGGAGCTCGCGGATCCGGATCGAGCGCCCCGAGGCAACTCAGCTGGAACCTGAGATGGCAGCGCAGGCGGCATCGAGGGCTCCCGCCCCGGCCTTACCCAAGCGCAGCCTGCGCCGGTTCGCCCTCGTTGCGGTGCTCCTGGCGATCGCCCTGCTCGCCAGCTGGTACGGCTATCGCTGGTGGACCGTGGGCCGGTTCATCGTCTGGACCGACGACGCTTATGTGAGTGCCAAGACCTCGACGCTCGCCGCAAAGGTTCCCGGCTACATCGCCAGCCTCGACGTTGAGGATAATGCCTCCGTCAAAGCCGGTGACGTAATCGCCACCATCGATGATGGCGACTACAAGCTCGCGGTCGACGCCGCGCGCGACAAGGTCGCGACCCAGCAGGCCACCATCGACCGCCTCGGCCGCCAGGTCGCGGCTCAGCAGGCGGCCGTCGAGCAGGCTAAGGCGCAGCTCGTCTCCGCCAAGGCCGGTGCCGTCCGCGCGGAGCTGGAGCTCGCGCGGCAGGACGCGCTCGTCGTGAAAGAATTCGCGAGCCGCCAGACCCAGGAACAAGCGCGCGCGAACCGCGATCAGGCGAACGCTGCCGTGCAGAGCGCCCTGGCCGCGATCGACGCGGCGTTGGCCAGCGTCGAGGTCTCGAAGGGCCAGCAGGAGGAGGCTCGGCGAATGTTGCAGGAGCTGCAGACCGCGCTCGCCAGGGCCGAGCGGGACTTTTCCTTCACGGTGGTGCGCGCGCCCTTCGACGGTGTGGTCGGCAACCGCGCGATCGAGGTCGGCGACTACGTGCAGACGGGCACGCGGCTCATCAGCCTGGTGCCGCTCGACGGCGTCTATATCGACGCGAACTTCAAGGAGACGCAGCTTGGCGGCCTGAAGCCCGGCGAGCATGTCTCGATCGGGGTCGATGCGCTTCCGGGCGCCACCATCGACGGTACGGTGGCGAGCGTGGCGCCGGCCTCTGGCTCGGTGTTCTCGCTGCTGCCGCCCGACAATGCCACCGGCAACTTCACCAAGATCGTGCAGCGCCTGGCGGTGCGCATCCGCGTTTCGCCGGAGGTCGCGCACGAAGGCGTGCTACGGCCGGGCATGTCGGTAGTGGCGAGCATCGACACGCGCACCGGTGGCTCAGCGCCGGCGCCGGTCTCGGTCTCCGCCCTGCCGCGCGGGAACTGATCCCATGGCGAGCGCCCAAACCCTCACGGCGGGCGCGCCGCCCATGCCCGCCTCGGACGAGCGGATCGATCCGAAGAAACTCGTCGCGTTCCTCGCGATGGTCTTCGGCATGTTCATGGCGATCCTGGACATCCAGATCGTCTCGGCGTCGCTCACGGAGATCCAGGCGGGCCTCGCCGCCAGCGCCGACGAGATCCCCTGGGTGCAGACCGCCTACCTCATCGCCGAGGTCGTGATGATCCCGCTCTCGGGGTTCCTGTCGCGCGCGCTCGGCACCCGGATCCTGTTCGCGATCTCGGCCGGCGGCTTCACGGCGACGAGCCTGATGTGCGGGCTCTCGTCCTCAATGAACGAGATGATCCTCTGGCGCGCCGTGCAGGGCTTCATCGGTGGCGGCATGATCCCGACGGTGTTCGCCACGGCCTACACCGTGTTCCCGCGCTCGAAATACGCGGTGGTGACGCCGATGATCGGTCTGGTGGCGACGCTGGCGCCGACCATCGGCCCCACGGTCGGCGGCTATCTCACGGACCAGCTCTCCTGGCACTGGCTCTTCTTCATCAACATCGTGCCGGGGATCGGCGTCACGCTGGCGGCGCTGGCACTGATCGATTTCGACGAGCCGCACTGGGCGCTCTTCGAGGACTTCGACTGGCCGGGCCTGATCTCCATGGCGGGCTTCCTCGGCGCGCTCGAGTACGTGCTGGAGGAGGGGCCGCGCTACGACTGGCTGCAGGACGACACGATCAACCTGTTCGCCTGGATTTCCGGCGTATCCGCCGTGGTGTTCTTCGTCCGCGCCCTCACCGCGCGGCAGCCGATCGTCGATCTCCGCACCTTCACCGACCGCAATTTCGGGCTGGGCTCGTGGCTCGCCTTCCTGCTCGGGATCGGACTCTACGGGATGACCCTGATCTATCCGCTCTATCTGGGCCGGATTC
>DATFRA010000165.1:0-33830 GCA_035263705.1 Allostellaceae bacterium
CTCCCGTGCCGGTCCCACGGTACCGCCTACCGGGCACTCGACGAGCGCCGCCTTCTTTGCATGGACGCGCCCCGCCAGCGCGCGGGTCGTCTCGGGCGCGATGGTGCTCATGTCCACGAACAGTTTTCCAGCCACATCGCCCGATAGCAGCCCCTTGGCGCCGTCGTAGACCGCCTCGATCGCCTTGGCGTCGGTCAGGACGGTGAGCGTGAGCTCGGCAGCGCACGCCGCCGCGGCGGGCGCGGACGCCGGCACCGCGCCGCGCTCCAGCAGACGCTTCGCCTTGTCCGCGGTCCGGTTCCAGACCGTCAGGCGGTGGCCGAGGTCGAGGAGCCGCTCCCCGATCGCGGCGCCCATGCGTCCGGTGCCGATCAGTCCGATGTCCATGCCTCGCTCCTTGCATTCTTGCGAGACCCCAATGTGCCGCGCCCCGACGGGAAGCGGAAGTCTCGCGTGTTGCCTGCCATCCCCGGCGCGTTAAGATCGGCGTCGATGTCCGATATTCACGCCTTGCCCGCGCGCGACGCGCACGCCGCCGAACGCCTCGCGGAGGCGGCGGCCCACCTCAGCGCAGCGGACCCGCGTCTCGCCGAGGTGATCGCTCGGATCGGTCCATGCGGGCTTCGCCGGCATCCCGGCGGGTTCCCGCGCCTGTTCCGCGCGATCCTGGGCCAGCAGCTCTCGATCAAGGCGGCCGCGACCATCCACGGACGGATGGTGGCCGCGTGCGGCGACGCCGTCACGCCGGAGCGCGTGCTGGCGTTGCCCGCCAGGGCCTTTGCAGACGCCGGCGTGTCGCGCCCGAAGGCGCGCTATCTGCGTGGGCTCGCCGAGCTCGCCCGCGGCGATCCTCGCTTCTTCGAGCGCCTGCCGCGCCTCTCCGACGAGGCCGCGATCGACCGCCTGACGTCGATCCTGGGCATCGGGCGCTGGACCGCGGAGATGTATCTCATCTTCTGCCTCGGGCGGCTCGACGTGCTGCCTTTGGGCGACGTCTCCATTCATAACGCGGCCGCCGGCGTGCACGGGCTGCGCCGGCGCGTATTGCCGAAGCGGCTGACGCGTCTGGCCAAGCCGTGGCGACCCTATCGCAGCGTCGCGGTCTGGTACCTCTACGAGCATCTCGATACAAACCGCGCGGGCGCTTGATGAGCCGATTGTGCTCTGGCGTAAAGGATGAGTTAACGGTTACCGTTCGTTAGGGGTTGCTGCCGTACACTCGGCCGCATCAGGGCGACCCGACCTCGGGCCCGCGCCCGACCCCAGCGCGGTGAGCTCAAGCGAGCAGCGTGCCCATGACGACCATGACGGGTTACGACGGTGAGGGCGACCAGCTCGTGGCCGTGGCGTTCGCGGCTTCCGACCTGCTGGTCGAGCTCGACGACAGCGGCACGATCACCTTCATCACGGGCGCCATCGACCGGATTGGCGCGAATCTGGCCCGCTCGCCCGTGGGTTTGCCGCTGAGCGACCTCTTCGACCCCGCTGACCGTGTCGCGGTGCGCGAGCATGCGGCGCGCGTCGCCAAGGGACAGGCGGTCTCGCCGCTGCTGGTGCGGTTGCGGCGCGGCGCCACCCAGACCATGCTGTTCGGCGGCTGTCGCCTGCCGCAAGGGCGCACCATCCTGTTTCTCGGCATCGGCGATGGCGAGGGCCAGCGCTCGAGCGCCCTCAGCCTGGTCGCCGAGACCGAGCGAGGCCTAATGAGCCGCCCGGTCTTCACCGCGCTCGCCATGCGGCGGCTTCCGGAGGATCTCGCGGGCGGCTTGCGCATCACCTTTATCGAGGCGATCGGCTTCGCGGAGCTCGTCGGGCACATCCCCTCGGCGATGATGGGTGGGTTCGCCACCGCGATCGCGCGCCAGCTGCGGCTCACCGGGCCCGGCGTCGAGGCGGTGGGCGATCTCGGCCGCGGCCGCTACGGCGTCCTCCACCGCGGCGACATCAGCCTCGGCCAGGTGCAGGATGCTATGCTCGCGCTGGTTCACGCGATGGCGCCGGACGCGCCGACGCCGACCATCGCGACCGCCACCATGGAGCCCGGCCGCGACGGCCTCTATGGCCGCCGGGCGGCGCGCGTTGTGCGCTACGCCATCGAGCGGTTCTCCACCGGCGGCGACCGCGCGGCACCACTGGTGGTGCCCGCGGCCGACCTCGACATGATTTTTCCCGATACGCTCGACCGCGTCGCGGGCCTTGAGCGGATCATCGAGGACGGCGCCTTCAATCTCGCCTATCAACCCGTGGTGGATCTCAGGGACCGGACCCTCAGGCATGCCGAGGTGCTGGTGCGTTTGGCCGATGGCACGACGCCGCTCGCGGCAGTCGCCGCCTCCGAGGCTGCGGGCATGATCGGCGACTTCGATCTCGCGATCTGCGCGCGGGCGATCGACCACTTGGCGGCGCGGGTGCCGGACGTGCCGGCCGTCGCGGTGAACCTCTCCGGCCGGTCGCTCGAGAGCCGCGGTTTCGCCGACCGGCTCTCGGCGCTGCTCGAGGCGCGGCATGCCGATCCGTCGCGGCTCATGTTCGAGCTCACGGAGACCGTCATCCTTGGCGAGGTCGAAGCCGTCAACAAGGTGGTGCAGGACATGCGGCAGCGCGGCTTCCGCTTTTGCCTGGACGATCTCGGCTCCGGCGCCAACTCCTTCCACTATCTGCGCAGCATTCCCGTCGATTTCGTCAAGATCGACGGCGCCTTCGGGCGCGATGCGCTCAACAACGAGCGCGACCGGTCGTTCCTGCGCTACGTCTCCGGCTTCTGCAAGGAGAACAACATCCTCGCGATCGCCGAGATGATCGAAACCGAGTCCGAGGCCGAACGTTATCTGGAGCTCGGCATCGATTACGGCCAAGGCTACCTCTTCGGCCGCCCCGCCATCCCATAGCTCGAAAAAGCTGAGGCGGCGCCGGCGGCTATTCCGCCGCGACCGAGGCGAGCGCCGAGATGAACTCCGCCGTGCGGGCGAGGTGCGAGACCAGCAGCTCCGTGGCGCGCGGGACATTGCGCGAGAGGGCCGCGTCCATGAGCTCGCGGTGCTCGCGCTCGAGATCCCGCACCCAGGCCTTGGGCGGCGTGCGGATCATGCGATAGTGACGATACCGCTCCATCTGGTCCGTCAACATGCCCACGAACTTGATCAGCCAGGGCGACTTGCAGGCGCCGATGAGCGCGTCGTGGAACGAGCGGTGCCGCCGCTCCCAATCCTCCGAAGAGGCGTCGGTCGCGCGCGGGACTGGTGCTTTCGAAAGCCGGTGGAACGACGCGATCACGGAGGATTCCCAGCGCTCATCGCCGTTCGTGATCGAGGCGGCGAGCGCATCGGCCTCGAGCTTCTGGCGAAGCGCGGTCACCTCCCACATCTCGTCGAGCGAGATCACGGCGGCGCGGAAGCCGCGCTGGCCCACGGCGGTAACCAGCTTGTCCTCGACGAGACGCGACAGCGCCTCGCGCAGCGGGCTCACGCCCAACCCGTATTGCTCCTTGAGCGCGTCGAAACGCAGTGGCTGACCCGGCTGCAGCCGCGCCATCACCAGGTCGGAGCGCAGGCGGCGATAGGCGACCTCGCCCAGCGTCCGAGCACCCTCAATACCTTCTGCTGCCGCCATTGGCAGAGCCGCGCGTTTCATCCCTATACCCCCGTTTTATAGGCGGCTTTTGCCGCTCCGTTCTTGGGCGGGTATCGGTACCACGAAACGGTTCCCAGACGCCAAACACTTGTTCTCGAGAGTTTTGGAAATTGAATGCCGGTCGCCCGAGTCGGGCTGTTTAACCCAATGCTCGCCGTCGGGCGGTGATCGCCTCGTCCTAGAGTCGCCACTATGCCCGAGCATTCAGCCGAAAGGGAGCGTAGGAATTCCTCTCGCCACTGCATCCGCCGATTGCTCAGCGATGCGACGAATACTGGAACATTTCACGCGATCATTTGGGAGCATTGTCGATGATACATGACCGGGGAATTCCAGCTTGCCTCCGTCCGCGGTAGACGGTACCGTCGTCTCCGGTCATCGGTAGCGGGGAGATTCGAGACGATCTGCTGGTGTTCGGCCGAGCGCTCCGATCAGTGATCGGACGTGCGAGGAGCGAATCCCGCGAAGGATTGCGCCGCACCGGTTGTGTAGGACTGCCCTAGGGGCTGTCGTGGGGTTTCGGTGGACGACGGATTGCTGATACCGAACAGCATGGTGGGTTGTATTTGGGTGGGAGGGCATGGTCGCTAGGCTCGTGAAATGGGGGGCGAGACTATTCCCCGAGCGACAGATCCTGGTCCGAACCGAGGGCCGGATTTCTTACATCACGCTGACACGCCGTTCGCAGATCGCGGCGGCTACGAGCGTACTCCTGATTATCACGGCAGTCGGCTTTCTCGTGGCCCGCTACGTGCACTTCGGTCATGTGATCTCGGCCAGACAGGCGCAGGTCGCGCGCGCTGAACTCTCGAATCGGGAATTGCGCCGCCAACTCGGCGATCTGCGGTCGCAGCTTGCGACCGCGACGGCGGAGATCGACGGCACCCAGTACCGCCTCGACGTCATCGGCTCGGAGTACGGTACCCTCGAGGGCTCTCTCACCGACACCGAGCAAGCGCTGAAGGGCATCGTGGACGCGCGCGCCCAGCTGATCGCGGAGCGCGACGACTTGTTGTCGCAGCTTCTCGCGGCCCAGGACGATGCCAACTCCAAAGCCGACTACGCGGCGCAGCTCGCGCAAAGCCTGGCGCAAAACAAGACGGAGCTCAGCCAGACGGAAGCGCAGCGCCGAGCGCTCAACGCGCGCATCCAGCAGCTCGAGAAGGACGTGCAGACGTCCAACGAGCGGGCGGCCGAATTCAAGGCGGCCTTCACCAGCACGCAGGCGAAGCTGCAGCAAATCAGCGCCGAGCGCGAGCGGATCATGGCCGAGCGCGAGCGCCTGGCCGCCGAGCGCGACGCGCTCAAGCAGAAGCTGCAAAGCATCGAGGCGCGCCTCTCCAGGGCCGATACGCCCAAGTCCGATATCAAGACGCCGGAGACCGTCGCCTCGCTGCCCGCGCAGGCCCGGGCCAAGATCGACGGCGTGGTCGGCAATCTCGAGAGCATGGTCGCGGCGACCGGCCTCAATGTGGAGAATTTCATCGGGCGCCTGGGCGGCCCCGCGAAGAGCGAAGGCGGTCCCTATATCGCCTTGGGAGCCGCGGGCCAGATCTCGTCCCAGGACCGGGCCGCCCGCGACGAGACACTGGGCAAGCTCCTGAAGACCTTGCCGCTGGCTGCACCGCTCGGCCAGTACCAAGTCGAGAGCCCGTTCGGCGCGCGCGTCGATCCCATCAATCATCACCAGGGCTTCCATCCCGGCGTCGATCTGGTCGCGGCATTCCGTTCGCCGGTCTACAGCACCGCGCCCGGCGTCGTGACTTTCGCGGGCCCGCGCGATACCTATGGCAAGTTCGTGGAGATCGACCACGGCAACGGCATCGTCACGCATTACGCTCACCTGCACCGCATCACCGTCGCGCGCGGGCAGAAGATCGGCGCGCATCAGGAAGTCGGCGAGCTCGGCAGTACGGGCCGGAGCACGGGGCCGCACCTGCATTACGAGGTGGTGGTGGACGGCGAGCCGCTCGATCCCGAGAAATTCTTGGAAGTGGGGAAGAGCGTTGTTCAAGTCAAGCGGAACTAAGGCTGAGAGGTCGTCGTCAGGATTCGGCGGTCGCGACGCTGCACCGTCCATCCTCAGCGTCGACCTCAAGATCACCGGCGACGTCGTCGGCGGTGGAGAGCTCGTGGTTGCCGGCACCGTGCACGGCGACATCGTCGCGAAGAAGATCACGATCGCCGAAGGCGGCTCCGTCACCGGAGCGGTCGAGGCGGACACGGCGATGGTGGCGGGCACGCTCACGGGCCAGCTCAAGGCCTCGGCCGTGACGCTGGCCAGCACGTCGAAGGTCGTAGCCGACATCACCCATGTGTCCCTGATGATCGAATCGGGCGCGGTATTCGAGGGCTACAGCCGCCGGGTCGATGCAATCGACCAGCGCGGCGCGCCACTTCCGCTCGCCTTGCCCACCGGCCGGGCGGCCGTCGCCGCCATCGGTGACGGCAAGGCGGCGAGCATGTTGCCGTCGGAGAAGGCGACTGAGGGATCGGTCACGACCGTCTCCTGAGCGGCTGGTCAGGTCTGCGCGAGCGCGGCGGCGAAGGTCTCGCGGTCGACGTTGCCGCCTGATGCGGTGACTGCGATGGTCCTACCATTGATCGAGACTTTGCCCGAGAGCACGGCGGTCAGCGCCGCCGCGCCGCCGGGCTCGACCACCAGCTTCAAGTCGGAAAACGCTATCACCATCGCACGCCGAACCTCGGCATCGCTGACGGCGTAGCCGGCGGTCACCAGCCGACGATTGATCGCGAAGGTGAGCACCCCCGGTGTCGGCGCCAGCAGCGCGTCGCAGATCGAGCGCGCGCTCGGATCGTTTCTGACCCGCTCGCCCGCGATCAGCGAGCGCCTGGTGTCGTCGAAGCCCTCGGGCTCGGCGATAAAGATCTCCGTGTCCGGACTCTCGGACGCGATCGCGGTGGCGCAGCCGGCGGTGAGGCCCCCGCCGCCGCAGCAGACGATGACCGCATCGAGCTGGGCGCCCAGCGCCTTCGCTTGCGCCGCGATCTCGAGGCCGGCGGTGCCCTGGCCCGCGATCACCCGCGCATCGTCGTAGGGCGCCACGATGGTGGCGCCGCGCTCGCGCGCGATCCTGCCGCCGACCTCCTCGCGAATCTCCTTGTAGCGGTCGTAGAGCACGACTTCGGCGCCATAGGATTTGGTGTTGGCGATCTTGATCGCGGGCGCATCGGCCGGCATCACGATGGTGGCGGGAATGCCGAGCAACCCCGCCGCCGCGGCGACGCCCTGCGCGTGATTGCCGGAGGAATAGGTCACGACGCCGCCGCGGCGCTGATCCGCGTCGAACTGCACCAGCGCATTGTAGGCACCGCGGAACTTGAACGAGCCGGTGCGCTGCAGCGTCTCGGCCTTGACCAGGAGCCGGCCGCCCAGACGCTTGTTGAGGGCCGGTGATTCCAGGAGCGGCGTCAGCACGGCCTTGCCCTTGAGCCGCTCGGCGGCGGCGCGGATCTCGTCGATGGTGGGAAGCGCGTTAGAGGCGCTGGAGGAAGGCATCGAGGGCGCTGGTCGCTTGCGGTTCGGTGAGCGAGGGCGTGTGGCCGGTGTCCGGCACAGTTACGCAGACCAAATCCGGCTTTTCAAGCGCCATGCGGCGAAACACGTCCTCCGTGAGCACGTCCGAGAGCGCGCCGCGGAACGCCAGCGTCGGGATTCTGCCGAGCCCCCGAAACATCGTCCAGAGGTCCGGCGTTACCTTGCGCTGATGGTCGAGCAGCTTCGCGATATTGAGATCCCAGTCGAAATGCAGCCGCCCGTCCGAGCCCTTGCGATAGGTCGCCTCGGCGTGCTTCTGCCACCAGACGTCGTCGGCCTTGGGCGCGAGGTTGGGCATCAACTCCTTGAGGAAGCCGACCGCGTTGTTCCAATCGCGCTGCGGATAGTCGACACCAACGTATTTGAGGATGCGGGTGAGACCGGGGCTGGCGACGTTCGGTCCGATGTCGTTGAGCACGACGCCCGCGACCGCAGTAGGCCGGAGCACCGCCAGTCCCATCGCAAGGAGCCCGCCCATCGACGTGCCCACAATCACGGCACGGTCGACGCCGGTCGCGTCAAGCAGATGCAGGATGTCACTGATGTAGACGAAGGGGTCGTAATGGCGCCAATCGGGGTCGTAGGCGGAGCGGCCGCGGCCGCGGTAATCCGGGCAGAGCACCCGGCGCTCGCCGGTTAGGCGCGGCGCCACGTCGGCGAAATCCGCGCTGTTGCGCGTGAGGCCGGCGAGGCACAGCACCGGCGTCTTGGAGGCGAGCGGGTCGCCGTAGTCTCGGTAGTGGAGTGCAAGGCCGTCTTGGGCGCTGACGGTGGCCTCGCGATAGGCCGGCATGGGCCGGGACTAGAGACCCAGCAGCGGCGGCAGCGCGTCGAGGTCGCGGATCTCGGCGGCGAGCGTGCCCGGCAGGTTCTCGCGCGGCGCCCCCGCGCGGTTGGCCCACACCGCCTGGAAACCGAAATGCGCGGCGCCGGCCGCGTCCCATCCGTTGGACGATACGAAGCAGATCCGCGCCGCCGGTAGACCGAGATGCCGCGTCACCAGCTCGTAGACGCTGCGGTGCGGCTTGTAGATGCGGGCGGATTCGACGGAGAGCGCGCCCTGGAGCAACACATCGACCCCCGCGCTCTTCATCGCCGCGGTCAGCATGGCGGGCGAGCCGTTGGAGAGGATGAGCGCGGAGCGTCCCGCGCGCTTCAGCGCCTCGAGCACGCGGCGCGCGTCGGGGAACGCCTCGATGTGGAGGAAGAGGTCCATCAGCCGGTCGCGCAACGCCGCATCCTTGAGGCCGAGGCTCGCCATGGTGAAGTCGAGCGCCTCGCCCGTCACCTGCCAGAAATCCGCGTGCACGCCCATCAGGCTCCGAAGCCAGCTGTACTCGAGCTGGCGGGTGCGCCAGAGCTGGCCCAACGCGTCCGCCTTTTCGCCGAGCGCGTCCCGGCAGCGCTTCGACGCCGAGAGGAAGTCGAACAGGGTGCCGTAGGCGTCGAACACGCAGGCCGTCGTGGCTGAAAGCATGGGCAGAAGCTCCCTCTTTACGTAATCCCTCTCCGCCCCTCGGGGTGGAGAAGAAATGACGGGCGCATCCCTCGTATCATCGTCGGTCCGAGCCCACTCAGCGCTTGAGATCGAGGGCGAGCGAGAAGGCGAGGTTACGGTCCCCCATTCGGAGTCGATAAACCTGCAGGTTCTCTAGCACGCGCTGGACGTAGCTGCGCGTCTCGCGGAATGGGATGCCCTCGACCCAGTCGATGACGTCGACGTCCTTGGCTCGCGGATCGCCCATTTCGTGTTCCCATTCGCTCACGCGCGCGGGGCCGGCGTTGTAGGCGGCGACCGCGAGGACGTAGGAGCCGCCGAAGCGTCCGAGCATGTCTTCGAGGTAGGCGCGGCCGAGGGTCAGATTGTATTGCGGGTCCGTGAGGAGGCGCTGCTGCGAGAACGGGATCTGCAGGTCACTCGCCATCCGTTTCGCGGTGGCCGGCATCAGCTGCAGCATCCCGCGGGCGCCGGCGGGGCTCACGGCGTTCTGGTCCATGCCGCTTTCCTGGCGCGCCATCGCGAGCACCAGCGGTGCCTCGACGCTGCCGCCCGCCGGGAGCTCTGCCAGCGGATAGCCAAGCGCCAGCAGGGTGACACCGGCGTAGCTCGCAAGCCGCGCCACCGTGACCGCGACATCGGGCCGGCCCACCTCCAGAGCAAGCGCCGCCACTAGAGCGTGCTCGCCCGGCGTCCTCGCGATGTCGATGAGCTTCAGCAAGAAAGGCCTGGCGAAATCGGCGGCTTCCGCGTCGGCGAGGGCGCGGACGATCCGCACGAGCTCCCTCTGGCCGAAAGCCGTGGTCTCCTGCGGCGTGGCCCGCGGGTCCTCCAGCACAGCCGCTTTGCCGTCGGTGCCGATCTGCGCGGCGGCGAGTTGGCCGTAATAGGTCGTGAGGTACTGTGCGGCCTTGGCGAACCAGCCGGCCGCGAGCTCTCGGCTGCCCATCTCCTGCGCGGCGCGCCCGGCCCAGTATGCGCCGCGGGCCCGGCTGATGGGCCGGCTCACGTCGTTGTAGAGCCGTACGAAATGATCGTAGGCAGGCTTCGCTTCGCGCAGGTACCGCAGATTGATCCAGCCAGCCAGGAACTCGGCCTCCGCGAAGTTGGGCCCGGTCGTCATGCCATGCTGGGCCGCCAGACGGTAAGCAACGGAGATCTTTCCGTCCTGCAGCGCATGGCGGGCCAGCGTCTCGCGCTCGGCCCACCAGAGCTGCGGCCTCGTCAAGTCCTTGGGCGCGTGCTCGAGGATGTCGATGGCGGCGTCGTACATCTCCTTGCGCCGGCGCCAACGCATGCGCTCGAACAGGAAGCCCTGATCCTTCTGCAGGTTTGCCGGCACCTTCGAGACCAGCTTCTCTGCGCTCTTAGACTCGCTCGCGAGCGCAAACCGCGCCAGCGCCTCAGCACGATGACCGGCGTCGACCCGCGGCAGCATGCGGCGGGCCGCTTCCTCCTTGCCGTCCCACACGAGACGATCGAGGCGCGCCACGTCGTCGACCGGACGAAGGTAATGGCCGTAGCGCTGCAGGATTGGCCTCTCGTCGAAGGCACTGAAATCAGCGGAGACCCAGACCTCGCGGATCTCCGCGACCGCGCGGTCGGTCTGGCCGTGAGCCAACAGATAGTCTGCCTCGCGCAGCCGGCCGACGGCGGTGACCGGCGGATAGCGAGCGAACCAGCGGCCAACCTCCTGGTCGCCGACAGTGGTGATCGCTTCCTCCGCGCGCTCGCGGAGCAACCGCTCGCTGGGCCAGTCGGGATTGCTTGAGATGAATTCCGAGATGTCGCCGAAGCCCCAGCTCGAGCCTTGGCGGCTCATGTCCAAGAACCGGATCGCCTTGCCGAGGAGCAGGTCCTGGGCCTGCGCCGCCTGTACGGAGGCGCCGGCCCAGTCGCCCGTCCGGATGGCGGCGAACGCGAGACGATAGGCTTGGCGATCGGCATCGGAGAGGACGGCCGCCTCCGCAGGCCGGAGCGGGAGGAGCCACAGAGCCAGCAACAACAGGACGACCCGCGCGAGCGACCTCACGACCCGATCCCTAAAATCCCTGTGAACGCCCGCGGCGGAATGTTGAGGCAGGCATGCATCTTAGCGGCTCCGGCCGGGGAAAAACAAGCGGCACGAGCCGCGTCGCGGGCACGGAGATTGCCGCCATCGCCCCGGGGGGATATGGTCAGTAACTCACAAGAATCACCGACAACGGGGAGGCCGCCCATGTTCAAAGGCTCGATCGTCGCGCTGATCACGCCGTTCCGGAACGGCGCCGTGGACGAGCGGAGCTTCCAGGGATTTGTCGACTGGCAGATCAAGGAGGGGACCCATGCAGTGGTGCCCTGCGGCACGACGGGGGAGTCGCCGACCTTGAGCCATGCCGAGCACAAGCGGGTGGTCGAGGCCTGCATCGAGGTGGCGAAGGGCCGCGTACCCGTGATCGCCGGCACCGGGTCCAATTCCACCGAGGAGGCGATCGATTTCACCCGCCACGCCAAGTCGGCCGGCGCCACCGCGGCGCTGATCGTCAATCCCTATTACAACAAGCCGACCCAGGAAGGGCTCTACCAGCACTTCAAGGCGATCCACGACGCAGTCGACCTGCCGATCATCATATACAACATCCCCGGACGGACCGCGGTCGACATGAGTGTCGCCACCATGGGGCGGCTCGCGAAGCTGCCGAACGTCGCGGGCGTGAAGGACGCCACCAACGACCTGGCGCGGCCGCTGCGCACGCGCGAGGCGATCGGCCCCAAGTTCTGCATGCTCTCGGGCGAGGACCACACCGCGCTCGCGTTCCTGGTGCAAGGCGGCGACGGCTGCATCTCCGTCACGGCGAACGTGGCGCCGCGCGCCTGCGCCGAGATGCACACGGCCTTCCAGAAGGGCGAGGTTGGACGCGCCATGCAGATAAACCAGCGGCTCCTGCCGCTCAATGACGCGCTCTTCGCCGAGACCAGCCCGGCGCCGGTCAAATTCGCGGCTTCGCTGCTCGGCAAGTCGACCGCGGAGGTCCGCCTGCCGCTGGTGGTCCCGATGCCGGAGACCCAGGAAAAAGTGCGCAGCGCCATGCGCCATGCGGGCGTGCTGAACTGAGGGCATGGCACGCCCGACCGACCACTACATCGCGCAGAACCGCAAGGCCCGGCACGATTACCTCATCGAGGACACGCTCGAGGCCGGGCTCATGCTCGCGGGCAGCGAGGTGAAATCGCTCCGCAAGGGCGGTGCCAGCATCAACGAAGCTTACGCCGCCGAGCGCGGCGGCGAGCTCTTCCTGATGAACGCCAATATTCCGATCTATGCGGCGGCCCGGATCAATCACGAGCCGCGCCGCGCGCGCAAGCTGCTCCTCCACAAGAAGGAGCTGAATCGGCTTGCCGGCGCGGTCACCCGCGAGGGCATGACCCTGGTGCCGCTCGGTCTTTATTTCAACGACCGAGGCATCGCCAAGGTCGCGATCGGGCTTGCCAAGGGCAAGCGCAAATCCGACAAGCGCGCCGCCGAGAAGGAGCGCGACTGGAAGCGCGACAAGGCCAGGATCATGCGCGCCCGAGGCTAGCTTTGACGGCTGTACGCGCGTTTTTCTCCACCGTTGCAGCCCGCCATCGACCCGAGTATCTTACCGCCAATAATATATTAGACGGTGAGGTAGAAATGGCTTGGCAGAACCGATACCGGCCGCTAGCGGTGGCGCTGCTGGTCGCGCTCTCGGCGGGGCCGATGCTGTCCCCAGTGCCGGTCCGAGCCGACGCCACCAGCGACCTCTACAAGGCGACCGTGATCGTCACGGGCTACGACATGCGGCAACGCCCGAAAGGCTTCGCGCAGTCGCTCCGCGAGGTGCTGGTGAAAGTGTCGGGCGAGCCGCGGCTCAACAAAGATCCGCGCGTGGCGGAACTCGCGGCGCATGCCGATCAGCTCGTCACCAAGTTCGATTACGTCGACCCGATGGCCGGCATCAAGGTGCACGACGATCAGGGCACCTACGACCGGTCCTACAACCTCACCGTCGTGTTCGATCCCGCGAAAATCGACGCGGCGCTGGCGGACCTCGGCGAGCATCCCTGGCTCGGGCAGCGCCCGGTGATCGTGCCGGCGATCGCCGTGCAGCGAGTCACCAAGTCCTATCTGCTGAGCACCGAGAACCCCGCCGGCGCCGACCAGGCCGGGTCCTTCGCCACGGTTGCCAGAGAATTCAACATGACCGTGCGGGTGCCGAGCGAGGCCGAGCTCGCGGAGTGGGGTGTCATCATAGGCCCGTTCCCGTCGCCCAAAGCCGCGTCGACCGACGATCGCGCGATCGTCGCCGGCACCCTCGAGTTCAAGGACGATCTGCCGGGCTGGCTGGGCTCGTGGCGCCTGCGCTGGCACGACAAGGATTACTCTTGGAGCATCAGCGGCGTGAATTTTGATGAGGCGTTCCGGGACGTGGTTCGAGGAGTCGTACGGATTGCTTCCGATCACGACGGCCCGACGTGACTGGCGTTGGGGAGTTTCACCACCCCGCCCCTAGGCGCCGTCGGATCTCCTGAAACACGGCCTCGAACATCTCCGTCGTGAGCACGCCGGTATTCGTGTTGTAGCGCGAGCAATGATAGCTGTCGGCGAGCAGCACGCCGATCTTGAGCGGGTGGACCGCGCCGTGCCTGAAGGGAAAGGCGGACTTGCGCTCGCCCAGAGCGGTCAGCACCGCGCCGTGGGCGATGGCGCCGAGCGCAATGATCGCCTTCAGTCTCGGCATGGAGCGGATCTCCTCGGCGAGAAAGGCGTTACAGGCGGCGATCTCCTTGGGATCCGGCTTGTTCTCCGGCGGGACGCAGCGCACGGCGTTGCCGATGCGGCAGTCGATAAGCCGGAGCCCATCATCGACGCGCGCGGCGTACTCGCCGGTTGCGAATCCGAATCTCTTGAGGGTCGCGTAGAGCAGCTCGCCCGCGTAGTCGCCCGTGAAGGGGCGGCCCGTGCGGTTGGCGCCCTTGAGACCTGGCGCCAGCCCCACGATCAGCAGACGCGCTGTGGGCTCGCCGAAGGACGGCACCGGCGCGTTGTGCCAATCGGGTTCCGCCTCGCGATGGCGGAGGCGGAACTCGACGAGGCGCGGGCAGCGCGGACAGTCGCGACCGGGCGCCTCGCTCAAGGAATGCTCAGGCGACTTGGTCGGCGGCGGCGTGCACGGGCATCGTGCGGTTCTCGTCGCGCACGCGCATGATCTGCGACGCCAGGTCCTGCAGCTCAATGAAGGTGTCCGCCTGGCGCCGGAGGTCGTCCGCCACCATCGGCGGCTGCGAGCGCAGCGTCGAGACCACGCTCACCCGCACGCCGCGGCGCTGCACCGCCTCCACCAGGCGCCGGAAATCGCCGTCGCCCGAGAACAGCACGGCGTGGTCGAGGAATTGCGCCATGTCGAGCATGTCGATCGCGAGTTCGATATCCATGTTGCCCTTGATCTTGCGCCGGCCCATGGCGTCCGTGTACTCCTTGGTCGGCTTGGTCACCATGGTGTAACCGTTGTAATCGAGCCAATCGACCAACGGCCTGAGCGGCGAATACTCCTGATCCTCAATCAGCGCCGTATAGTAGAAGGCGCGGATCAAGCGGCCCTTGGACGCGAAGAGGTCGAGCAGCCGCTTGTAGTCGATGTCGAAGCCGAGGCCGCGCGCCGCGGCATAAAGATTGGCGCCGTCAATGAAGATCGCGATCTTTTCCTGCGGATAGAACATGCTCAATAAGCTCCCGATCAAATGGGTTTGGCTGAAATGCCTCAATGAGTCCCTCATTAGCCGATGAAACCCGGGGAGCGTCAAGACGCCGAACCGAGACCGAGTGCGCGCGATGATCCTGATCGGTCTCGGCGCTAATCTCGTGAGTCCGGAGTTCGGTGCTCCTCCCGATAGCCTGGAAACGGCGCTCCGGTTGATCGCCGAGCGCGGCCCGCGGATCGTCGCGCGCTCGCGGTGGTATCGTTCGGCGCCGGTCCCGCCCTCCGATCAGCCGTGGTTCGTGAACGGCGTTGTCGCGGTCGAGACCGTGCTCGCGCCTGCCGCGCTGCTCGAGGTCCTGCACGCCGTGGAGGCGCGCTTCGGCCGCGTCCGGCGGGAGAGAAATGCCGCGCGCGTCCTCGATCTCGATCTCCTGGCCTATGATGAGCGCGTGAGCGCCGAGGGCGAGGTGCCGATCCTACCGCATCCGCGGCTCCACGAGCGTGCGTTCGTCCTCCGCCCGCTCGCCGACATCGCGCGTGACTGGCGCCACCCGCGCCTCGGACGCACGGCTTGGGCGCTAATCGCGGATTTGCCACCTGACGTCAAAGCTGAGCCAATGTGCTGATGATGCGCGCAAACCTGTCGCCGAGCGGCCGATTTTGTGCTGTCATCCGTCGGCCGAAAGAAGGAGGAGCATGATGGCTCGAGGAAGGCGCAGGGGGACGAAGGCAAGGAAACCCGCGAAGGCTCGCAAAGCGACGAAGCGGGCGAAAGCCGCAGCGCGCAAGCCCGCAAAGCGGGGCGCGAAGGCGAAGCCCGGCAAGGCGCGCGCGAAGGCGCCAGCCAAGCGCGTGATCGCGAAGAAGCCGCCGGTCAAGAGAGCGGCTCCGCCGAAGCCGCAGAAGCTCGAAGTCAACGTCGTCGACGTCGAGACGATCGAGCAGGTGGCGCCTGGGGTCGCCGTAGTCACGGACTACGAGGTGGTCGGTGTGCGCCCGGTGCCCGAGAAGAAGGACGAGCCGGGGTCCTCGAGCTCTTAGATCGCGCTAGCGGTTCTGATTGCGGTAGCTCTGGCTGACGATGGCGGAGACCTGGGCTTTCAGCCAATCGAGGTCGCGGCCCCGATCGCCGAAGCGCGCGGGATCGTAGGGGCGCGGGTCGAAACGCGACGGCGCGTCCGCGACCAAGTCGGCGATCAGCGCGCCCGTCATGGCTGACCAGGTGACGCCGGCGGAGTTCATGGCCGTCGCGAGGAAGAGGCCGTCGATCCCGCCGATGCGGCCGATCAGCGGCAGTCCGTCGGGCGTGAAGCTCTCGGGACCGTTGACGAAGTGCCGGATCGGCGCATCCGCGAGCACCGGAAAGAGCCGCGTGGCGCGCTCGACGTAGGGCGCGACCTTGTCCCAATCCGGCGGCAGCAGCGTGAACGAGAACGGCGTGGGTAGGCTCGCGGGATCCAGCGTCTTGGCGTTCTCGTCGAAGCAACCGAACAGGAAGCGACCGACCTCCTCGCGCCCATAAAGAAGGCTGTCGGGCGCCACGAAGGAGGGCGTTTCCCTCGCGAGGCGCGGGGAGACGTCCGCGATCAAGTAGAAATGCTCGCAGGCCCATTGAGCGAGTGCGATCCCCAAAGGCTCGAGCAGCGGCCGCGACCACAGGCCCGCGGCGACCACGACGATGTCCGCGTTGACCAGCCCATCGGCCGTCTCGACGCCGACGACGCGTCCGTCTGCCACCGAGAGGCGCAAGACTTCCGCACCCTCCCGGACGGTCGCGCCCGCCCACCGCGCTCCGGCCGCATAGGCCGCGGCGAAATCCGCCGGATTGGTGCGGCCCGATAGGGAATTGAGCCAGACGGCGTCGACCGAGGAGAGGTCGAGCAGCGGGTTCAGGCGTGCGGCCTCCCGCGGCTCGATCCAGCGGGCTTCGATGCCCCGGTCTCGTGCTGCCCGTTCGAGGGCCTCGAAATCTCGGCGCGTCTCCGCGCTTTCGGCGACGAACAGGCGCCCGGTCTTGAGCCAGCCGGTCGCCTGACCGGTCTCGGCCTCGAGGCGAGACAAGATCTCGAGCGCGTAGAGAACCGGTGCGTCGTGCTCGCGCGAGGGCTTCCAGGTGATATTCCCTGCGGAATGCCAAGTCGTGCCGGAACCGAGCCGGTCGCGTTCGAACAGGGTCACCTCGCCGACGCCGCGCCGCGCCAAGTGCCAGGCGATGCTGGCGCCGACAACACCGCCACCGACGACAACACACTTCATCGCGCCTCCCCGAGAGCGGGTAGGTCGAGGTTATGCAACCTGCTTGCGGTTGAGCGCGAGACGGGCGTCGACGAGGGCCACGGTCTCGTCGACGACGGCGAGGCGCATGCCCTTCTGCGCCGCGATGCTCTGCACCAGCCGGTCCACGCGCTCGATGTTCGGCGCGCCCGCGAAGAGGGCGCGCGCCGCGGAAGAGGGACGCACGAGGCCGAGGGCGGCAGCCGCATATTTCTCGAACGGCACGAGGTCGGCGGGATCAGCGCCCAGCTTCACGCACAGCTCGGCGACCCAGTTGTAGACCTTGCGCGAGGCCTCGATGTCGCTGTGCACGGCCTCCTTGATCGAGCGCGCGGCGTCCTTCTGGACGCAGCGGTAGTTGCCCGTGAGCAGCATCGCCCACTTCGCGAGCGGCACGAAGATGGAGTCGTGCACCTTGAGCTTGACCGGCAGCTCGACCTTCTCGCCGCCGACATCGTGGCGCACCGCCTCAATGTCCGCTTGCATGCGGCGAAGAATGGCGGTGTCCGCGTCCGACTGGAACCGCGCGGCCTTGAAGTTGGTCGGCAGCGTGACCTGCAGCACGTTGACGGGCTCGTCCGGCGGGCGGAACGCCTGCGGGTCAGGGCTGCAGAGCGTCATCGTGGCGGGATCGAAATTCCGCCAGACCGTCGCGTCGGTGTAGCAGGACTGGAGCGCGTCCGTCGCGAGGCCGGGAATCCGCTTGAGGTAGGGAAGCGGCGGCATGTTCATGATCGACATGCAGGGTACCCGCGACTTCGCGACGGCGTCGAGCAGCTCGCGCACGCCGGCGGAGCGGTACTGCGGCTCCTGCATGGCAAGCGCCACCAGGTCGTAATCCCCGGGGCGCACGGCGCCGGGCGCTGCCGCGGTGACCTTGCCCGAGAGCGTGCGCGAGTTGATCTCGATCGGCTCCTTCCGGCCCTTAACCGGAAGACGGACGCGGATGCCATCCTTGTTGATCGCCTCCACCTCGGCGGGGAGGCAGACCAGCGTCGCGTTGTGGCCGGCGAGCAGCAGCTTCGCCGCCAGGAGCGAACCGTAGGACGCGCCCATCATCAGGGTGTTGTAGGTGGTCTTCACCGCTCGGTTCCTCCCTTGCCTCGGGCGCTTGGTCGGGCCCCGCACGCTTGATCAAATGCTAAATGCGGAGCCGCCCGGAGGCAATCGCGAACAGGGACCGCGAGCGGATTCATGTTGACAGGCGATCCAATATAATGGAATTACCTCTAGTATGACGGATGAAATCGAGTCCGGCCTCGACCAGCGGATCGCCGGGCGGGTCCGGGATCTGCGGGCGTCGCGGGGCCTCACGCTCGAGGCGTTGGCGGAGCGCAGCGGCGTCAGCCGCTCCATGATCTCGTTGATCGAGCGGGGCGAGAGCAGCCCGACGGCGGTCCTGCTCGAGCGGCTGGCGACCGGGCTCGACGTGCCGCTCGCGTCTTTGTTCGATGCGCCGGGGGCGGGCGCCGAGCCCGTCTCTCGCCGCGCCGATCAGGCGCGCTGGCGCGATCCCGCCTCCGGCTATGTCCGGCGGAACGTGTCACCCGGCGGCTTTCCGACGCCGATCCAGATCGTCGAGGTCGAGTTCCCGCGCGGCGCAAGGGTCGCCTTCGACACCGGCGCTCGCGACGTCCGGGTGCACCAGCAGGTCTGGGTGCTCGATGGCTCGATCGAGGTCAGCGTTGGCGACCAGCGTCATGACCTCAAGGAAGGCGACTGCCTCGCCTTCGTGCTCGACCGGCCCGTCACGTTCCACAATCGCACGCGCAAGGCCGCGCGGTACGCGGTCGTGATCGTAAGCGAGCCGGGGATCGGCCGATGAGCGGCGACAGATATAGCGTGCGCGCGGTGACCGCCCTGACCGGTGCCGAGGCGGATGGGCTCGGGAGAGTGCTGATCGACTGTGTCGAGGGGGGTGCCTCGGTGGGGTTCATGCGACCGATGACGGAGGAGAAGGCGCGGGCGTTCTGGCGCCGCGTCGCTCGCGACGTCGAGCGCGGTGCCCGCGCCTTGCTGGTCGCCGAGGACGCGATCGGCATCGTCGGCACGGTCCAAGTCGTGCTGGAGCAGCCCGAGAACCAGCCGCACCGCGCCGACATCTCCAAGATGCTAGTGCATCGTCGCGCGCGGCGCCGCGGCATCGGCGCGGCGCTGATGCGCGCCGCGGAGGACGCCGCGCGTCGGAGCGGGAAGTCCCTCCTGGTTCTCGATACCGCCAGCGGCGATGCCGAGCGGCTCTACGCCCGGCTCGGATGGAGCTTGGTCGGAGTCATCCCCGACTACGCGCTCTGGCCCGGCGGCGGATTCTCCGACACCACCGTGTTTTATCGGAAGCTCGACTGAGCCAATGGAGACGACGCATGTCGCCGCCGCTCTGCTGAGCGCCGTGCTGCATGCGGGCTGGAATGCCGCCGTCAAGGCCAGCGTCCGACCGGCGGAAGCGATGGCGGCGCAAATGCTGCTCGGCGCAGTGCTGGTCCTGCCCGGCTTGCTCTGGACTGGATTGCCGGCGACGGCGTCGTGGATCTGGATCGGCGCCTCGACGCTGATGAACGTCGTGACGGTGTCGGCGCTTCTGCGCGCCTACGCGCTCGGCGGGCTCGGCGTGGTCTACCCCGTGGTCCGTGCGGTGTCGGTCCTGCTGGTGGTGCCGCTGGCGGCGCTGCTGGTGGGCGACCGGCTCGGGTCGGCCGCCATCGCCGGGATCGCGCTGATCGCGGTGTCGCTCGCGCTGCTGGCTCACGGCGCGCGGAGCGGCCACGAGTTCAGCCTGCGGGCGCTGGCCTGGGCGCTGGTCACGGGCCTGTCGACGGCAGCCTATATCGCCTGCGATGCTCGCGGCGTCCGGCTCGCGGGCTCGGCATGGTCGTACGGTTTCGCGGTCACCATCACCAACGCCATCGCGATGGGCTGGCGACAGCGCCGTGTCGGTACGCCGTGGCGCCTCGTCCGCGGGATTGCCGCTGTCGCCGTTCCGGCCGCGATCGCCGCGGTCGTCTCCTACCTAGTGATCCTCTGGGTATGGACTCAGGCCCCGATCGCACCCGCCTCCGCGCTCCGCGACACCAGCGCGGTGTTCGCGATCCTCATCTCGGTCATCTGGCTCAAGGAGCCGTTTACCCGCTCCGGCCTGCTGGCGGTGATCTCGGCCGCCGCGGCGGTCCCGCTGCTGCGCCTCGGGTAGGCCGCCTCAGAGCCAGAGCGCGGCGACGACGGACGCGATCAGGAGGATTGCGAAGCTCACATTGATAGCGCGATTGGTCCGCGGATTGTGGAAGAACCGCGTCAGCGCCGCGCCCGCGAAGAGCCAGGCGAGGTTGACGGCGGTGATGATCATGACGAGCACGATGATCTTGGCGCCGGCATCGAGCACGAGCCGGTCCCGGATCAGGACGAAGCCCGAAAAAAGGGCCGCCATGGCGGCATAGCCTTTTGGGTTGACGAGCGACAGGAACAAGCCGGCGCCGAGGGACGGCTCACGCCGCTGTCCGCTCGCCTCCGTAAGCGGTGGCGCGGTGGCGATGCGGATTGCGAGATAGACGAAATAGGCTGCAGCGAGCCCGACGATGACGGGCGTGGCGCCGGGAACTGCTAGCGCGAGGCTCATGATGCCGCTCGCGACGATCGCCATGACCGCGACCATGCCGGTGATTATGCCGGTCATATAGCCGAGGCCGCGCCGGGCGCCGAAGGCGGCGCCGGTGGCGGCGAGGCTCAGCGTCGCAGGGCCGGGGCTGCCGGCGAGCGCGAAGCCCGCGAGGGCGAATGCAAAAACGCCATCCACGTGGCGCGCCCCTCAATATCGAGCGGGCACGGCGTTTCTGGTATAGAAGCGCATGGCGTCCCTTATGAACGAAGGTGCCACGGCGCGTCTTGAACGATCGTGCGGCGCGGGGGCCGTAGACTGGTTGCGGATCGCGCCCTCGTCTCCGGGCATCGAGCGGGTCGAGGCGTTCTTTGCCGGTCACGGATTCGATCCGCATCGGCATGACACCTACGCGATGGGCTTCACGCTCGAGGGTGTGCAAGCTTTCCGCTACCGGGGCGCCGCCAGGCGAAGCCTGCCGGGCCAGGTCTTTGTGCTGCACCCGGACGAGGTCCATGACGGCCACGCCGGCACGCGCGCCGGTTTTCATTACAAGATCCTCTACATCGAGCCGCGCGTCATTGGCGACGCGTTGGGCGAGGGCTATGGCCCGCTGCCCTTCGTGCGCGATGCCGTGTCGAGGGATCGCCGCCTCGGCGCGGCGATCGTGCCGGCGCTCACCGATCTCGATCGCCCGCTCGAGGAGCTGCGCCACGACCAGATCGTCCTCGATCTCGCGGAAGCTTTGGCGGCGGCGGACCCATCAATCACGCGGCGAAAAATGTCCGCGCGGCACTGGCGCGCCGTCTTTCGGGTGCGAGATTTTCTCGACGCGAATGTCGGCGACGCCGTCACCTCCGCAGAGTTGGAGATGATCGCGGGCCTCTCACGCTATTCGATAGCCCGGCATTTCCGTGCCTGCCTGGGCACCAGCCCCTATCGCTACCTGGTCATGCGCCGCCTCGACCGGGTGCGCTCGCTGATCCGGCGCGGCGACCATCTCGCCGATGCTGCAGCCGGCGCCGGATTTGCCGACCAGAGCCACATGACGCGCCACTTCAAGAAAGCCTATGGGCTTTCCCCGGGCCGTTGGGCCGCGCTCTGCGGCTCCGGTACCGCGCACTGAACACCACCTTCGGCGTCCAAGAGGAATTCGTTCATGACGAGAGTCGATATCGAGACGGCCGAGCGGCCGACTTTCACCAGGCACTTGGAATGCAGCTCGACCGGCGACACCTATCCCGCCGACAGGCTCCACGGCCTCTCGCGCGCCGGCAAACCCCTGCTGGTTCGCTATGACCTCGACGCTCTCGGCCGCTCGGTAACCCGCGAGAGCCTGGCGAACCGCGCCTGGGATCTCTGGCGCTACCGCGAGTTTCTGCCGGTTCGTCGCCGTGAGAGCGTCGTGAGCCTCGGCGAGACCATGACGCCGCTGCTGCGCGCGCCCCGATCGGAGAAGCGGCTGGGCGGTGGCGAGATCCTGATCAAGGATGAGGGACGCCTGCCCACCGGCTCCTTCAAGGCGCGCGGCCTCGCGCTCGCGGTCTCCATGGCGAAGGAGCTCGGCGTCACGCGCATGGCGATGGCGACGGCCGGGAACGCCGGTGCTGCGCTGGCCGCCTATTGCACGCGCGCGGGCATCGAGAGCTACGTCTTCTGTCCGGACGACGCGCAGGGGCCTAATGTCGGAGAGACCGTGCTTCAGGGCGCCAAACTCTACAAGGTGAATGGGCTCATCAACGACTGCGCCAAGATCGTCGCCGAGGGCAAAGAGGCGATGGCCTGGTTCGACGCCTCGACCCTAAAGGAGCCCTACCGGATCGAGGGCAAGAAGACCATGGGCCTCGAGCTCGCGGAGCAGCTGGGCTGGACGCTCCCGGACGTGATTTTCTATCCAACGGGCGGCGGCACCGGTCTCATCGGCATGTGGAAGGTGTTCGACGAGCTGGGCCGCATCGGCTGGCTCGACACCAAGCGCCCGCGCATGGTGGCGGTGCAGTCGACCGGTTGCGCGCCGATCGTGCGCGCCTTCGAGCAGGGCCGGGAGAAGGCCGAGCCATGGCAGAACGCTGAGACCATTGCCTCGGGCCTGCGGGTACCGGCGGCGCTCGGCGATTTCCTGATCCTGCGGGCGATCCGCGAGAGCGGGGGCTTCGCCATGGCGATCCCCGACGAGGTGATCCTCGAGGCCCGCGCCGAGGTCGGCAAGGACGAGGGGCTCCTGCTCTCGCCCGAGGGCGCCGCGACCTATGCCGCCTACCGCCAGGCTCTCAAAGAGGGCCGGGTCAGCAAGACCGACCGCGTGGTGCTGTTCAACTGCGGCAACGGTCTCAAGTACCCGATGCCAGACACGCCGCTGCGGGTCGATCGGCATAAGCCGGTGGATTACGCGCGGCTCTAGGCCGGGGCGGGCGCGAAAATCACAGGCACGCCCGAGGCTTGGGGCCGATTTGGCGCCGGCGGGTCGGTCGTGCCGCGGGGTCGCCATGCGTAGGCTCGGGTTGCGGTGCGGCAATCGCTCCCATATTATGCAAGGAATTCCAATGATTGACCCTGGAGATGATCGGGCATGGCGCGCGTTACGGTTGAAGATTGCATCCTGAAGATTCCGAACCGATTCGAGCTGGTGCTGTTGGCGGCGCAGCGGGCGCGCGATGTCGCGTCGGGCGCGCCCATCACGCTGGAGCGGGACAACGACAAGAACCCAGTGGTGGCGCTCCGCGAGATCGCGGACGAGACCATCGGGCTCGAGCAGGTCAAGAACTCCCTCATCAAGGGCATGCAGAAGCACGTCGAGATCGACGAGCCGGAGGATGACAAGGATCTCGATGTCGAGACCCAGACCTGGCCCGTCGACCAGCCGCCCGCCGAGGGCGAGAGCGAGGAGCTCGCGGAAGAGGCCGTCGAGGACGAGGAGCTCCCCGAGGACGAGCTCTATGTTGCGGAGGACGGCACCACGCCGGCTGAGGACGTGCCGACCGAAGCGGCGGAGGGGGAGGTCGAACCGCCGCAGGACGAGCAATAGCGCCGTGGGCGGCGGCGGCACGACCGCAGCCGCAGCCGCCCGGAGCGCGTTGCGTCTTGGGGTAGAGGGATCGCGGGCGGGCTTGTCCCGACTTTCGGCCAATCTATTTCAGGCGCGGCGGGATCGTTTATCGCGCCCGGCGGGGACCGGGCGGATGGGCACTCTGCCATGATGCGGCAGTTCGAGCTGGTGGAGCGGGTCAAGTCCTACGACCCGTCGGCGAATGAGGATGCCCTCAACCGCGCCTACGTCTTCACCGTGAAGGCGCACGGCAGCCAGAAGCGCGCCTCGGGCGATCCGTACTTCTCCCATCCCGTCGAGGTCGCCGGCATCCTCGCGGGGATGCGCCTCGACGCGGCCTCGATCATCACCGGCCTCCTGCACGACACCGTCGAGGACACGCTGACCTCGCTCGAGGAGGTCGAGCGAGTATTCGGTCCCGAGATCGCGCGGCTCGTGGACGGCGTCACCAAGCTCTCGCGCGTCGAGCTGCAGTCGGGCCAGACCAAGCAGGCCGAGAATTTCCGCAAGCTCGTGCTCGCGATGTCCGAGGACATCCGGGTCCTCCTGGTGAAGCTCGCCGATCGACTCCACAACATGCGCACGCTCCGCTTCATCAAGGACACCGAGAAGCGCAAGCGCATCGCGCGCGAGACCATGGAGATCTACGCGCAGCTCGCCGAGCGCATCGGCATGCACGAGATGAAGGACCAGCTCGAGGACCTCGCGTTTGCCGAGCTGCATCCCGATGCCCGCGAGGGGATCATCGCGCGGCTCGCGTTCCTCCGCGAGAAGGGCGGCGACCTCGTGCCGCGTGTCATCGCGGGGCTGCAGAAGACCCTGCGCGACGGCGGCGTCGAGGCCCAGGTGTCCGGCCGCGAGAAGTCGCCCTATTCGGTCTGGCGCAAGATGCAGCGCAAGGACGTGGGCTTCGAGCAGCTCTCGGACATCATGGCATTCCGCGTCGTGGTGGAGAGGGTCCAAGACTGCTATCACGCACTCGGCGTGCTCCACAGCCGCTATCCCGTGGTGCCCGGCCGGTTCAAGGACTACATCTCGACACCGAAGCCGAACCAATATCGCTCGCTCCACACCGGCGTGATCGGTCCCGAGCGGCAGCGCATCGAGATCCAGATCCGCACCAGCGAGATGCACGAGGTGGCCGAGCTCGGCGTCGCCGCGCACTGGAGCTACAAGGAGGGCGCGCCCAAGACCGAGGGTCCGCAATACCGATGGCTCCGCGAGCTCCTCGACATCCTCGACCACGCCTCGGGACCGGAGGAGTTCCTCGAGCACACGCGGCTCGAGATGTTCCAGGACCAGGTGTTCTGCTTCACGCCCAAGGGCGATTTGTTCGCGCTGCCGCGGGGCGCCACGCCCGTCGATTTCGCCTACGCGGTCCACTCCGAGATCGGCGACACCTGCGTCGGCGCGAAGATCAACGGCCGTCTCGTGCCGCTCCGCACACCGCTGCAGAACGGCGATCAGGTGGAGATCGTGACCTCGAAGGCGCAGACGCCGTCGCCGACCTGGGAGCGCTTCGTCGTCACCGGCAAGGCGCGGGCGCGCATCCGCCGCTTCATCCGCACCCAGCAACGCCAGCAATACCTCGACCTCGGCAAGGCGATCGTCCAGAAGGCCTTCCGCCAGGAGGGCCAGGAGTTCGCGGAGAAGGCGCTCCAGCCCGTGCTCAAGAACTTCGAGGCTGAGACGCTCGAGGATCTCTATGTCGCGGTGGGCGAGGGGATTCACACCGGGCGCGCGGTCGTGCACGCGCTGCATCCGCCGAAGCCGGACGAGAAGCCGCGCAAGGTGGTGCCGCTCTCGGAGGCGCGCGGCAAAGGCAAGGGCAAGGCCGCCGACACGGCGGTGCCGATCCGCGGGCTCATTCCGGGCATGGCGCTGCATTTCGCGGGCTGCTGCCACCCGCTGCCGGGCGACCGCATCGTGGGCATCGTGACCACCGGCAAGGGCGTCACCATCCACACCATCGATTGCGAGACGCTGGAGAACTACGCGGACACGCCGGAACGCTGGCTCGATGTCGCCTGGAGCATGCAGGGCGATCCCGACCAAGCCCATGTCGGCCGCATCGCCGTCACCATCGGCAATGAGCCCGGCAGCCTGGGGGCGCTCACAACCATTATCGGCAAGCACAACGGCAACATCACGAACCTCAAGATCACTAATCGGTCGCTGGATTTCTTCGAGATCCTCGTGGACATCGAGGTGCAGGACGTGAAGCACCTCACCAATATCATCGCGGCGCTCCGGGCTGCGCCCTCGATCAACTCGGTCGATCGGGCGCGCCGCTGAGCGCGTCGCAGCAAGGGAAGAGCACATGAACGCACCCCGGCGTCACCTGCGCCTCGGCGTCAACATCGACCACGTCGCGACCATCCGGAACGCCCGCGGCATCAAGCATCCCGATCCCGTGCGCGCGGCGCGGCTCGCGGCACAGGCTGGCGCCGATGGCATAACCGCGCATCTGCGCGAGGATCGGCGCCACATCTCGGACGACGACATCCGCCGCCTCAGCGTCGAGATCGACCTGCCGCTCAACCTGGAGATGGCGGCGACCGACGAGATGCTCGCGATCGCGCTCCGACACAAGCCGCATGCGGCCTGCATCGTGCCGGAAAAGCGCGCCGAACTCACCACCGAGGGCGGGCTCGACGCGGTCGGCGGCCACAACCACTTGGCCCGCTTCGTGCGCGAGCTCGTGGGTGCGAAGATCCGGGTGTCGCTCTTCATCGATCCCGACGCCCGGCAGCTCGATGCCGCGTGCACTCTCGGCGCTCCCGTGGTGGAGCTGCACACCGGCGCCTACTGCGAGGCCGAAGGCGAAGCGCGCGAGCGCGAGCTCCAGCGGATCGTGAAGGCGGCGGCGCACGCCGAGGCGCTCGGGCTCGAGTGCCACGCGGGCCACGGGCTCAGCTACGAGACGGTGGGCGCGGTCGCGGCGATTCCCACCATCGTCGAGCTCAACATCGGACATTTCCTGATCGGCGAGGCAATCTTCAGCGGCCTCGACAGCGCGATCAAGGGCATGCGCGCCGCCATGGACAAGGCGCGCGCCGCCGCGCCGGGCGCGAAGAGCGCGTGAAAT
The DNA here is from genome assembly GCA_035263705.1 of Allostellaceae bacterium. Taxonomy (GTDB): domain Bacteria; phylum Pseudomonadota; class Alphaproteobacteria; order ATCC43930; family CGMCC-115725; genus DASZHJ01. The sequence goes on from DATFRA010000165.1 coordinate 26,387, forward strand.
GCCGGCTCCCGCCCGGCCTTGACTTCCCGGGGCCGGATGGGCTTCATCAGCCGCCGCCCTCCCCACATCGTAGAGCCACGCCCGTGGCGTGATGGATTCCCTTCATGAAAAACAAGGCGCCCAGCTACAAGCAAGCCAAAGCGGAGGGCGGCGCCCGTGAGACGATGCGAACTATCATCTACGCGGTGGTGATCGCGTTCGCCGTGCGGACTTTCGCCTACGAGCCCTTCAATATTCCGTCGGGCTCGATGGAGCCGACTCTGCTGGTGGGGGATTACCTCTTCGTGTCGAAATACTCCTACGGCTACAGCCGGTACTCCTTCCCGTTCGGACCGCCGATCTTCTCCGGCCGCATCCTGGCGCGCCAGCCGCAGCGTGGCGACGTCGTGGTGTTCAAGCAGCCCGCCAATCCCTCGGTGGATTTCATCAAGCGGCTCGTGGGCCTTCCGGGCGACCGCATCCAGGTGATCGGCGGCACGCTCTACGTCAACGAGGTCGCGGCGCGGCGCTCCTACACCGGGCGCTATCTCGATCCGGAGAATCGCATCGAGCGGCAGCAATACGAGGAGGTGATGCCCAACGGGGTCAGGCACACGATCCTCCTGGAGGGGCTCGAGACCAAGCCGCCGCCCCGCGACTGTCCCGTGAATAAGTTCACGGAGACGCGGGTCGAGGCGGAGAACACTTGTCCCTTCGTGGTGCCGCCGGCCACCTACTTCATGATGGGCGACAACCGCGACAACTCCGCCGACAGCCGCGTCGCCGGCAGCGGCGTCGGCTTCGTGCCGGCGGAGAACCTGGTCGGGCGCGCGGAGTTCATCTTCTTCTCCACCGACGGCACGGCGGCGTGGTGGGAGATCTGGAAGTGGCCGCTCGCGATCCGCTACGGCCGTCTGTTCTCGGCGATCCATTAGGATGACGGCGAGGGGTCCCGACCTCGATCCCCTCTACGAGATCCTGGGTCACCGCTTCGCCGACCCGCAGCTTCTCGCGGAAGCACTCACCCACCCGAGCGCCCATGCGCGCCGCGGCCCGCGCCAGAGCTACGAGCGGCTCGAGTTCCTGGGCGATCGCGTGCTGGGGTTGGTGGTGGCGGAGCTGCTTTGGCGCCGGTTCCCCGACGAGGCTGAGGGCGAGCTCACCCGGCGCCAGACCGGACTCGTGCGGCGCGAGAGCCTGGTGGAGGTGGCGCGGACACTCGGTCTCGGTCAGTTCGTGATCCTATCGCCGGGCGAGGCGCAGGCGGGTGCGCACGACAATCCAAGCGTGCTCGCGGATACCTGCGAGGCGGTGATCGCGGCGCTCTACCTCGACGGCGGGCTCGAGGCGGCACGCGATTTCGTGCATCGCTGCTGGGAACCTCTGCTCCAGGTCGCGGGGAAGCCGCCGCGCGATCCCAAGACGGCGCTCCAGGAATGGGCGCAGGGGCGGGGCCGTGGCTTGCCGGTCTACGAGACCGTGAGCGTCGCCGGTCCCGCGCACAGGCGCGTCTTCACCGTGACCGCGCGTGTCGAGGGCGCCGAGCCCGCGACGGCCAGCGGCAGCTCCAAGCGCGCCGCGGAAACGGCGGCGGCGGCCGAGCTGATCGCGCGCCTCGCCTCCGAGCAGACGCATTCCCGCTCGTCATGAGCGAGGCTCGCACGACCCGCTGCGGCTATGTCGCTCTCGTCGGCGCGCCCAATGCTGGCAAGTCGACGCTGCTCAATGCGCTGGTGGGCGCCAAGGTCTCGATCGTCTCGCCCAAGGTGCAGACGACGCGCCGCCGCGTGCTCGGCATCGCCATCCACGAGGGCGCACAGATCATCTTCGTGGACACGCCGGGAATCTTCGCCCCACGGCCCGGCCGCCGGCTCGAGCGGGCCATGGTGTCAGCCGCTTGGGCGGGCGCGCAAGATGCCGACCTCGTGGTGTTGCTGGTGGATGTGACCAAGCCGGACGATCCGGACACGGCGGCGATCGTGGAGCGGCTCAGGGCAACCGGGTACAAGGCGGTTCTCGCCCTCAACAAGATCGACCTGGTGAAGCCGCCGGTGCTGCTGGGGATCGCGGACCGGTTTGCGACGCATCGGCTTTTCGAGCCGATCTTCATGGTCTCCGGCCTCAGCGGCGACGGCGTCGCCGATCTCGAGCGGCATTTGGCGGAGGCGCTTCCCGAGGGACCCTGGCTCTATCCGGAGGATCAGCTGTCGGACCTGCCGGAGCGGCTGATGGCCGCGGAAGTGACACGCGAGCAGATCTTCCTGCAGCTCCGCAACGAGCTCCCCTACGCCTCCACCGTCGAGACGGACAAGTGGGAGGAGCGCAACGACGGCAGCGCGCGCATCGAGCAGACCATCTTCGTGCAGCGTCCGAGCCAAAAGGCGATCATGCTGGGCGAGAGCGGCCAGCGCATCAAGCACATCGGTGAGCGGGCGCGGGCCGAGCTCGAGACCTTGCTCGGCCGGCGGGTCCACCTGTTCCTGCACGTGCGCGTCGAGAAGGACTGGACCGAGGACCGCGAGCGCTACGAGGCGATCGGCCTCGATTTCGAGAGCTGACGCCCCATGCATTGGAGCGAGCCCGGCATCGTGCTGGCGGTCCGACGACACGGCGAGACCGCGCTGGTGGCGCACGCGCTGACCCGCGGCCACGGCCGCCACGCTGGCCTCGTGCACGGCGGCCAGGGCCGCCGCGGCCGCACGGTGTTCCAAGTGGGGAATGCCGTGCAGCTCACTTGGCGCGCCCGGCTCGACGAGCACCTCGGCACCTATGCCGCCGAGCTGGTCACGGGCCACGCGGCCCGCGTCATGGAGGATCCGCTACGGCTCGCCTGTCTTGCCTCGGCGGCGGCGATGGCTGAAGCCGGCCTGCCGGAGCGCGAGCCGCATCCCCGCGCCTATGACGGGCTCGCGGCGCTGCTTGAGGCGCTCGATCGCGACCGCGGCTGGGCGCGGGCCTACGCGCGATGGGAACTCGCCCTGCTGGCTGAGCTGGGCTTCGGCCTCGACCTCGGGCGCTGCGCGGCGACGGGAAGCACGGCGGATCTCGTCTACGTCTCGCCGAAATCGGGCCAGGCGGTCTCGCGCGCCGCCGGTGTGGTCTACCACTCGAAAATGCTGCCATTGCCGGCGTTCCTGATCTCCGACGCTCAACCCGACCGCGAGGCGGTGCTGGATGCGCTCCACCTCAGCGGTTTCTTCTGGGAGCAGCGGGTGTTCCGGCCGCACGGCCGGAAGTTGCCGGCGGCGCGCACGCGCTTCGTTGACCGACTCGGGCGCGAGGTCGCAGTATCCCGCGCCTGATGACGCACTGATATTGGATGCCGATGGCCCCTTCACCAGCCGCCGCCGTGCGCGATGTCGATTTCGCGGCGGCGCTCGGCGAGCGTTATCTCTCCTATGCGCTCTCCACGATCATGGCGCGCTCGCTCCCGGACGTGCGGGACGGCCTCAAGCCCGTGCATCGGCGGCTCCTGTATGCCATGCGCGAGCTGCGGCTCGATCCGAACTCCGCACACAAGAAGAGCGCGCGCGTGGTCGGCGACGTCATCGGAAAATTCCATCCGCATGGGGACGTCGCGGTTTACGAAGCGCTTGTGCGGCTCGCGCAGGATTTCGCGCAGCGCTATCCGCTGGTCGACGGGCACGGCAACTTCGGCAACATCGACGGTGATAACGCCGCGGCCATGCGCTACACCGAGAGCCGCCTCACCGAGGTGGCGGAAGCGCTGCTCCGGGGTATCGACGAGAACACCGTCGATTTCCGACCGACCTACGACGGCGAGGCAATGGAGCCGGTGGTGCTGCCGGCGCGGTTCCCGAACCTGCTGGCGAACGGCGCCAGCGGCATCGCGGTCGGCATGGCGACCAGCATCCCGCCGCACAACGCGGCGGAGCTTTGCAGCGCGCTCGTTCATCTGGTGAAGCATCCGCGCGCTTCGATCGGGGATCTGCTGGCCCATGTGCCGGGCCCGGACTTCCCGACCGGTGGCGTGCTGGTAGAGGAGCCGGACGCCCTCCGCGAGGCCTACGCCACCGGGCGCGGCAGCTTCCGCCTGCGGGCGCGGTGGGAGGTGGAGAAGCTCAGCCACGGCGCCTTCCAGGTGATCGTCACGGAGATGCCCTACCAGGTACCCAAATCACGTCTGGTCGAGCGGATCGCCGCGCTTCTCGAGGAAAAGAAGCTGCCGCTGCTGGCGGACGTCCGCGACCAGTCGACGGGCGAGGTCCGCCTCGTGCTGGAGCCCAAGAGCCGCAATGTCGATCCCGCGGTGCTGATGGAATCGCTGTTCCGCGCGACCGAGCTCGAGGTGCGGGTGCCGCTCAACTTGAACGTGCTCGACGCCCAGGGCGTGCCGCGGGTGATGGCGCTCAAGGAGGCGCTGCAGGCCTTCCTCGATCATCGCCGCATCGTGCTGCAGCGCCGGACCAAGTTCCGCCTCGAGGAGGTCGCACGCCGGAGCGAAATCCTGCGCGGTCAGATGGTCGTCTATCTGAACCTCGACAAGGTCATCAAGCTGATTCGCGAGAGCGACGACCCCAAGGCCGAGCTGATGAAGCGCTGGAAGCTCAGCGACGTCCAGGCCGAGGCGATACTCAACATGCGGCTCCGAGCGCTGCGCAGGCTCGAGGAGATCGCGATCCGCAAGGAGATCGAGGCGCTCGCGGACGAGGCCAAGGACCTCAAGGGTCTGCTCTCCGACGAGAAGCGACAGTGGAAGACAGTCGACACCGACATTGCCGAGGTGGGCAAGCAGTTCGGCGCGGGCACGCCGCTCGGCCGCCGCCGGACCGAGATCGGCAAGCCGCCGGCGGAGGTGCAGGTACCCGTGGAGGCGCTGGTGGAGCGCGAGCCCTGCACGGTGATCTGCTCGGAGAAGGGGTGGATCCGCGTCGTGCGCGGGCGTGGCATCACGCTCGGCGAGCTCAAATATAAGGAGGGCGACGCTCCCCGCTTCGCAGTCGAAGCCGAGACCACCGACAAGCTCCTGCTGCTCGCAACAAACGGCCGCTTCTATACGCTGGCGATCGACAAGCTGCCGGGCGGGCGCGGCCATGGCGAGCCGTTCCGCCTGATGATCGACCTCGGCAACGAGCACGACGCGGTGGCGCTTCAGACCTACCGCCCCGGCCTCAAGCTCCTGGTCGCCGCCAGCGACGGCCGCGGCTTCGTGGTCCCGGCCGACGAGGCGGTGGCGCAGACCCGTGCCGGCAAGCAGGTGCTGAATCTCGGCGAGGGAGCAGTCGCACGGGCGGCTGTGCCGGTGGCGGGCGACACGGTTGCGGCGGTGGGCGAGAACCGGAAGCTGTTGCTGTTCCCGCTCTTGGAGGTGCCGGAGATGGCGCGCGGCCGCGGCGTGATTCTGCAGCGCTACAAGCAGGGCGGCCTCTCGGACCTCAAGGTGTTCACCTTGAGCGAGGGCCTGACCTGGCGGCGCGGTGATCAGACCCGGACCGAGACCGATCTCCGCGCCTGGAGGGGCGTGCGCGCCCAATCCGGCCGCATCGTGCCGACGGGTTTCCCGAAGAACAACCGGTTCGATTGATCGGCATGGCCGGACCCACGATCCTCGACGCCAAGGGACTGCGCTGCCCTCTACCGGTGCTGAAGGCCCGCAAGGCGATGAAGGACCTCCCGGTCGGCGCGACACTCCGAGTGCTGGCGACAGATCCCGGCGCCATCAAGGATTTCGAGGCGTTTTGTAAGACGACAGGTCATCGGCTGCTGAGCGCGAGCCAATCCGGCGATCTACTCACCTTCGATATTGAGAAGGCGGCGTAGTCAGTTGCTTTTGCTGGCTTCCTCAGGGATCTTCAACCCGGCCTCGCGGTAGAAGCGCTCGGCGCCGGCGTGGAGGGGCACGACCACGCCCTGGAGCGCCGTGTCGAGCCGGATCTTCTGCCCCATCGGATGACCCTGGTCGAGAATGCGGCGATTGCCCTCATGCCAGAGCGCCTTGGTGACCTCGTGGACGAGGTCATCCGGCACGTCCGCGCTCACGATCCAGAGCGCGCGGGTCCCGATCGTAGGGGTAGCCTGGTCGATGCCGGCATAAGTGCCGCCGGGGATCGTCCCGGCAGAGAAGAACGAGTACTTGTGGATCAGGCGATCCGCGATCTCGCCGGTGAAGGGGACGAGGCGCGTCGGCGTGGTGCTCGCGAGTTCCGCGATCGCCGGCACGGGATAGCCGCCGAACAGGAAGAAGGCGTCGAGCTCGTCGTGGGAGAGCGCGGCGGCAGCCAGCGACAGGTTGCGGTAGTCGCCCTTGACGTCCTTCTCGGCGATCCCGGCGGCGTCGAGGATGAGCCGGGCGTCCACCAGGGTCCCTGATTCCTTCTCGCCCAGCCCGACGCGCCTGCCCTTGAGGTCCTTGATGCCGGAGATCGGCCCGTCGGCACGCACCACCAGATGCACGCTCTCTGGGAAGAGCGCGGCGATCGTGCGCAGCGATTTGATCGGCGGCTTGCCTTTGAAGAGCCCGGTTCCGGCGTGGGCGCCGAGCGCCACGTCCGACTGCGCGAGAGCGGACTCGAGCCGCCCGCTGCCGACGGCTTCCACGTTCTCAACCGAGCCTTGGGTCGCCTGCGCCACCGCGACCAAGCCCGGGACGCCGCAGCTGCCGCCACGGTCGCAGTCCCGGGAGCCCGGCGGCTTCGAGATGGCGTTGGCGAGCATGCCGCCGATCTGGAAATAGGTGCCGGCGGTGCCGGCGGTGCCGATGCGGAAGAAGCGGATATCGTCGGTTGCCGCTCGGGCGCCGACACCGGCGAGGAGGGGCAGGCCGAGGAGGCTCATAAGAAAGCGCCGGCGCGCGAGTTTCCCCCTGCGCGAAGCATGACCGCTTCGCGATGCGCTGCCCCTTTGGAGCATCGGCGTCATGGATGACGACGCCTCCTTCGTTCCGGAGAACGGAACGATCCTAACTCCAATTCCGGCCTTCGAACACCCCGAGAGAGAATTTTTTTCGACCTCGCGGCTCTGGCGTCGATTTTTTGCACCGCAGATGTTGACAGGGGGAGATCGCACACTATGTTTGCGGCCGTTGTTTGGCGCGCGCGTGGAGCTGCTTGGAGTTTCGCCGACATGACCAGAGAGGTTCGGATCTCGCGACGACGAATTCGCTAGCGCCCCCGCCGGGGCTGCGAAGCGCGGACCATGCCCACTGCCCCCGCGTCGTCTCACCTGAACTTCTGCTGAACTCCCAACCCATGCGGGGGCGGCCATGGCCGATCAATCCTTCCATCTTGTCAAAATCGTCGATGGTGTCCGGTACGAGATCGACACCGAGCGGACGCGGCTCGACATGCGCGTCGTCCACGGCTTCCTCGCAGACTCCCACTGGGCGCGGGGCATTCCGATGGCGGTGCTCCAGCGCGCGATCCGGCGCTCGCTGCCCTTCGGCCTTTACAAGGACGGCCGGCAGATCGGCTTCGCCCGGGTGGTGACGGACGGCGCGACCTTCGCT
>DATFRA010000166.1:0-11294 GCA_035263705.1 Allostellaceae bacterium
AACTGCACGCCGAGCGCGATCTCCGGCAGCAGCACCAGCGCCTGCCGTCCGGCCTCGAGCGCCGCGGCAATCGCCTGGAAATAGACTTCAGTCTTGCCGGAGCCGGTGACGCCGTCGACCAGGGTCACCGAGAATTCCTCCCGCCTCATCGCTGCGACCAGGGCGTCCGCCGCATCGGCCTGCTCAGTCGACAGCAGCAGGCCGCGCTGGCGCCAATCCGGCGCCTGCGTATCGAGCCGCGCCGCCACCGATACCCTTTCCAGGCAGCCCAGCCGCTCCAGCCCTGCCACCACGCCCGTGCCGCATCCCGCGAGTCGCGCTAACTCCTTCGACGGCATCGGCGGCGCGTCCCGTGCGGCCTCCAGGACGCGGCGCCGCGTCGGCGTGAGGGTCCGCACATCACTGTCCGCCAGCGCGGCACGTCCCGCATCGCTGATCGCCCACGCAACCATCCGCCGCGGCGGCTTCAGCGCGTCGGGAACGCTCATGGCCATGCGCAGCACGGCGCCAAGCGGCGTCACCGTGTACTGGGCCACCCACTCGACGAAGCGGCGGAGCTCCGCGGAAAGTGGCGGCGCATCGAGCTTCTCGCCGATCGCCTTCAGTTTCCCGTCCGCGACGTCGCCGAGCTCGGCGTCCCAGGCGACGCCGATCACCTCGCGCGAGCCTAACGGCACCACGACGAAATCGCCGGGCGCCAACGTCATCCCCTCGGGCAGGCGGTAGTCGTAGGCGCCGCCGAGCGGAAGCGGCAACAAGACTGACACACGACGCGCGAGCGCCGATCTCGTCGTTTGAGCGGCGTCGGAACTGGCGTGGCGCTCGGACATAAGCTAGACTCTTAGTCGGAAACGGTTGTCGCTGCCAGTAAGCGCCGCTCCCGTTGGCATGGGGCGGACAGCGAGCACCGCAGAAGGAATCGATCACGCATGAAATTCTTCATCGACACCGCCGACCTCGCCGAGATTCGCGATCTTGCCGCGACGGCGTTGGTCGATGGCGTCACCACGAACCCGTCGTTGGTGGCCAAGACCGGCCGCAACTTCCTCGACGTCGTGCGCGAGATCTGCGCGATGGTGCCGGGTCCGGTGAGCGCGGAAGTGACGGCGATCGACACGGAGACCATGCTCGCCGAGGGCCGCAGGCTCGCGAAGATCGCCAAGAACGTGACCGTGAAGGTGCCGCTGACGCCCAACGGGCTCAAGGCATGCAAGGCGCTCTCAAGCGAGGGCACCATGGTGAACGTGACGCTCTGCTTCTCAGCGGCGCAGGCGATCCTCGCGGCGAAGGCGGGTGCCACCTTCGTCTCGCCCTTCGTCGGCCGGCTCGACGACATCGGCGCGGCGGGCATGGATCTCATCGGCGAGATCGTGGCGATTTACCGGCAATACCCGACTTTCAAGACCGAGGTCCTGGTGGCGTCGGTGCGCAATCCGTTGCACGTCGTGGAAGCGGCGAAGCTTGGCGCGCACGTCGCGACGCTGCCGCCGGCGGTGCTGCGGCAGATGTTTGCGCATCCGTTAACCGACAAGGGCTTGCAGGCCTTCCTCGCCGACTGGGCGAAGACCGGCCAGTCGATCCTCGGCGAGCCGAAGAAACACGCGGCGGAGTAGCGCGCTTGGACCGGACCAAGGACACATCGATCCTGCCGGCGCGACGAAAACATGCTGGTTTGCCGGAGATCGGACCGGTCGAGGTCGCGACGTATCTGCGCCAGCATGCGAGCTTCCTGGCGGACCACCCCGACCTGCTGCAGGTCCTGACGCCGCCCGCGCAGCAGCGCGGCGACGGCGTTATCGATATGCAGCAATTCATGCTGCAGCGGCTGCAGACCGAGGTGGCGCGCGTCAAGAACCAGCACCGCGCGCTCATCACCACCAGCCGAGCCAACCTTGCGAGCCAAGCCCGCATCCATCAGGCGGTGCTGGCGTTGCTGGCGGCGCCGAGCTTCGAGCACCTGATCCAGATCGTCACCACGGACTTCGCGGTGCTGCTCGATGCCGACGTTATAACGCTCGCCGTCGAGTCGATGGCGTGCGGCCACAGTCATCTCTCCGTCCGCGGCGTGCAGCTCCTGGAGCGCGGCCGGGTCGAGACCCTGTTCGGGCCGGATCGCGACGTGCTGTTGCAGGGCGATACCCACGGCGATCCCGCTGTCTTCGGCGGCGGCGCTGGGTTGGTGCGCTCGGCGGCGCTGCTGCGGCTCAAGGTGAGCCCGCAGGCGCCCGCGGGGCTGCTCGCGATCGGGTCGCGGCGCGCCGGCAAGTTCCATCCGGGGCAGGGCACGGAGCTCCTGGGCTTCCTCGCCAAGAGCCTCGCGGTCGTCATCGCGGGATGGCTCGACCTGCCGCCGTGACGGCGCGCGGGGCGACCGCGCGCAGACCCGCGATCCCCCTGGTCCGTTTCGCCGCCACGGCTGACCTCGCCACCGCCATCTCCGATTGGCAGAGCTGGCTCGAGCACGAGCGCCAGGCGTCGCGGCACACCGCGCTCGCTTACGGCCGCGATCTCGCGGGTTTCCTCGATTTCCTCCGCGACCATCTCGGCGCAGTGCCGGGCCTCGCCGCGCTTGAGGCTCTCGGTCCCGCGGATTTCCGGGCCTATCTCGCGGCGCGCGCGCAGGACGGCATCGAGCGCAGCTCGAGCGCCCGCGCACTCTCGACGCTGCGTGGCTTCTTCCGTTTCCTCGACCGTCGCGGCCTCGCCAAGAACGCGGCGCTTGCCGCCGTGCGCACGCCCAAGCTGCCGGAATCGGTGCCGAAGCCGCTCAGCGCCGAGGACGCTGGCCTCGCGCTCGAGCGCATCGTCGAGCTTGCGGAGGCGCCGTGGATCGGCCGGCGGAACCTGGCGATCCTCACGCTGCTCTACGGCTGCGGATTGCGGCTCTCCGAGGCGCTCAGCCTCACGCGCTCGGAGGCGCCGCTGAAGCCGGGCATGCTCAGCATCACCGGCAAGGGCCGCAAGACACGGCTGGTGCCGGTGCTTCCCGCGGTAAGCGAGGCGGTGGCGGAGTACGTCGCTCTCTGCCCCCATCGTCTGTCGGCGAAGGGGCCGCTGTTCGTCGGCGTGCGCGGCGGGCCGCTCAATCCGCGGCTGGTGCAGCGGCAGATGCAGCAGCTGCGCGCGCTTCTGGGTCTGCCCGAGACCGCTACGCCGCATGCGCTGCGTCACAGCTTTGCCACGCATCTCCTGGCCGGCGGCGGCGACCTCCGCAGCATCCAGGAGCTGCTGGGCCATGCCAGTCTTTCCACGACGCAGCGCTACACCGCTGTCGACACCAAGCGCCTGCTCGCGGTCTACGACCGCGCCCACCCGCGCGCGAAGTCGTAATCCCCCTCCAATCAGAGTTTCCAGATCGCGACGAGCGCTGCGGCCGAGCCCGCGCCCATGGTGACGAAGGCGAGACCCCACGCAAGCGTGCTCGCCGCGCCGCCCGCGAGGTCGAGCACCACGCCGACCGCTAGCGGCCCCACGAAGCCGCCGCTAAAACCGAGGATCGAATGCACCGCCAACGTGGCGCCGCGCTGGCCCTCCTTCGCCATGGCGACGGCGCCGCTGGTGAGCGCGGCGGAGTCCGCCATCACCACGAGATGATAGAGACCCGCGATAACCATCACCGCGCCGAGCGGCAGCGAGGCGCTGAAGCCCGTAATCACCGCTAGCAGCACCGACAGGATCATCACACGTCCGATTATCCGGCGACGGTCGCTCCGCGAGGCGGCCTCGGCGCCGTAGATGCTGGAGAGCGGGCTTGCCACGACGATCGCCGTCGTGATCCAGCTCGCGGTTGAGAGATCGCTCGCCTCGCCGTGGCTGGTCTGCGCATGGATGAAGAAGGCCACCAGCCAGGAGCGGAGCGCGAAGAGCTCCCAGGTGTGCCCGACATAAGCCCAGACGAAGGCCATCGCTGCGCGATTGCGGAACACGGGCCTGAAATCGAAGAGGTGCCGGCTTTCCGGCGCAGCATGCACGGGCGGCGCAGGACGCACCCAGAGGAGTACGAGCACGATTGCCAGCAGCGCGCCGAGCGCCGCGCCCGCAAAGGCCGCACGCCAGCCGAGCCATTGCGCGATCTCGGCTGTGAAGGGAAACGAGAGCGCGGTACCGAGGCTGAAGCCCGCAGTGTAATAGGCAACATAGCGGCCCTGGCGGGGATGCGCGCCGAGCCGGTCGGTCATGAGCTTGAGGCCGGGCATGTAGGTGCCGGCGAGCGCCGCGCCGGCGAGCGCGCGGAACAGGAACGCGCTCGCGAAACCGTTCGCGACGAACGCGTAGCCGAGCGACGCCACGGCGGTCATCACCAGCGAGATCAGATAGACCGGCCGCGCATCGATGCGATCGGTGACGCCCACGAGCACCGGTACGCCCAGGACGTAGCCCGCGAAGAAAATGCCGCTGATCCAGCCGGCCTCGGTGTTGTTGAGGTGCCAGAGCGACTGGAACTCCGGCAGCAGTGCCGAGAAGCTGGACGCGCCCAGCATGCTCAGGATCGAGGTGACGGAGAGCAAGCCCACGAGACCCCGCGGTCCCAAACCGCGCGCACCCGGCCCCATCCCGGTCGGTGCCGTCTCAGATATGGATCGCTCGCTTCGCGACCGCGAGCGCCGCTTCTTTGACGGCCTCCGGCAGCGTCGGGTGCGCGTGAGAGGTGCGCGCGATGTCCTCGGACGAGGCGCCGTATTCCATGGCAAGCGCCAGCTCGGCGATCATGGTGCCCGCATCCGCCCCGATGATGTGCGCGCCCAGCATCCGGTCTGTCTTCGCATTCGCGAGGATCTTGACGAAGCCCTCGGGATCGCCGTTGCAGCGCGCGCGGCCGTTGGCGGTGAACGGAAATCTCCCGACCGCGTAAGCGACACCCGCGGCCTTCAGGTCTTCCTCGGACTTGCCGACCGAGGCGACCTCGGGCTGCGTGTATATAACCGCGGGGATCGCATCGTAATCGATGTGCGGCCTCTGGCCCGCGACGATCTCGGCGACCGCGCTGCCCTCATCCTCGGCCTTGTGGGCCAGCATCGGACCGACGATCACATCGCCGATCGCATAAATGCCGGCGACGTTCGTACGGAATTGTGCGTCAACCCTGACGCGCTTCTTCTCGTCGAGAGCGACACCCGCGGCCTCGAGGCCGAGCCCGTCCGTGTAGGGCCGGCGACCGACAGCCACCAGCACCACGTCCGCCATCAGCTCCTCGCGCGCGCCGCCCTGCGCGGGCTCGAGGGCGAGCGCGACCCCCTTGTTGCCGGACTTGGCGCCGACCACCTTGGTGCCGAGCTTGAACGCGAAGCCTTGCTTCTGGAGCACGCGCTGCAGGCTCTTGGCGATCTCGGCATCCATGCCGGGCGTGATGCGGTCGAGGAACTCGACCACGGTCACCTCCGCCCCGAGGCGGCGCCAGACGGAGCCCATCTCGAGTCCGATATAGCCGCCGCCGATCACCACGAAGCGCTTCGGCACCTCGGCGAGCGCGAGCGCGCCCGTCGACGAGACGATGCGCTTCTCGTCGATCTCAACGCCCGGCAGCGCGACGATGTCGGAGCCGGTGGCGATCACGATCGCCTTGCTTTTGACGATCTCGCCCCCGACCTCGACGGAATCGGCCGCCACGATGCGACCTGAGGCCTTGAGCCAAGCGATCTTGTTCTTCTTGAAGAGATACTCGATACCGCGAGTATTCTCGCCGACCACCTTGTCCTTGCGTGCCATCATCGTCTTGAGATCGAGGCCGACGCCGTCGAGCTTGACGCCATGCATGGCGAGCGCGTGTCCCGCTTCCGCGAATTTCTCCGAGGATTGCAGCAACGCCTTGGATGGAATGCAGCCGACATTGAGGCAAGTGCCGCCGAGGCTGCCGCGCTTCTCGACGCAGGCGACCTTCATGCCGAGCTGCGCGGCGCGGATCGCCGCGACATATCCGCCCGGCCCTCCCCCGATTACGACGACGTCGTAGGTTTCGGCCATTCGTACGCTCGCTTCTATTGAAGAATGGTCAGGAAACGCGGTGCGTCCTACATATCCACCAGCAGCCGTTCCGGCTCCTCGATGCCCTCCTTGACGCGGACCAGGAAGGTCACGGCTTCGCGGCCGTCGACGATGCGGTGGTCGTAGGAGAGCGCGAGGTACATCATCGGCCGCGCCTCGATCCTGTCGCCGATGACAACCGGGCGCTTCTGGATCTTGTGCATGCCCAGGATCGCCGATTGCGGCGGGTTCAAGATCGGCGTCGACATCAGCGAGCCGTAGACGCCGCCGTTCGAGATCGTGAAGGTGCCGCCCGAGAGATCCTCGATGGTGAGCTTGCCGTCGCGCGCCTTGCGGCCGAACTCACCGATCCTCTTCTCGATGTCGGCGAAGCTCATCTGGTCGGCATCGCGCAGCACCGGCACCACGAGCCCCTGCTCAGTGCCGACGGCGACGCCGATGTCGTAGTGGTTCTTATAGATGATGTCGTTGCCCTCGATCTCCGCATTGACCGCCGGCAGCTCCTTGAGCGCGACGATGCACGCCTTGACGAAGAATGACATGAACCCGAGGCGCACGCCGTGCTTCTTCTCGAAGCTGTCGCGGTAGCGTTCGCGAAGCGCCATCACCGCCGTCATATCCGCCTCGTTGAAGGTGGTGAGCATGGCGGCCGTGTTCTGCGCCTCCTTGAGGCGCTCGGCGATCCGCTTGCGGAGCCGCGTCATGCGCACGCGCTCCTCCCGCGGACCGATCTCGCGCGGCGGCCGGGCTACCGCCGGCGGAGTGCTTTGGGGCATCGGCGCGGGCGCCCCGCGTTCTAGCGCGGTCATCACGTCGGCTTTGGTGACGCGGCCCTCCTTGCCGGTCGCCGTGATCTGGTCTGGCGCCAGGCCGCTTTCGGCGACCAGCTTCCGCGCAGCCGGTCCCGAGCGCTCGAGCGCCGGGCTGGCGGCGGACGTCGGCTTGGCGGCAGCCGGCGAAGGTTTCGGTACAGCCGTCGCCGCGGGAGCCGCCGCCGCCTTTCCCGCGCCATCGATCGTGCCGAGCACGCCGCCGACATTGACGTTGGCGCCCTCGGGTATGCGGATCTCGGAAAGCACGCCCGCCGCCGTCGCGTTCACCTCGAGGGTCACCTTGTCGGTCTCGAGCTCGACCACGGGATCGTCGACCGCGACGGGCTCGCCGAGTTTCTTGAGCCATTTTGCGACCGTGGCCTCGGTCACGGATTCGCCCAACGCGGGAACTTTGATCTCGGTCGCCATGATTGCCTCGGGCTTTTAGGGGGCGAGCGCTACGTCCACCAGTTTCTGCTGCTCGGCGGCGAAGCGGCTGTGGAGTCCCGTGGCGGTCGCCGCGGAGGCGGCACGGCCGACGTAGCGCGGGCGCTTCGCCTTGACTTCGAGGCCCGCCAGTACCTGCTCGATGCGGCGATCCACGAAGGTCCAGGCGCCCATGTTCTCGGGCTCCTCTTGGCACCACACGAACTCGGCGTTGCGGTAGCGCGCCACCGCCTTCCCGAGCGCGGTGAAGGGGAAGGGATAGAGCTGCTCGACCCGGATCAGCGCCACGTCCGCGATCTTGCGCTCGCGCCGCACCTTCAAGAGCTCATAGTAAACCTTGCCGCTCGACAGCACCACGCGCCGCACCTTGTCGTCGGGCACAAGCTGGTCGCCCTCGTCGAAGACGCGATGGAAGGACGTGCCGGGTCCCATGTCCGCGAGCTTGGACGACACTTCCGGTGCGCGCAGCAGCGATTTCGGCGTCATGATGACCAGCGGCTTGCGGAAGTTCCGGTGCACCTGCCGGCGCAGCGCGTGGAAGTAGTTCGCGGATGTCGTGAGATTGCAGACCTGAAGGTTGTCCTCGCCGCAGAGCTGCAGGAAGCGCTCGAGGCGGGCGGAGGAATGCTCGGGCCCCTGCCCTTCGTAGCCATGCGGCAGCAGCAGCACCAGGCCCGACATGCGCAGCCACTTTGCCTCGCCGGAGCTGATGAACTGGTCGATGATGACCTGCGCGCCGTTGGCAAAGTCGCCGAATTGCGCCTCCCACAGGATGAGGGCGTGCGGCTCGGCGAGGCTGTAGCCGTATTCGAAGCCGAGGACTGCGGCCTCGGAGAGCGGGCTGTCGACCACCTCGAACTGCGCCTGGCCGGGCTCGATGCCGTTGAGCGGCACGCAGCGCTCCTCTGTCTGCTGGTCGCAGAGCGAGGCATGGCGCTGGGAGAAGGTGCCGCGGGCGGAGTCCTGGCCCGACAGCCGGACGAAGGTGCCCTCCACGCAGAGCGTGCCGAAGGCGAGCGCCTCGGCCGTCGACCAGTCGATCCCCTCGCCGGACTCGATCGCCTGCCGCTTCTGCTCCAGGAGCCTCACCACCTTGCGGTTGAGGTTGAAGCCTTGAGGCACACAGGAGAGCGCGGAGCCCACGTTCCTGAGGGTGTCCAGCGGGACCGCCGTGCTGCCGCGGCGGTCGTCGCCGGAGGCAACCTCGAGCCCGGTCCAAGCGCCCTCGAGCCAGTCCGCCTTATTGGGGCGGTAGCTCTTGGCGGCCTCGAATTGCTTCTCGAGCTCGGCCTGGAACTCCGCCGCCATGGCCTCAACGTCCTCAAGCGTCACCACGCCTTCCTCGACGAGGCGCTTGGCGTAGATCTCGCGGGTGGTCGGATGGCTCGCGATCGCCTTGTACATGAGCGGCTGAGTGAACGCCGGCTCGTCCGCCTCGTTGTGGCCATGCCGGCGGTAGCAGAACATGTCGACGACCACATCGACCTTGAAGCGTTGGCGGAACTCGGTCGCGATACGCGCCACATGGACCACGGACTCGGCGTCGTCGCCGTTCACATGGAAGATCGGCGCCTGCACGCCCTTCGCGATATCCGAGGGATAGGGCCCCGATCGTGAAGCCGAGGGATTCGTGGTGAAGCCGATCTGGTTGTTGACGATGAAGTGGATGGTGCCGCCGCTGCGGTAGCCCTTGAGCTCGGAAAGCGCCAAGGATTCCGGGACCAGGCCTTGACCGGCGAAGGCGGCATCGCCATGCATGAGCAGACCCACGACCTGATCGCGGGTGGTGTCGCCGCGCTGGCGCTGCTTCGCCCGCACCTTGCCGAGCACGACGGGATTGACTGCCTCGAGGTGCGAGGGGTTCGCCGTCAGGGACATGTGGACGACGTTGCCGTCGAACTCGCGGTCGGTCGAGGTGCCGAGGTGGTACTTCACGTCGCCAGAGCCCTGCACGTCCTCGGGGTTGGCGGCGTGACCCTGGAATTCCGAGAACAGCGCCGCGTAGGGCTTCAGCATCACATTGGTGAGCACGTTGAGCCGGCCCCGGTGCGGCATGCCGATGATGAGCTCCTTCATGCCGAGATGCCCGCCGCGCTTCAGCACCTGCTCCAACGCCGGGATCAGTGCCTCACCGCCCTCGAGACCGAAGCGCTTCGTCCCGGTGTAGCGCTTGTCGAGGAAGCGCTCGAAGATCTCGGCGACGATGAGGCGCTTCAAGATCGCGCGCTTGCCCTCGGGTGTGAACTCGGTGCGATTGCGCTCGGTCTCGATCCGCTCCTGGATCCACGCCTTCTGGTCGGGATCCTGGATGTGCATGAACTCGACGCCGATTGTGCCGCAATATGTGGCGCGCATATGCGCGAGAATCTCTCGCAGCGTTGGCCGGTCGAGACCCGGCACATTCGCGACGATGATGGGACGGTCGTAATCGGCGTCCGTGAAGCCGTAGGTCACGGGATGCAGCTCTGGATGCGGCTGGATCTTGACGAGACCCAGCGGATCGAGATTCGCCTCCAGGTGCCCGCGCACGCGATAGGAGCGGATGAGTTGCAGTGCGCGGATCGAATCGATGGCGGCGCGCCGGATGCCATCGAGACCCGCGGCGCCGGACTCGGGCGCGGCGACGGTGGCGGCACGACCGTTCCCGGAGGCACGGCCATTGCTGATGATCCGGCTGCGCTCACGCGACCAGGCGGGGCCGTTGAGCTCCTTCTCGACCGCAGGCGGCGGATCCGAGAGCTCGGTGAAGAACCGGCGCCAACTCTCGTCGACCTCGGCGGGGTTCTCGAGGTAGCGGGCGTAGAGTTCGGCGATGAACGCGGCGTTGGTGCCGGACAGGAAGGTGTTGGGATCAATCTCGGACATGTCTTGTTCCTACCACGCGGCCATGTGGAAAATTCATCATCCCGCCGGCTCGCGTCCTTTACCGAGAAAATGGGGATGAATCGTTACAAACCTATACTGGCGCCGGCCTGCTAGCGCCATCTCGCGGCCGGGTCCTGGCTCGGCAAACTCAACTCCAGCGAGACTCTTCCGCCGGCGCAGGGCGCCATGCCGCCGACGAATGCCTAATTCTTGGGCGTTTCCGACAGGATTTTCCGGGTTATGTCGACCAAGCCCCGGACGGCCGCCACCGACATATCGAAGGCCGCCTTCTCGTCGCCGTTCAGGCTGATCTCGACGACCCGCTCGACGCCCTTGGCGCCGAGCACGACGGGAACGCCGACGTAGAGGTCCTTCACTCCGTACTGACCGGTGAGCCAAGCGGCGCAAGGCAGTACCCGGCGCTTGTCGAGGAGATAGGACTCTGCCATGGCGATCGCCGAGGCCGCCGGCGCATAGAAGGCCGAGCCGGTCTTGAGCAGGTTGACAATCTCGCCGCCGCCCTCGCGGGTGCGCTGCACGATCTTGTCGATGCGCTCCTGGGTGCTCCAGCCCATCTTAACGAGGTCGGGCAGCGGAATTCCCGCTACCGTCGAGTAGCGGGTCAGCGGCACCATGCTGTCGCCATGGCCGCCGAGCACGAAGGCGGTGACATCCTCGACCGAGACCTTGAACTCGTCGGCGAGGAAATAACGGAAGCGCGCGCTGTCGAGCACGCCCGCCATGCCGACCACGCGATGGTGCGGCAGGCCCGAGGCCTCACGCATCACCCAGACCATGACGTCGAGCGGGTTAGTGATGGTGATCACGAACGCGTTCGGGCAATGCTGCTTGATCGCGGCGCCGACGGTGTTGATCACCTTGGCGTTGATGCCGATGAGATCGTCGCGGCTCATGCCGGGCTTGCGTGCCACGCCCGCGGTGACGATCACGATATCGGCGCCCGCGATCCCGGAGTAATCGCCGGTACCCACGAACCGCGCGTCGAAGCTCTCGACGGGCGAAGCTTGCACGAGATCGAGTGCCTTTCCCTGCGGCACGCCGTCGATGATGTCGAACAGCACGACGTCGCCGAGATGCTTCAAGCCCGCGAGCAGAGCGAGCGTGCCACCGATCTGCCCGGCGCCCACCAACGCGATCTTGTTGCGTGCCATGCGCGTGATCCTCTCG
>DATFRA010000167.1:0-9943 GCA_035263705.1 Allostellaceae bacterium
GTCGTGTCCTTCCGGCACGCGCACGCCAGTCAGCGCTGGCGAATGCGCGGCGGGATCGGCGCACTGCGTCTCCAGGCCCCAGACCTTGACCGCGGCGCGCGTCGCCGCGCTGTGACGCTTGTGGCGGGACCAGACGTTCTCGAGCCCTTCCTCCTCCAGCATCTTCACCGCCTCGCGCAGGCCGTAGAGCAGGTTGGTCGCGGGCGTATAGGGGAAGAAGCCGTTCGCATTCGGCTTGAGCATCTCCTCCCAGTCCCAGTACGAGCGCGGCATGGTGTTGGTCTTCGAGGCCGCGAGCGCCTTCTGCGACATCGCCGTAAAGCCGAGGCCCGGCGGCAGCATCAGCCCTTTCTGCGAGCAACTCACGGTGACGTCGACCTTCCACTCGTCATGCCGGTAATCCACCGAGCCCAGCGAGGAGATGGTGTCGACGAGGAGCAGCGCCGGATGGCCCGCGCTGTCGATCGCCTTGCGGATCGCGGCGACCCGGCTCGTTGCCCCGGTCGAGGTCTCGTTGTGGACGACCATCACGGCCTTCAGGGCATAGGCCTGGTCCGCGGAGAGCCGCGCCTCGACCTCCACCGCGTCGACGCCGCGGCGCCAGTCGCCCGGCACAAACTCCACGGCGATGCCCAGCCGCTCGGCGAGCTGCTTCCAGAGGGTCGCGAAGTGGCCGGTCTCGAAGGCGAGCACGCGGTCGCCCGGCGAGAGGGTGTTCACCAGCGCCGCCTCCCAGGCGCCGGTCCCGGAGGCGCCATAGACCGCGACGGGTCCCGTGGTGCGGAAGATCCGCTTCATCCCGGCGATCGTCGCCTTGGCGAGCGCGAAGAAGTCGGGTCCGCGGTGGTCGATGGTCGCGCGGTCGATTGCGCGCAACACCCGATCCGGCACATTGGTGGGCCCCGGGATCTGCAGGAAATGCCGGCCGCTGCGCGCGCTCATGCCTTCGCCTCCACGGTGTTCGAGGCCACCTTGCCCACATTCAGAAGGCGTCGCAAGGCGACGTCCCCGCCTTGCTTTTTACGCGCGCGCAAGCCCAAATGACCGCGGATTTCGCGAAACGACCGCTAGCGCATGGCAGAGGGCATCAGCAGCGTCGGACGAGGCACGCCGGGCGACCCCGCGCTTGAGCGGCGGCTTAAATCGGCGTTGCGCGGCGAGGTGCTCTTCGACGCCGCGAGCCGCGGCCGCTACAGTACCGATGCCTCGATCTACCAGATCGAGCCCGTGGGCGTCGCGGTTCCGCGCGACAAGGAGGACGTGGCGGCCGCACTCGCCATCGCCCGCGAGGCCGGCGTGCCGGTGCTGCCGCGCGGCGGCGGCACCTCGCAATGCGGTCAGACCGTGGGCCGAGCGCTCGTACTCGATTGCTCTCGCTACATGAACAAGCTGGTCTCGGTCGACAAAGCAGCGCGCCGCGCGCGTGTGCAGCCCGGTCTGGTGCTCGACCAGCTCAACAAGGCGCTGCGCACGGACAAGCTCTTCTTTCCCGTCGACGTATCCACGGGCAATCGCGCCACGCTCGGCGGCATGGCCGCCAACAACAGCTGCGGCGCACGCTCGCTCCGCTACGGCAACATGGTACACAACGTGCGCGCGATCGATGCAATTCTCGCGGACGGCACCACGGTCTCCATGGGCGAGGTGCCCGGTAATTTCGACGAGCGCGCGATGCCCGAGCGCTACCGCGATCTCGTCCGCCAAATGCGCGCACTCCACGACCGCGAGGCCGACGAGATCGAGCGCCGCTTCCCGAAGCTGCTGCGCCGCGTCGGCGGCTACAACATCGACATGATCGCGGACCAGGGCCACAACATGGCCCATTTGCTCGTGGGTTCGGAGGGTACGCTCGCCTTCTTCAGCGAGATCGAGCTGGATTTACAACCGGTGCCGGCGCATCGGGTCCTGGGCATCTGCCACTTCCCGACCTTCTACAAGGCGATGGCGTCGACCAAGGCGATCGTGGCGCTCGGTCCCACCGCCGTCGAGCTGGTCGACCGCACCATGATCGACCTCGCCCGCGACATCGCGATGTTCCGTCCGGTGATCGACCGCTTCGTCCGGGGCGAACCCGAGGCGCTGCTGCTGGTGGAGTTCGCGGGCGACGACGCCGACGAGGACAACCGGCGCCTCCGCCGCCTGGTCGACCTCATGGCAGAACTCGGTTTCCCCGGCGGCGTGATCGAGGCGATCGACCCCGCTTTCCAGAGCGCGGTCTGGGAGGTCCGCAAGCAGGGCCTCAACATCATGATGTCCATGAAGGGCGATGGGAAGCCGATCTCCTTCATCGAGGACTGCGCGGTCTCGCTCGACGACCTCGCGGACTACACCGACCGCCTCACCAATATCTTCAAGAAGCACGGCACCTACGGGACGTTCTATGCGCACGCTTCGGTCGGCTGCCTCCACGTGCGGCCGGTGCTCAACCTCAAGCAGGACATCGAGGTCAAGAAGATGCGCGCCATCGCGGAGGAAACCTTCGCGATCGTCCGGGAATACAAGGGCTCGCATTCCGGCGAGCACGGCGACGGCCTCGTGCGCTCGGAATTCCACGAGCCCATGTTCGGCACGCGCCTCGTGCGCGCCTTCGAGGAGGTGAAGGATAGCTTCGATCCCGAGGGACTCTTCAATCCCGGCAAGATCGTGCGACCGCCCAAGATGGACGACCGCTCGCTGTTCCGTTTCAAGCCGGACTACCGCACGAAGGCGGTCGACACGGCGCTCGACTGGTCGGAGTGGGGCGGCTTCGCCGGCGCCGTCGAGATGTGCAACAACAACGGCGAATGCCGCAAGGTCGATGCGGGCGTCATGTGCCCCTCCTATCGCGCCACGATGGAGGAGCAGCACCTGACTCGCGGCCGTGCCAACACGTTGCGGCTCGCCCTCTCCGGCCAGCTCGGCCGCGATGCGCTCGCCTCGGACGTCATGAAGGAGACCATGGCGCTTTGCGTCTCCTGCAAGGGCTGCAAGCGCGAGTGCCCGACCGGCGTCGACATGGCGCGCATGAAGATCGAGTTCCTGCACCAATACCGGAAGAGGCACCCGCTCACGCTGCGCGACCGTCTCGTCGCCTATCTGCCGCGCTATGCGCGAGTCGCCTCGGTATTCGCGCCGCTCCTCAATCTGAGGAACCGCGTGCCGGCCCTCGCGGCGCTGGGGGAGCGCCTCACGGGCCTCAGTGCCAAGCGCAAGCTGCCGGCCTGGAGCCGCCGGCCCTATCGCGCCGATGTGCCGGCGGGGTCCGGTACCGACGTCGTGCTCTTCGTCGACACCTTCAATCGCTGGTACGAGCCCGAGAACGCCCGTGCCGCCGAGCGGGTGCTGAAGCGCGCCGGCTACCGCCCGGTCGATCCGACGCCCGCGGGCGAGCGTCCGCTCTGCTGCGGCCGCACCTTCCTCGCGACCGGCCTCGTCGCGGAAGCCAAGGCCGAGGCGCAACGCATGCTCGCCGCGCTCAGGCCCCATCTCGACCGCGGCACGCCGATCGTCGGCCTTGAGCCCTCCTGCCTCTTCACGCTGCGCGACGAGTTCTTGGGGCTCTTGCCCGGCGAGGAGCCAAAGGCGCTCGCGAGGCGCGCCAAGCTCTTTGAGGAGTTCGTCGCGGAGGAGTCCGCCGCCGGTCGCTTCAAGGTCGCCGCCGGCCGCGGTGCGCCGGCCAAGGTGCTGCTGCACGGCCACTGCCACCAGAAAGCGTTCAACACCGTGGGCGCCAGCGTCGCCGCGCTCAAAGCTGTGCCCGGCATCGCCGTCGAGACGTTCGACAGCACCTGCTGCGGCATGGCCGGCGCCTTCGGCTATGAGGCCGAACACCATGAGATGTCACTGAGGATCGGCGAGGTCGGTGTCCTACCCAAGATGCGCGCCGCGGACGCCAACACCGTCCTCGCCGCGAGCGGCACCAGCTGCCGCCACCAAATCCGCGACGGCGCGGGTCGGGAAGCCCTCCACGTGGCGCGGATCCTGGATCAGGCGACGGCGGATTAACTGTGCGTCCTTCGACGCGCTCGCTCGGCTCGCTTGCTAAGGATAAGGGCTTTTCTTCGCTGCAAGACTCAAATGCTCCTCATCCTGAGCAAGCGAAGCGCGTCGAAGGACGCACCGCCTATCGCGCCTTCTCCTGCAACAACCGCTGCGCCGCGTCCTCCACCACCGTGCCCCGGAAATAGTCCGGGTTCATCGACAAGTGCAGCATCGCGGGGTTGACGAAGGTGAAGTCGCGGAAATTCTCCGCGGTGATCAGCTTGGCCTCGACCAGTGACCACGCCTCCGTCAACACGCTCGCGGCGTCGAGCACGTCCCAATGCCCGATGTCGGAGCCGAGCACCGGCTTGAGCGTGGCACCCAGCGGATTGAGGCGGCGGTTGAAGGCCGTGCTGACCATCCGGTCGTCTGCCTCGCAGCCGAAGTAGAAGGGGTCGACGAAGAGCGCGCGCAGGTCGCGGACCTCGCGGAGCGCGCAGGCCGCGAACTCGTCGGCGTTGGCCGGGAGCGTGGTCGCCGAGAAGCCGGCGTGCGGGCGCTCGCGGATGCGCTGGGGCGTGTGCCGCGCGTCGCCGAACTCCGAAAAGAGTCGCTCCAGCAGGTCGACGTCGAGCGTCGCGGGGTCGAGGTTGCGCTTCAGCGAGTCGAGGTTGCGCTTTTCCCAGTGCTCCACGATGTCGTTCAGCAGGTTGACAGCCCAGGCGATGCCGCCCTCGAGGAAGGCGAAGCTGAGCTGCGGGAACCGTCGCGTGACGCCGCTGAAAATGAGCGACCGGCAGAAGAACTCGGAGCCGTTCGCGAAGTCGCCGAGGTGGTTGAACACGTAGTTGCTGGGCGATGTGCGATAGCTGTTGGCGCCGCGCGAGGAGCTGTGGCAGGCCGGCGCCACCTTGAGTTCGATGCATTTGCGCCAGAACGGATCGTAGTCGTAGGGCGAATCCATCACGATCGAGCGCGTCACCTGCGCGGGCGAGAGGTAGGGGTCGCTGCCGGCAGCGGCCTTGCGCGCGGGACCCCTGAGCTCGGTGCCGATCATGACCGCCTTGTGGCCGAGCTCCTTGACCGCAAACTCGAGCTCCTCGATCGCCTCCCGGGGCGTATAGGTCGGGATCACCGCGACGGGCCGGAGCCGGTCGCCGACCTCGGCGAACATCTCGGCATAGAGCATGTTGAGCGCACGACAGCTCGCGCGCCGCATCGCCTCGTCGGGTTGGTGGATGTGGCCGAGGCCGCGCGTCGTGTAGCAATGGGCGAAATCGATGCCGCACTCGTCGAGGCGCGAGCGGAAATAGCGCGGCAACTGCGCCATCGCGCGGTCGGCGGTATGCGGCCCCGAGGGCAGCCCCCACCAGAACCCGCGCACCGTGGATCCGTGCGAGGACTGCGTCGTCGCCACCGCCTTGGCGATCTCCGGCCCCGCGATCTCCCGCACGAAATCGAGATGGGCGAAGTCGCACTCGACGATATGCGCGTCCGCATCGATCACGGGATGATCGAGCTTTTCTCGAACTTGCCGGCCGGGGAAGCCTTCGAATGACATGGCGAACCTCCCGTTCGGAACTACCTCAGGGGCTTCAATGGCACCGCGCCCTCCGGGATCGGCTGGCGGTCGACGTTGAGCACCATGGCCACCAGCGAATAATAGCCGCAGGTGCCCGTTAGCTCCATCACACCGGCCTCCCCGAAGCACTCGCGGGTCTTGGCGAAGGTGGCGTCGCTCATCTGCGTGGTCGACAGCAGCTCCGAGCAGAACTCATAGACGATCGCTTCGTCCGCCGACAACGTCGCGGGCCGCTTGCCCTCGGCGATGGCGTCGCAGATCGCGGGCGCGAGGCCGGCCTCGCGCGCGATCTTGTTGTGCGCGTACCACTCGTACTGCGCGGTCCAGTGGCGTGCGGTCAGGAGGATCGCGAGCTCGCGGAGCGGCGCCGGCATCGTCATCTTGAAGCGCACGTGCTCGCCGAGTTTTTGGGCGACATCGGCGAGGCCGGGGCTCCTGAGCAGCGCGCTGAAGGGGCCGCGCATGCCGCCGCGGGGTCCCCTGACGATCGCGTCCGCGACGCGCCGCTGCTCGGGCGTCATGGTCTCAGGCGTCAGCGTCTTGAAGCGCGGCTCGGTCATGATTTCCTCCCGTGATTAGGCATCGAGGCCCACGAGGCCGCGGGCAAAGGCTTGGGCGTCGAACGGGCGGAGGTCGTCGGCGCCTTCGCCCACGCCGATGAAATGGATGGGGAGGCCGAATTTCTCAGCGACCGCCACCAGCACGCCGCCCTTCGCGGTGCCGTCGAGCTTGGTCATGGCGAGGCCGGTGACGCCGACCATGCTGCGGAAGGTGTCGACCTGCTGGTGCGCGTTCTGGCCGACCGTGGCGTCGAGCACCAGCAGCACCGATTGTGGTGCCGCCGGTGCCGCCTTCTTGATCGCGCGCACGACCTTTTGCAGCTCTGCCATCAGGTCGGACTTGTTGTGGAGCCGGCCCGCGGTGTCGATCAGCAGCACGTCGATGCCCTCGCGCCGCGCGCGCTCCACCGCCTCGAAGGCGAGGCCCGCCGCGTCGGCGCCGGTCTCCTTCGCCACCACGGGCACGCCCGTGCGCTCGCCCCAGATCTCGAGCTGCTCCACCGCTGCCGCGCGGAAAGTGTCGCCGGCCGCCAGCAGCACCGACCAGCCGTTGTCGCGGAACTGTTTTCCCAATTTGCCGATGGTGGTGGTCTTGCCGCTGCCGTTGACGCCCACCACCAGCATGACGAAGGGAAGCGCCCTGTGGTCGATCGCGAGCGGCTTCGCCGCGGGCGCGAGCCGGCGCGCGATGTCGTCAGCGAGGCTGGCGCGGATCTCCTCGGGCGAGACCTCCTGGTTGAATCGTGTGCGGCGCAAGGTTTCCGCCGCTTCCGCCGCGAGCCCCACGCCGAGATCGGCGCCGATCAGCAACTCCTCGAGTTCGCCGAGCGCCGCGTCATCGAGGCGCCGTTTCGTGAAGATTCCCGCGATGCCGTCGCTGAGCCTCGCCGAGGAGCGCGCGAGCCCCTGCTTCAGGCGCGAGAACCAGCCGGACTTCGCCTCGCTCACGCGGCACCCTCGGCCACCAGTGCCCTGTTGTCTGCGGCGACGACCCGTACCCTATGCACGTCGCCCTCGGCGGCGGTCACGGGCAGCCGCACCGGCAGATAATGCTCGCTGTGTCCGATACCGGGCTGCTCCACCAGCGCGGACACGGTCTTCCCGACGACGCGCTCGAACGCCCGCCGGCGGGCGGCGTCACCGGCGGCGCGCAGCCGTGCGGCGCGCTCGCGGATGACCGGCTTCGGGACCTGGGGCATCCGCGCTGCCGGCGTACCCGGCCGTTGGCTGAAGGGAAACACGTGCAGGAGGTCGAGCCCGGCTTCGTCGACAAAGGCCAGGGTCCGCTCGGCCATGCCGTCGTCCTCGGTCGGGAAGCCAGCGATCACGTCCGCGCCCAGCACGATCTCCGGCCGCAGCGCGCGCGCCCGGCGAGCCACGTCGAGGGCCTGCGCGCGGCTGTGCCGCCGCTTCATGCGCTTCAGGATCAGGTCGTCGCCCGACTGGATCGACAGATGTAGATGCGGCATCAGCCGCGGCTCGCCCGAGATCAGGGACCAAAGCGTCTCGTCGATCTCCGCGGGATCGAGCGAGGAGAGCCGCAGGCGCTCAAGCTCCGGCACGAGCTTCAGCACGCGGCGGACGAGCGATCCGAGGCTCGGCCGTCCCGGCAGGTCGCCGCCGTAGCCGGTGAGGTCCACACCGGTCAGCACCACCTCGGCGTAGCCGCCCTCGACGAGCGCGCGCACCTGCGCCACCACCTCGCCCGCCGGCACCGAGCGGTTGTTGCCGCGCCCGAACGGGATGATGCAGAAGGTGCACCGATGATCGCAGCCTTGCTGCACCTCGACGAAGGCGCGCGCACGCCCCTCGAAGCCGTCCACCAGATGCGCCGCGGTTTCGCGCACCGCCATGATGTCGTCGACGGCGACGCGGGGGCCGGGCACGCGGTAGCTCTCCGCCCGGAGCTTCTCGAGATTGCCGAGCACCTCGTCCACCTCGGCCATGGCCGCGTAGCGCTCGGGAGTAATCTGTGCCGCGCAGCCCGTCACGATGAGCCGCGCGCCCGGCCGCGCGCGGCGGGCACGCCGGATCGCCTGCCGCGCCTGCCGCTCGGCCTCCGCCGTCACCGCGCAGGTGTTGACGATCACCGCGTCCTCGAGGCCGGCCGCACCCGCCTCGCGCCGGATCACCTCGGACTCGAGCGCATTGAGGCGGCAGCCCAGGGTGATGACGTCGACCCCTGCCATGGGCTCACCCGAGCAAGGCGGGATCGATGACGCCGGTGAAGCTTACCGCGGCGGGCCCCGTCATGAGCACGTGGCCGTCGGCGCGCCATTCGATCTCGAGCGGGCCGCCATCGGCGACCACCGTCACGCGGCGGCTGGTGAGGCCGCGCCGGGCCGCCGCCACCGCGGCGGCGCAGGCGCCGGTGCCGCAGGCGACGGTGATGCCGGTGCCGCGCTCCCAGACGCGGAAGCGGAGCCGGTCCTTCCCGGCAGGGCTCGCGATCCCGATGTTGGCACGCTCCGGGAACATGGCGTGGCGCTCGAGGGTGGAGCCGAGCGCCGCCACGTCGATCGCCTCCGCATCGGGCACGAAGAAAGTCGCGTGCGGATTGCCCATGTTGGTGCCGACGGGATCCGTGAGCGGTCCGACGCTCACGGGCACATGGAGCGTGTCGCACTCGCGCGCGAGTGGAATCTCGCGCCAACCAAGCCGCGCGGGCCCCATGTCGACGGTGACGCGGGCCGAGCCCGCCTCGCTCGCCTCCAGCAGGCCCGCCACGGTCTCGATCACCACGCGCGGCTTGCCGGTCTCGCGCATCAAGGCGGCGGCGACGCAGCGGGTGCCATTGCCGCAGGCCTCGACCTCGTCGCCGTCGGCGTTGCGGATGCGCATGAACACGTCGGCGCCGGCGCGCATGGGCGGTTCCATCACCAGGAGCTGGTCGCAGCCGACGCCGGTATGGCGGTCGGAGATGGCGCGCGCGCGGGCTTCGTCGAGCACGATCGGATGCGTGCGCGCGTCCAGCACGACGAAGTCGTTGCCGAGCCCGTGCATCTTGATGAAGGGGGTGCCGCCCATGGCGCCCGTATATAGGGTTCGCCTCTCAAATGCGCTAGAGAGAACCCATGGACGCGCTCGTACTGGCGGCGCTCAAGGGCCTCGCCCTTGGCTTTTCCATCGCTGCGCCGGTGGGTCCGATCGGGCTCCTGTGCATCCGCAGGACCCTCTCCGGCGGTTGGCGCTTGGGTCTTGCGGCCGGCATGGGCGCGGCGACGGCCGACATGGTCTACGGCCTCGTCGCGGCGGCGGGGCTGACGGCGGTGACGGAAGTGCTCGTGAGTGCGCGCCAGCCGCTGCAATTCGCGGGCGGAGCGGCGCTGATCCTACTGGGGCTCACCGTCCTGCGGGCAGAGGCGCCGGGCGAGCGCGTCGGCACGGACTCGGCCGGGCTCGCCACGACTTATGCGACGACCTTTCTCCTCACTCTCGCCAATCCCGCGACCATCCTGAGCTTCGCCGCCGTCATGGCCGGATTGGGCGCGATGAGCGCCACCGGTGAGACCGTGGTGCTGGTCGCCGGCGTGTTCGTGGGCTCGGCGCTGTGGTGGTTCGCGCTCAGTACCGCGGTGAGCCTCACGCGGCACCGGTTGCCGGCGACGGCGCTGGTTTGGATCAACCGCGCCTCCGGCGTCGCCATCATCGTGTTTGGCATCCTCGCGCTTACCGCGGCGATGCTGTAGCGCTCCGCATGAAAAAGGCGCGGCGCCGGAGGCGCCGCGCCCTGCAAGGTGCGTGAAACGTGCTTTCGGTTACGGCTTCTTCGTGGGATCAGCGGTGCCGGTGCCCGACGCGCCGCCAGTGCTCGACGTGCTACCCGCCGCCGGCTTCTGGA